>JAJZDE010000048.1 GCA_021828745.1 Pseudomonadota bacterium
GTTCGATCAACGCAGGACCAAGTGCATCATCTCCGCGCCCAGGATTGCCATATCCGAAAATCAGCAGGTTGGCCATGGCGTTCAGACTATTCTTTCGATCAGGCCATTGCCGCCCTTGGTCAACCGATCCAATAACACACCGTCCGGGTCGACCAGTTCAACCTGCAATGGCATCTTGCCCAGCGCGTGCGTGGCGCAGGACAAACAGGGGTCATAGGCGCGTATGGCAACTTCCAGATGGTTCAACAAACCTTCGGTGATCTCGTGACCGTCGAGGTATTCATGGGCCACCAAACGCACTGATTCGTTCATCGCCTGATTGTTGCCTGTGGTCGAAACGATCAGGTTGGCCTTCTCCACCAAGCCCTGTTCGTCAATCTGATAGTGATGGAACAGCGTGCCGCGCGGCGCCTCGATGACGCCGATACCGACGCTGCGCATTTCGCCCGCCTCCGCCCTCAGTTTGATTCCGGTGATTTCCGGATCCCGCAGCAATTGGTTGATGGATTCAGCGCAATGCAGGGCTTCGATCATGCGCGCCCAGTGGTAGGCGAGCGTGTCATGCACGAAACCACCCTGACCGAACTCCTTGAAACGCCTGCGCGATGCTTCTGCCAGGGGTGTGGCAATCATGTCGCAGTTGTTCATCCGGGCCAGCGGACCGACGCGATACCAGCCCTGTTGCTTGCCCAGTTCGACCAGATAGGGAAACTTCATGTAACTCCATGGTCGTACTTCCTCGCGGATGATCTGCTGATAACCCCGGTAATCGAACTGATCGAAAACATGCGCGCCGCTTGGCAAACTCGCACGCAGCCCGCCATGGTAGAGTTCCAATTCTCCGCCGCTGCCGATCATGCTCAGAAAGTTGCTGCGGATGGCGGCGTAACCATGGTGCTCGGGGTGTGCGGTATGTATCTGTTCGTTCAGCCCCACCGCGTCCTGGCACCATGTCAGAATGTCATCGATACCGGCCAGCAGGGTGTCGCGCTCGGCAACGGTGAGAGGCTTGTTCATGCCCCCCGGCACGGTGGCCGTGCCGTGGATGCGCTTGCCGGAAATTGCCGCGATGATCTGCTGTCCGTACTTGCGCAACTTCACGCCCTTCAGCCCGAGTTCCGGATATTTGTCCAGCACGCCGACGATGTTGCGTTGCGCCGGATTGCTGCCGAACCCGAACAGCAGATCGGGCGATGACAGGTGGAAAAAATGCAGGGCGTGCGATTGCAGAACCTGGCCGAAATGCAGCAGACGGCGCAATTTCTCGGCCGAGGGCGTGAGTTGCTCGACACCCACCAACTGATCCACCGCCTTGGCTGCAGCCAGTTGATGACTCACCGGACAGATTCCGCACAGACGCTGTACAAAGAAGGGCACTTCCCAGTAGGGACGCCCCTGAATGAATTTTTCGAAGCCGCGAAATTCGACGATGTGCAGGCGCGCTTCATGGATGTGGTTCTCTGCATCGAGCATCAGCGTGATCTTGCCGTGCCCTTCAACCCGCGAGAGGGGGTCGATGGCGACGCGCCTTAAACCGGGCTGGTGGTTATTGCCGGAGGGAACTGTCGTGTCCTGTTTCATGGCGGGCCATCTTCAGTCGTAATGCAGCAGTTTTTTTGGGAGCACGGGTTCCCGACCTTCCAGCAGATCGCCGAGCACGCTCAGAAACCCCTCTGGTGACGGCGGACAACCCGGCAGATAGTAATCAACCCGCACCACTTCATGGATGGGATGCACTTTGTCGAGCAGCAGTGGCAGTTCCGCATCGTCGGGGATCTGCGGATCCTCCACGCCGATCCCGTTCAGATAGGACTCTTCAAGGCATGCACCCAGACCGAAATGATTGCGCATCGCGGGGATGCCGCCATTGATGGCACAGGCGCCGACTGCGACCAGTACCCGGCAATTGGCGCGAACCTCGCGCAGCACATGCACATTGTCTGCGTTGCACAGTCCTCCCTCCACCAAACCGATGTCGCACGGCCCGCAATGCTTGATATCGTTCAGCGGCGAGCGGTCGAACTCGACATGTTCCAGCAATTCCACCAGCCGTTCATCCATATCGAGAAAGGACGTATGGCAGCCGAAACAACCGGCGAGCGAAGTCGTGGCGATCCTGATCTTAGTCATCGGTATGCCCCACCCTGGCCTGGATCACTTTTTCAGGACCGATCTCGTCGATCTGGCGCAGGTCGAAGGTGCGCCACCCGATGGGTATCTCATAGGCGTGCGCCTTGATCAGAATCGCGCCCACCGGACAAATGTGCGCTGCCAGGTCGTCGATTTCAAGATCGCTGTCAGCCAACTTTCCGCTGGGCGAATTCACGATCAGGCGTGCAGTGATGCCGCGCCCGGCAACAGCAAACACGTTCTTGCCGTCCACTTCACGGCTGGCACGCACGCATAACTCGCAGAGTATGCAGCGATCGCGATCCAGCATCACGGTCGAATGCGAGGCATCCACTTCGCGGCGCTGAAAGAACTGAGGAAAATGGCCCTCCAGCATACCGAGATGATAGGCCATCGCCTGCAGTGTGCAGTTGCCGGTCTTTTCGCAGGATGGGCACAGATGATTGCCTTCGATGAACAACATTTGCGTGAGGGTCCTGCGCGCTTCATTCAGCGCAGGCGTGTTATTGCTGACCTGTTGACCGGCTACGGCGGGGGTCGTGCAGGACGATGCCCGCCCGCTGCCGATATCGACCATGCACAGTTTGCAACTGCCGTGCGGCGTGAGTCCGGGGTGATGACACAGATGGGGAATATAGACACCGGCAGCCAGTGCCGCATCCATGAGGGTCTGTCCATCCTTGAACGGGATTTCGATGCCGTCCATCGTGAAGGTATTCGGGCTGAACTCTGGTTGGTTTGCACCGGCGCTCATGTCATTCTCCCGCTAGTCCAGGTGGGCAGCCGCGTCATCACGATGCGTGATCCGTCGAGCCTCTTCCAGCGCCGCGTCCAGATCGAAGCAGGGTTCATGACTGTCCTGCGCCAGACGCTGCTCGAATACATGCGGAAAGCGATGCAAACAGTCCAGAACGGAATTTGCAGCCGTTTGCCCCAATCCGCAATGCGAACGCTGTTTGACCAGGATGCCCAGACGTTTCATTTCATCCACGTCATATTGCGTGCCATGACCGTTGGCGATCCTGTCGAGTCCGTTTTTGAGCAGCGTCGTGCCCACCCGGCAAGGCGTACAGAAGCCACAACTTTCATGGGCGAAAAAGTGGGCAAAGTTCACGATCATGGCCAGCAGATCGCGCTCGTGGCCAAACACCATGAACGAACCACCGGTGGGCAAATCCTCGAAGCCCAGCGTGCGATGGAATTCCGCGCTGCCAATCAGCGTTCCGGAAGGACCGCCGATCTGCACTGCCTGAACATCCCTCGCGCCGCAATCGTCCAGTACCTGTCGCATGGTCACACCGAAAGGATATTCGTAAATCCCGGGGGCAGAACAGTCGCCGCTCACACTCAGGATCTTGCTGCCCATCGATTTTTCCGTGCCCGCCGCCCTGAACCATGCACTGCTGCGCAGAGAAATATGGGCGGCAGCGGCAAATGTTTCGACATTGTTGACAACGGTGGGCTGACCGAGATAGCCGTGGGTCACCGGAAAGGGTGGACGATTGCGCGGCACGCCGCGCTTTCCCTCCAGCGATTCGATCAGCGCGGATTCTTCACCACAAATGTAGGCACCTGCCCCAACGACGATCTCGATGTCGAAATCGAACCCGCGCTGACCAAGAATATGGTTACCCAGCAAACCCACTTCCCGCCTGTGCGTCAGCATGGTTTGCAATTGCGGCAGCAGATAGCGATACTCGCCACGCAGATAGAGAAATCCCTGTTTTGCGCCAATCACGGCAGCACATAGGGTCATTCCCTCGAACACCGCATCGGCGTGGCTATGCAACAGCACACGATCCTTGAACGTGCCGGGCTCCCCTTCATCGGCGTTGCAAAGCACGTAATGCGCCGTCCCCTGCGCCTCACGGCAAAGCGCCCACTTGATGCCGGCGCTGAATCCTGCGCCACCCCGCCCGCGCAGCCCTGAGCGGGTGATTTCGGCAAGGGTGGCATCAAAACCACGGGCCAAAGCCGCGCGAATACCAGCACCTGCAGCAAAGCCATTTTTGAGCAACAATCCCGAACGGCGAATATTGTCCTCAACACGAAACCATTCGGCAGGCCAGTCCGAGAGCGCAACTTCCGTTTCAACCCGTTCAGCCACACGCATGATCTTTACGGAATCCAGACGGGTGATCGGGATACCGTTGACCAGCAAGGCAGCGCCCTGATCACACATGCCGATGCAGGATGTTTCATCCACGCTGACCAACCCATCGGCACGCGTCTCACCAGCAACCACGTGCAGGCGGTCACAGAGTACATGCAGCAGATTCCTGCCGTCCTGCCTGAACCCGCAACTGGGGCAATTGCTGAACAGGATGTGGTACTTTCCACGCGGTGTTTTGTAAAGAAACGAATAGAACTCGACCACGGACTCGACCTGGCCGACCGGCAGACCAAGATGTTCGGAAACTGCGCACACAGTCTGGTCGGAAAGGTGCAGAAGTTGTTGTTGGAGAATGCACAGGACCTCCAGCAAGTGCCTGGACTGAGCGCAGGCACCTGCAACGGTTACATTCAGGGGCTCAGTGCGCTCTGTTCTGCCGACTGAATTCATGGCTGGTTCACCTCACCGTTCCCACCTCTGAAATTTCAACGAACCTCTCCTTCCACGGTGTTGCGCTGCGCCTTTCCCGGAAAACCGGTTCCGCTATCCGGGATTGCGTGACAGGCGCTGTTCCACCTCCAGTACAAGCCGGGTGGTGGTGAGTACCGTATCCGGATTGAGGCTCATGGAGTCGATGCCCAGTTCCACCAGATATTCGGCCATCTCGGGATAATCCGACGGTGCCTGTCCGCACAAACCGGAATAGCGGCCGTTACGCTTTGCCCCTTCCACCGCCAGGCGGATCATCTCTTTCACGCCGGGATCGCGCTCATCAAAATCGAAGGCCACGATCTCGGAATCGCGGTCTACCCCCAGGGTCAACTGGGTCAGATCATTGGAGCCGATGGAGAAACCGTCGAACAGTTTTGCGAAGGCGTCTATCAGGATGACGTTGTTGGGGATCTCGCACATGACGTAAACCTCCAGTCCGTTATCACCGCGCCTGAGGCCATGCGCAGCCATCGCTTCCAGAACCTTTTCGCCCTCTTGCACGCGACGGCAAAAAGGAATCATCAACTTGACGTTGGTCAGTCCCATCTCATCACGTACCCGTTTCATCGCCGCGCACTCCAGCGCAAATCCTGCGGCGTAAGCGGGATGTGTATAACGGGAAGCACCGCGAAAACCGATCATCGGGTTCCCCTCCTCCGGCTCAAAAAATGTTCCGCCCAGCAGGGTGGCGTATTCATTGCTCTTGAAATCGCTCATACGCACCACGCAGGGTTTGGGGTACACTGCCGCAGCAATCGTGGCGACGCCTTCGGCCAGTGTCTTGACGAAGAAATCCACCGGGTTTTCAAAAGCGGCACTCAGCGCGGCGATCTTCGCGCGCGTCGCGACATCCACCTTTTCAGGACACTTGATCGCCATTGGATGAACTTTGATGTATTCGTTGATAATAAATTCCATACGCGCCAGTCCGATGCCATCCACAGGCAACGAAGCCAGACTGAAGGCCTGATCTGGATTACCCAAATTCATCATGATCCTGGTCCTGGGGTGTCCCAACTGGCTGAGATCCGTCTGCTGAACGTCGAAACCCAGCAGGCCGTCATAAACATTCCCGGTTTCGCCTTCGGCGCAACTGATGGTGATCTCCTGTCCGTTCCGGATTGCCTCCGTCGTGCTTTCGGTTCCCACGATGGCGGGAATGCCCAGTTCGCGTGACACAATGGCGGCGTGGCAGGTACGGCCCCCCCGGTTCGTCACGATCGCAGCGGCAGTCTTCATCACAGGTTCCCAATCCGGTGTCGTGGTATCGGCAACCAGCACTTCTCCCGGTTGAAAATCACTCAGGTGTTTGACGTCATGGATGACACGCGCCTTCCCGGCACCAATCTTGGTACCGACAGCCCTGCCCCGGAGAAGGACAGTCGACCTTTCCCTGAGATGGTAAATCTCCAGGATGGTGCCTTTCTTTTGTGAGGACACCGTTTCCGGTCGCGCCTGCACCATATACAACAGCCCATCCAGTCCATCTTTGGCCCACTCCATGTCCATGGGCTTGTATTGACCGGCTTTCCTGGAATAGTGGTCTTCAACCTTGATGGCATAGTCGGTCAGCACCATGACATCCGAATCGGTGATGCAATAGCGATTCCTTTCTTCGCTGCTGGTATCGATATTCCTGGTGTATTCCACCGCGATATTGCCGGTATTGAGGATATCGGTAAAAATCATCTTCTTTTCCTTGCTGCCCAGGCGGCGTTTCAGAACGGCGCGGTATCCCTTGATGAAGCCGGGTTTATGCGCATAAAAACTATCCGGGTCGATCGTTCCCTGGACGACGTTTTCACCAAGCCCCAGAGCGGCATTGATGAAGACCACATCCCTGAATCCCGTTTCCGTGTCCAGTGAAAACATCACGCCACTGGCGCCGATGTCACTGCGCACCATTTTCATGACCACCACAGAGAGGTGGACCTTGTAGTAATCAAACCCATTGTCGTATTTGTAATGGATGGAACGGTCGGTAAAGTTGGACGCCAGGCAGCGTTTATAGGCGTCAAGCAGCGCATCGTCACTGGCGATGTTGAGATAGGTGTCATTCTGTCCTGCAAAAGAGGCTTCCGGCGAATCCTCGGCGGTGGCAGAAGAACGTACCGCAAGGGAGATCTTGTCCCCATACTCGCGTTTGAGCTGGGCATAGCCCTGTAAAATGGCCGCCTTTAAATCATCAGGAATCTGACAGCCGTAGACAATCGCCCGGGCTTTTTCTCCACGAGCCTGTAAATCTCTGACGTCGTCAGGATCGAGCCCGTCGAGAGCCGCATGTAGCAACCGCCATGCGTTGTTGTATTCCAGCACATAGGCATAGGCCTCGGCGGTCACTGCAAAACCGTTGGGGACGCGTACACCCTCGGCTGTCAGGTTTCGGTACATTTCCCCCAGCGAGGCATTCTTTCCGCCGACCAGAGGTACATCGTCGAGGCCAATCTCGTCGAACCAGCGGATGTGCGAGATCTTGTTCATGTCATGCCCCTTATGCAATAGGAATATGTTTGACAGACGATGTGATGCGTTCGTCGGCAGTCATGATTCATCTCCCGTATCAGGTATGCCCGTGACCGATACGCCTTCACCGTCCCAATGCTGATGCAACAACACGGCAATGGCGGAGGAGATCAGACGGGCAGCGGGGGGATCAGAACGAGAGGTAAGCATCAACGGTACTCTGGCGCCGATGACAATACCTGCCAGGGTTGCCCCGGCGAGGTATTCCAGATTCTTGGCAAGAATGTTGCCGGCATCCAGATCTGGCGCCAACAGGATGTCCGCCTCGCCCGCCACGGTACTGTTGATCTGCTTGACCATGCTGGCATCGTGCGAAATGGCGTTGTCGAAAGCCAGCGGGCCGTCCACCTCGGCATGGGTGATCTGGCCGCGCTGGGCCATCTTGCTGAGGCAGGCGGCGTCCAGAGTAGACGGAATGCTCGGCTTGACCAGTTCGATCGCCGACAACGCCGCGACTTTTGGCCTGTCCACACCCAGGATGCGTGCCAGATCGATGGCGTTTTGCAGAATCTCCGCCTTGGTGGCAAGATCCGGCGCGATGTTGATGGCGGCATCGGTGATGAACAGCAGTTTGTGGTAACTGGCTAAGTCTGCCACGAAGACATGACTGATGCGCCGCGCCGTGCGCAACTGACGCAATACTGGCCTCATCAGTTCGTCGGTGTGTATCCAGCCTTTCACCAGGGCTTCCGCCTTGCCCTCCAGCACCCGTTGCACGCCCGCCTCGGCCGCTTCCAGAGACGACGCCATATGGACGATGGGAAAACGATCACTGGGACACCCCAGTTGCCGGCACACGATTTCGATCTGTGCCCGCGGTCCCAGCAGCACCGGCTCGATCAAACCGTGATCGCTGGCTTCCACCACCCCGGCCAATACATGTGCTTCCTGCGCATTCGCCACCGCCACCCGCAAGGGAGGATGGCTGCTTGCCTGGGCAAGAATCGCGGCAAAGCGGGGTGACAACAGGGGTGTCGTTTCGTTCATGGCGCTCCCTCCGGCGTGATGTGCGCGGACACTGTTTCGAATGCCTTCCCGACGTCTGCAATTCCGAAGGTCCCCGACTCACCCCCTGCACATTGCGTCGCCTGACTGGAGTCAGCCTATTACTTTTACCCGGGAATTTCAACCAACCGGTTCATCCAACCATAAAACCAAACAGATTCTCCACTCGGGACTATACTGAGAAACCTTCATGATCCCTCAATGGCCATGTGTCTGGGTATTCCCATGCAAATCGTCGGAATCGACGGCTACAACGCACGCTGCACCGCCCGGGGGGTGATGCGCGAGGTCAGCCTGTTCATGCTACAGGATGAACCAATCGTTGTGAATGATTTCGTGATGGTGCATGTGGGTTACGCATTACAGAAAATGACCGAGCAGGAAGCGCGTTCGACCTGGGAGTTGCTCGATGAAGTGTCGGCCTGTGATCCGGACCAGCACGTGCTTGAGGTCTGACCATCATTTTGAGCGCAAGGGACTGGCTGGAAAATATCCGCGCCTTGCCGCTGGCCGGCCGCGTGCGCATCATGAATGTGTGCGGTGGTCACGAGCGTTCGATCACGATGGCAGGCCTGCGCGGCGCTTTGCCGCAGAATGTCGAACTGATCCCCGGCCCCGGCTGTCCGGTGTGCGTGTGTCCTGAAGAGGACGTATCTCACGCCATTCAACTGGCGTTGCACGCAGGCGTGATTCTGGTTGCATTCGGCGACATGCTGCGCGTGCCGGTGAATGGGCCAAAATCCGAGCCGCACTCACTGGAGCAGGCCAAGGCCGCTGGCGCCGACATAAGGCCGGTGTCCAGCCCGCAGGAGGCGGTGAAAATCGCCAGAGAAAATCCGCAGTGGTCAGTGGTATTCTTTGTCGCCGGTTTCGAAACCACCACCGCACCGGTGGCGGCGATGCTGATCGAAGGCATTCCTGACAACCTATTTTTGTTGCTGTCGTGCCGCCTTACCTGGCCTGCGGTCGCGATGCTGCTCGACTCGGGAAAGCCCGGTTTCGACGCGCTGGTCGCGCCCGGCCATGTCGCTACGGTGATGGGGCCGGAGGAATGGGCCTTCGTCGTGGAGCAACAGGCCATTCCCACGGCGATCGCCGGATTCACCCCCGTATCGCTGCTGGCGGCGATGTATTCAGTATTGCGCCAACTGATCGAAAAAAAATTCTTTCTGGACAACTGTTATCCCGAGGTGGTGCGTCCCGGCGGAAACGCAACGGCACGGGCACAACTCAAACAGGCGCTACAGGTCAGCGATGCAAACTGGCGCGGCATCGGGATCATTCCGGCGTCAGGCTTTGCACTCGCCACGCGCTTCGAGCGACACGATGCGCGCAAAAAATTTGGCGCGTTTGAAAC
>JAJZDE010000049.1 GCA_021828745.1 Pseudomonadota bacterium
TCGGACCGTCTTCCCCCAGGCCGATGGAATCGTGGGTGAACACGAAGATGCTGCGAATCCGCATCAGAGACGCCATGCGCAGGGCATTGCGACTGTAGTCCGAGAAGGTCAGGAAGGTGCCCCCATAGGGAATGAACCCGCCGTGCAGGGCCACCCCATTGAGGATGGCGCTCATGCCGAATTCCCGCACCCCGTAACTCAGGTAATTTCCTGGGGTGGTGGCATTCATCGGCTTGCTGCCACTCCAGTTGGTCAGGTTGGACCCCGTCAGGTCCGCCGATCCCCCAAAGAACTCGGGCAAGGCGGGGCTCAGGGCTTCCAGGGTATTCTGGCTGGCCTTGCGGGTGGCGATGCTTTCTGCCTTGTCCCGACACTTGGCCACGAATTCCAGGGCAGCCCGTTCAAAGTTGGCGGGCAAATCCCCCTTCATGCGGCGCAGGAACTCCGCTGCTTCGCTGGGGTAGGCTGCCTGATAAGCCGCGAAGCGCTGGTTCCACTCGTCCTCCATGGCCTGCCCATGAGCCTTGGCATCCCAGGCCGCATAAACTTCTGCGGGAATTTCAAAGGGACCATGATTCCAGCCGAGCATTTTCTTGGCAGCCGCGATTTCATCATTGCCCAAGGCGGCACCGTGGACATCATGGGTACCCTGCTTGTTGGGGCTGCCCTTGCCGATGATGGTCTTGCAGCAAATCAGAGTGGGCCTGGAACTGGTTTTGGCTGCTTCGATTGCCTTTGAGACCGCTTCCACGTCATGTCCATCTACAGGCCGAACCACATTCCAGCCATAGGCTTCGAATCGTCCGGGCACATCTTCCGAAAACCAGGGTTCCACATGACCATCGATGGAGATGCCGTTGTCATCCCAGAACGCGATGAGTTTCTTCAAACCCAGGGTACCCGCCAGGGAACAGGCTTCGTGGCTGATCCCTTCCATCAGACAGCCATCGCCCATGAATACATAGGTATGGTGGTCCACGAGCGTATGTCCGGGCTTGTTGAACTGTTCGCCCAGCAAGCGTTCCGCCAGGGCGAAGCCCACCGCATTGGTGATGCCCTGCCCCAGGGGGCCGGTAGTGGTTTCCACGCCCACGGTGAGGCCGTACTCCGGATGTCCGGGGGTCTTGCTGTGCAATTGGCGGAAAGCCTTGAGCTCATCCATGGGCAGATCGTAGCCCGTGAGGTGCAGCAGGGCGTAGAGCAGCATGGAAGCGTGGCCATTGGACAGGACGAAACGGTCACGATCGGCCCAATGAGGGTTGGCGGGATTATGTCTCAAATGCCGACCCCACAGGGCCACGGACATTTCCGCCATGCCCATGGGCGCACCGGGGTGGCCAGAATTGGCTTTTTGCACCGCATCCATCGCCAATGCGCGAATAGCATTGGCCATCGTTGCCGTGGAGGTTGTACCTTGCGTCATGATGAAATCTCGTTGTCGATAAGTTGGGATGGAAAAAGGTCTTGGCGCGCCGGCGGTCTCAACGTACCTGGGGCTTGAGTTCACCCTTGGCATAACGATCACTCATGGCTTCCAGAGAAACCGGCTTGATCTTGCTGGCCTGCCCGGCGCTGCCAAAGGCCTCGAAGCGGGCCTTGCAGATACCCATGGCAGCCTTACGGGCTTCCGCCAGGAACTTGCGCGGATCGAATTCTTCGGGTTTCTTGAACATGAGTTGACGGATCGCTCCGGTCATGGCCAAACGGATATCGGTATCAATATTCACCTTGCGTACGCCATATTTGATGGCTTCGACAATTTCTTCCACAGGCACGCCATAGGTTTCCTTGATGGTACCGCCATTGGCACGGATGATTTCGAGCCAGTCCTGGGGCACGGAGGAAGAACCGTGCATGACCAGGTGTGTGTTGGGAATCCGCGCATGGATTTCCTTTACGCGCCAGATCGCCAATGTATCGCCCGTGGGCGCCTTGGTGAACTTGTAGGCCCCATGACTGGTCCCGATGGCAATCGCCAGGGCATCCACTTCCGTTTTCCGGACAAAATCCGCAGCTTGTTCGGGATCGGTCAGCAACTGGTCATGGCTCAACTTGTCATCGGAACCATGTCCGTCCTCTTCGCCCATCATCCCGGATTCCAGGGAACCCAGACAGCCCAGTTCGCCTTCCACCGAGACACCCACGGCATGAGCCATTTCCACCACCCGCCGCGTAGTATTGACGTTGTACTCGAAACTGGAGGGGGTCTTCATGTCCTCCATCAAGGATCCATCCATCATCACGCTGGAGAAACCCGAACGGATGGAACGCTGACATACGGCTGGGCTGGCACCATGATCCTGATGCATACACACGGGAATATCGGGATACATTTCCACGGCACCTTCAATCAGTTTGCGCAGGAAAGGCTCGCCGGCATATTTACGGGCACCGGCCGAACCTTGCATGATGACAGGACTGTTGGTGGCTGCTGCGGCTTCCATGATGGCCTGGATTTGTTCCAGGTTATTCACGTTGAAGGCAGGCAAACCGTAACCGTGTTCGGCGGCGTGATCGAGCAACTGACGCAGGGAAATGAGAGCCATGATGATGTGTCCTCAGAGAAGAGATAGAGAGTTATAGACTTAGATGGATTGTGAAGCCAGTGGAGGACATACCCCCAACTGTTGCAGCAGTTCCGGAAAACTGTCCAGCACACGGTCAGGGTTGGCCGCCGCAATGGGCTCTCCGTGATTATACCCATGGTTGAACGCCCAAACTGTAACACCGGCACGGCGTGCGGCCTGGACATCGTTGCTGGAGTCTCCCACAAAAAGCGCCTCCCGGGCGCTCAAGCCCGCATCGGCCAGCGCCTTTTGAAGAGGTTGGGGGCTCGGTTTGCCTTCCGGGGTATCTCCGCCACCCACCAGAATGTCGATGGCCTGGGCCAGCCCCTGACTGTCCAGCAAACGTTGGGACAGGTCCCGATCCTTGTTGGTCACGACGGCCAGTTGGCAGCCTGCCGCGCGCAGGGCCTCCAACGCCTCGAGCGCGCCAAGGTAGGGCCGGCTGTGAATTCCGGTCAGGTCATGATAGACCTGCAGAAAGCGCGGGTAATACTGATCATACAACTGTGATGCCCGTGCCTCATCCTGCCCCGTCACCCGTCGCAACACGGTTGCAAACAGCCATGCGGTGCCTTTGCCGATCCACTCCCGAATCCACTCCGGGGGCAAGGGATCAAAACCTGCTTCATCCAAAGTTTGATTCACGGAGTGGGCGATCTCAATGGCGGTATCTACCAGGGTACCGTCCAGATCAAACATGATCAGTCGAGGCAGGGGTACAGCCTGTCCCATCAGCAGGCAGCCTTACGCTTGCAATCCATCATCTTGAGAATCATGGGCGTGAAGATCAATTGCATGGCCAGGCCCATCTTGCCGCCGGGAACCACCAGCGAATTGGGTCGGGTCATCATGGCATCATGCAACATGGACAGCAGATAGGGAAAATCGATGCCTTTGGGATCAGAAAAACGGATCACCACCATACTTTCATCCGGGCTAGGAATATCATTGGCAATGAAAGGATTGGACGTATCCACGGTGGGCACACGCTGGAAATTGACATGGGTGCGCGAAAACTGGGGACAAATGTGGTTGACATAATCGGGCATGCGGCGCAGGATCACATCCATGACGGCTTCCTGAGAATAGCCGCGCAATTTCTGGTCACGATGGAGTTTCTGGATCCACTCCAGATTGATGATGGGAACCACCCCCACCAACAGATCCACCTGGGCCGCCACATTGACCTTATCGTCGGCGTATCCCCCGTGCAACCCTTCGTAGAACATCAGGTCGGTACCCGACTCGATGTCCTGCCAAGGAATGAATGTCCCTGGTTCCTGCTTGTAGGGAGCAGCCTCTCCGGCATCGTGCAGATATTTGCGCACCTTGCCCGAACCCGTGGCTCCATAGGTCCTGAACAGATTTTCCAGTTCCTCGAGAAGATTGGCCTCGGGACCAAAGTGGCTGAAATTGCGATTGCCCTTGTCTTCCCGTTCTTTCATCTGCGCTTTCATTTCAGCGCGGTTGTAACGGTGAAAGGAATCCCCTTCCACCAGTTGGGCCGTAATCTTCTCACGGCGAAAAATATGCTTGAAACTGTTCATCACGGTGGTGGTACCAGCACCGGAAGAACCCGTCACGGCAATGATGGGGTGTTTTCGGGACATGATCGATGACCTCTTGTATGTTGTATGTGATTATTTTGTAAAGTTTTTCAAACCCGGAACAGACCACGCTCGCTGAACAACGGGGAAGAGAAAGGTTCCCCCTTTCCCTCATCGTGTTCCTGATGATACTGGATCACCCGTGCCACCTCGTGACTCGACCCCAGAATGACCGCAATGCGTTGATGGATCTGGGTGGGCACCACCTCCATGATGCGTTCCCGCCCGGTGCTGGAAAGCCCCCCTGCCTGTTCCACGATCATGCTCATGGGGTTGGCTTCGTACATCAGACGCAGACGCCCGGGCTTGGAAGGATCCTTGGTATCCCGGGGATACATAAAGATCCCTCCTCGAATCAGGATACTTTGCACTTCCGCCACCATGGAAGCAATCCAGCGCATGTTGAAATCACGCTCGCGGACGCCCGTCTTGCCCGCCTTGCATTCGCTGATGTAACGGGTAACCGGGGGTTCCCAAAAACGTTCGTTGGAGGTATTGATGGCAAACTCGTTGGTATCCGCCGGAATCCGGATATCCGGATGGGTCAGAATGAAGTTACCGATTTCCCGATCCAGGGTAAAACCATGGGTTCCCTTGCCCACCGTGATGACCAGCAAAGTCGCTGGACCATACAATGCATACCCTGCCGCCACCTGTTCGGTTCCCGGCTTGAGGTAATCCTGCATCTCGGGTTCCCTTCCTTCGGGGGCATGCAGAATCGAGAAGATGGAACCGACCGAGACATTGCCATCGATGTTGGATGACCCGTCCAGTGGATCAAAAATAGCCAGAAACGGGCCACGCCGATGCGGCGCGCGCACGGGGAATGGATCATCCATCTCTTCCGAGGCAACCCCGGCTACCAACCCCCCCAATTCGAAGGTGTTCACGAAGGCCGTGTTGGACAGGACATCCAGTTTTTTCTGGGTCTCACCCTGCACATTGGTCGTATCCATGCTTCCCGTGGCACCGCCCAATGCGCCCTTGGAACTCAGGGCGGAAATGGCTTTCACCGCAGCGGCCACATCCACCAGCAAGGCGGCCAGATCGGCTCCATCCTTGCTTCCACTGACATTTTCAATCAAATACTTGGATAAGGTCTCGCGCCCCAGATGCATGGTATATTCTCTCCGTCAGTCAAGCGTTGCCGCGTTATTTTATGCCCCCGAGATCCTCCAAAATTGAGGACGTTCCCAAGGATTGTATGGTTTTCTATCGATGATATCCCGAATCCGGTATAAGCAACCCTAAGTATTTTTTATCCAGATCATAAAAAATAATTATCAATCGGGACTCGTCGTCTCATAATCTGTAGTATGACGCAATTTTACCGCGTTGCACAACTCCGAATGCTTCCCCAAAAGCAAAAGAGCCGGGAAATCCCGGCTCAATCACTCTTTCGGTTCCCCCATCACAGGGGTACGGAAATAATAAAGTTATTTATGCCACACCGAATTGTCCAACATAAAAATGAGGACGGCCGGTACCACGATTCCAATAATTTCGATCCAGGCAATGCTCATCGTAAACCCCCTCAGTCTGGTTGTCTGCGCTCTGCTGGCACCACTCCCCTGAGCACGTGTCCGGCGCATGGCTGAAAGATACGGGATTCACAAAGATTTGTTTTTGATTTATATCAATAATTATCTATTTTCCGCCATTTCCACAGAGACTCCCGAACCCCAGCGAGGCAAGCAGGCGGTCAGCACGGCAGACAGCAGGATCACGGTCCAGGACAGGTGAATCCACGCCAGAAAAATGGGCAAGGCGGCAAAGGTCCCATAGATCAGGGTATAACTGGAAATGTGGGCCACAAACCAGGTGAAACCGTTTTTCATGATTTCAAACAACAAGGCCCCCAATGTGCCGCCAAACAGGGCATGACGACGCCGTACCGGATGATCGGGCACCTTGTAGAACGCCAGAGCCAATCCTGTAGCCATGACCAGAAAAGACAGCCACTTGAGGACCAGATGGGTCAGGCGCGCACTCTTTCCCGCCCAACCGATGGACATCTGCACCAGGAGCGTCATCCCCCATAACCCCAACCCGAAAAGCAGGGGCCCCAGAAGGATCAACACGCCATAGATCGCCAGACGGGTGTGCAAGGGACGACGGGGAGCCGTCCCCCAAATGGCATTGAAGGTGTGATCCACCGTCAGGATCAGTGAAAACACCGTGCCCATCAACAGGCCCAGACCCAGGTACGTCAATTGGGCGGCATGCCCGGAGAACTGGGTCGCATAGGTGGCCACCAGACGGGCCGCCACATCGGGCAGGAGATTGGCCATCAGAAATCCCCGCACGGCCTTCCCAAAATGCCCGAATTCCGGGAAAAGCGCATAGATGTCGATACTGAAGGTGATCAGCGGCACCAGCGCAAAGAGGGTAGTGGTGGTGAGGCTGGCTGCCGACTGCATGCAGCGATCCTGCTGAAACTTGCGCCCCACCAGGAGCATGAACTGCCACAGGACCCGTCCCATGATCCTCACACTTGCGGATTGACCCGTTCCGTACGCACCTGCAATTTGTTCAGGGCATTCAGATAAGCCCGCGCAGAAGCCACCACGATGTCCGTATCCGCCCCCAACCCATTGACGATGTGCCCATCATGGGCCAGCCGTACGGTCACTTCACCCTGGGATTCGGTGCCACTGGTGATGTTGTTGACGGAATAGAGTTGCAACTCCGCACCACTCTGTGCCACCCGCTCGATCGCCTTGAAGGAAGCATCCACCGGGCCGCTCCCTTCGGCCTCCGTGGTCTGTTCGAAGCGTCCCAGGGTCAGCACCAGACGGGCGCGGGGCGGTTCCCCCGTTTCACTGTGGGCCATCAGGGAAACCAGTCCGTAGTGATCGTCCTGACCTTCTCCGGCTTCTTCTCCCACCAGGGCCTGAAGGTCTTCATCAAAGATTTCATGTTTCTTGTCAGCCAACACCTTGAAACGCTGGAAGGCGGCATTGAGAGCAACTTCCGAGTCCAGCACGATGCCCAACTCCTGCAGGCGGGTACGAAATGCATTGCGCCCCGAATGTTTGCCCAGCACCAACTTGTTGGCTTTCCAGCCCACCTCTTCGGCACTCATGATCTCGTAAGTTTCCCGATGCTTGAGGACTCCGTCCTGATGGATCCCGGATTCATGCGCAAAGGCATTGGCCCCCACCACGGCCTTGTTGGGCTGCACCGGAAAACCCGTGATGGTGGACACCAGACGGCTGGCCGGAACGATCTGGGTCGTATCGATGCGCGTGGTCAAGCCGAATATATCCTGACGCGTACGCAACGCCATGACGACCTCTTCCAGGGCGGCATTTCCGGCACGTTCCCCCAATCCGTTGATCGTGCATTCCACCTGTCGTGCTCCCGCCAGCACGGCGGCCAATGAATTGGCGACCGCCAGACCGAGATCGTTGTGGCAATGCACCGAGAAAACCGCCTGGTCGGCATTGGGAATGCGATTCATCAGGTCGGCGATGAGCGCCCCATACTGAAAGGGGATGGCATAGCCCACGGTATCCGGGATATTGATGGTGCGAGCGCCAGCCCGGATCGTCGCCTCGATCACCCGGCACAGGAAGTCCGGTTCGGAGCGAACCGCATCCTCGCAAGAAAATTCCACATCATCGGTGAACTGTCGGGCCAATGTCACAGCCGAAACCGCATGCCCAAGCACCTGCTCCGGAGTCATGCGCAACTTGCGCTCCATATGCAGGGGGGAGGTGGCGATAAAGGTATGAATGCGTTTTGACGGGGCGGGAGCCAAGGCTTCTGCCGCACTGCGGATATCCTTTTCCTGGGCACGGGCCAACCCACAGATGGTGCTTTCCCGAATCGCGCTGGCCACAGCCTTGACCGCCTCGAAATCGCCGGGACTGGCCGCAGGAAAACCCGCCTCGATCACGTCCACACGCAAACGCTCCAACTGGCGGGCAATGCGAACCTTTTCTTCACGGGTCATGGAAGCGCCGGGGCTTTGTTCGCCATCGCGCAAGGTCGTATCAAAAATTTTTACAGTGTTCATGGTCTCGTCCTTGAAAGTCCAGGGACTTTCATTCATGGCGGAGAACCCCTCGTGGGAGGGGAAGCGGTACACAACGATGAGAGAAGAAGAAGGATTTTAGCGCGCAAGGCGCAGCAGCAGGAGGGATCCCGTGCAGAAAAGAAGAGCGAAAGCGGTATTTGAGTTCATGGGATGATTTTATGGAAAAATCAGAACCTCTGTCAAGGACTATCGATCCAAAAAACCTCTCTCAAAACTGCTCCCCCTCGGAGTGATCGAGGGTGAGCGTCCCGCCCGGCATCGATGCAACCGGAGTTGCCCGGGAAGCCGGGATTTCCATCTCCGCGGATTGCGCCCTGCAGGACAGGACACCCGCCGTCTGCAGGGGCAAGGACACCGGCTGAAAATCCGGTTGCCGTGCCCGCATGACGAAGGACTCGGGATGTTCTCCGGCCTTTTGCAGCCACTGTCCCCAGACCTGGGACGTGGTCCAGCCGATCATCCCGCCGTGCGGAAGGGGTCGAGCAGACTCCGGAAGGTGCAGCGCAAGTTCCGGGAAACGTTGATGCCGTGCAAATTGTTCCGGCCCTGTCACCACCAGGACCAAGGCCGCTCCCCGGGCCAATGCATGATCGATCCGGTCTTCCTCTCTCAGGTCCAGATATTGGCCTGCTGAAGCCAGGGCTTCCCCTGAATCCACCAGGATACCGTCGGGCAAGCGGGAATTTCCCGCCATCAGGATGACCGTTTTGCCCGTCAGGTCCTGAGGGCCTAAATCGTCGATGCCCAAGGCCGGAATCCATCGTCCATATCCCGCAAACAGCCAGGGCGAATCCACCAACGCATGTTCCCCCTGCGGCTGTCGACACGACACCACCACCTCGTCGTTCAATTTCACGGGCAGCGTCTTATGGTGGACGATCCACGTCATCTGCCCGGTTCCACGCAATTGATCCACCGTCAGGTACAGAGTTTCCGGCATTTTATGCGCACAGGCGCGGAGCCAGCGGATTTCCTCACCATGATCGGGCACCTCCGCGGGCGTCGGCGTTTCCGCACAGCCTGCCACGACAAGCATGAATGCCCCCTGTATCATCGCTGCCAGACGCATCGTTCAGCCCTCCCACCGGTCATGTCCCGGCCATTATGGCGCACGGATCCCCCCCCAACTGCGTTAGAATGAGCACCAATTTTTCCTATTTTCCGGAACATCCTGCCATGCGCGCCAGCCAACTGTTCATCCCCACCCTCAAGGAAGCCCCCGCCGAAGCCGAAATGATCAGTCACCAACTGATGTTGCGGGCGGGTCTCATCCGTAGTCTGGGAA
>JAJZDE010000050.1 GCA_021828745.1 Pseudomonadota bacterium
AACCTGTGCGAGGGTTTGTACTTCGAACTCCGTCCGCACGGCATCGGCGTCTCGCGTATCTGCCCGGGTTTTGTGGCCACGGACATGACTTCGCATGCAGACCATTTCATGCCCGCCCTGATGCAACCCGACCAGGCTGCCCATGAAATTCTTGCGGGATTGGAACGTGGTGACTTCGAGATTCACTTTCCCAAGCGCTTCACGACGCTGCTCAAGATCGCGCAATGGCTGCCAAGGCGCCTCTATTTTTACCTGCTTGGGCGGGCCATTGCCCGCAGTTCCCGATGAGCGTTTTATTGACCACCCCATACAAATAGTGGTAACCTTTCAACCTGACCACTACATCTTGTGGTTTTAGAGGTTTTCTGATTTTCCTTATTTTTTTCAGACCCCTACATCGAACTGACTTTTTCCACCGAGGATATCCATGCTGAGCGCAACCAAGTCTCCTTCCCTGTCGCATCCAGAGGTTCCCTTACAAGTCGTTTCCCTGGATATCTGGGATAAAAAGTATCGTCTCAAAAACAAGCAGGGGGAACCGATCGATCAGCAGATCGATGACACTTTCAAGCGTGTCGCCCGAGCCCTGGCCGATACAGAAGAGAACGACGAAAAGCGGGCCTTCTGGTATGACAAATTTCTTTGGGCCTTGCGCCGCGGCGCCATTCCGGCCGGGAGAATCATCTCGAATGCCGGAGCACTGGAACATAAACCGGCCACCAGCACCATCAACTGCACCGTGTCAGGCATCGTGGAAGACAGCATGAACGGCATTCTGGAAAAGGTTCATGAGGCCGGCCTCACGCTCAAGGCGGGGTGCGGCATCGGTTACGAGTTTTCCACTTTGCGCCCCAAGGGCGCTTTTGTGGCAGGGGCAGGCGCTTATACATCCGGCCCCTTATCCTTCATGGATATCTACGACAAAATGTGTTTCACCGTGTCCTCTGCGGGAGGACGAAGAGGCGCCCAAATGGCGACCTTCGACATCTCCCACCCGGATGTGCCGGATTTCATCAAGGCCAAACGTGAGGCGGGACGGTTGCGTCAATTCAACCTGTCCTGTCTCATTACACGCGAATTCATGGAAGCGGTGAAAAACGATCAGAACTGGCCCCTGGCTTTCCCGATCAGCCAGAGCGAGGCCGATTCCCTCGATGTTGCCTCCAATGCCGAGATCGTATGGCGCGACTGGCCCAGTCACGAAAAAAAATATGTGGAGCGGGCCGATGGCAAGATCGCCTGCCGGATCTACAAGACGCTCAAGGCTCGCCGTCTGTGGGATGTCATCATGTCTTCCACCTATGATTATGCCGAACCCGGCTTCATCCTCATCGACCGGGTCAATGAAATGAACAATAACTGGTGGTGCGAAAACATCCGCGCCACCAACCCCTGCGGGGAACAGCCCCTGCCTCCCTACGGCGCGTGCCTGCTGGGATCCATCAACCTGACACAGTTCGTCCGTTGCCCCTTTACCGAACAGGCTCACTTCGATTGGACAGAATATCGGGAAGTCGTGCGCATCTTCACCCGAATGCTCGATAATGTGGTCGACATCAATGGCCTGCCGTTGCCTCAGCAACGCGAGGAAATCATCCGAAAGCGTCGGCATGGCATGGGTTATCTGGGGTTGGGCTCGACCCTCACCTTGCTGCAAATGAATTATGGATCCCCGGAATCCCTGGCCTTCACCGAAGAAGTAACCCGCGTCATGGCTGAGGAAGGCTGGGAGGTCGGACTGGAACTGGCTTCAGAAAAGGGGCCGGCCCCCATCATGGAAGAAACATTCGTCATCACCTCTGCACTGCTCGCGCAACGGCCTGAAATGGCCCGGGACGGCCTGAAAGTGGGGGACAGCGTGCCAGGAAAGGTTTTGCTGGGACGCTATAGCCGTTACTTCCAGCAGTTTCCCGAAACCCTGCGCGAACGCATTGCCACCCAAGGGGTCCGTTTTACCCATCACACTTCCATTGCCCCTACGGGAACCATCTCACTCTCGCTGGGAAACAACGCCAGCAACGGAATCGAGCCTTCCTTTGCCCACCATTACAGCCGCAATGTCATTCGGGAAGGAAAGAAATCCAAGGAAAAGGTGGATGTGTTTTCCTACGAATTGCTGGCCTACCGCTCTCTCGTCAACCCCAAGGCCATGCCCTACGCCCAGGATGAGGATACCCGTCTGCCCGACTATTTCGTCGATTCCTCCGTCATCTCGGCCCGCGCTCATGTGGACATCCAGGCCGCTGCCCAGAAATGGATCGACAGTTCCATCTCCAAGACCATCAACGTACCGACGGATTATCCCTATGACGAATTCAAGGATATCTATTTTTATGCCTATGAAAAGGGCTTGAAGGGATGCACGACCTTCCGCTTCAACCCCGAGGCCTTCCAGGGGGTACTGGTCACGGAAAAGGATCTGGAAAACACCACCTACCGTTTCACCCTGGAGGATGGCAGCACCCTCGAAGCCAAAGGCAACGAAACCATCGAGTACGATGGTGAATTGCACAGTGCCGCCAACCTGTATGATGCCCTGAAGGAAGGGTACTACGGCAAGTTCTGAAGAATGGCTCGTTGCCCCCATGTTCACTGCTCAAGGAAGACCCCATCATGACCCTCAAAATCGACAAGAAAATCGTGGGATATACCGTCGTCACGGAAGAACAGTCCAACCCCCTTTCTGCGCCGGGAAATCCCCACTCTCTGGCGCCCATCCACCAGTTGGGCGAGCCCCTCTCCCGCCCCGAAAAACTGGTAGGAAATACCTACAAGATCAAGACCCCCGTGACGGATCACGCGCTCTACATCACCATCAATGATATCGTCATGAACGCTGGCACGCCCCAGGAACATCGCCGTCCTTTTGAAATATTCATCAACTCCAAAAACATGGAGCATTTTCAATGGATCGTGGCACTGACCCGCGTGATGTCTGCCGTGTTCCGAAAAGGGGGAGACATCACATTTCTGGTGGAAGAACTGCACAGCGTTTTCGACCCCAAGGGGGGATACTTCAAAAAAGGGGGAAAATACATTCCCAGTCTGGTCGCTGAAATTGGAGAAGTACTCAAAGAACACCTGATGGAAATCGGCATGCTCAGCCGCCCCGAACATGATCCTCAACAGAAGGTCTTTCTGGAGGAAAAACGGCAGGAGTTCGTCAAACGTCACGCCTCGGGCCAACCTCAGGAGACAGGCTTCCCTGAAGGCGCAGCCCTGTGCGCCAAATGTTCCACCCAGGCCGTGATCAAAATGGATGGATGCCTGACCTGTCTCAACTGCGGGGACAGCAAATGCAGTTAACGGAGTGACTGAAGGCCGGCATGGAGTGGCAAGGTTGTATACTGTTCGCTGATCGTCGTCTTTTATCCCTTTGATGAGAAAACTCCCTTCGCTTCATGCAGTCCGAATTTTCGAGGCCTGTGCCCGGGTTCTGAACTTTTCTCTGGCGGCACGTGAATTATGTCTGACCCATAGTGCGGTCAGCCATCAGATCCGTCAGTTGGAGGATTGGATCGGCCAACCGCTCTTCACCCGCCATGCGGCAGGCGTTCAACTGACCCCCGCAGGACAGACTCTGCAACGGGCCGCTACCGAGGCCCTGTCTGCACTGGAAGAAGCCTGTCACCAGTTACTGGCCTCCCCCCCGGGGCAAACCCTGACCCTGGCCGCACCAGGGGGGTTCATGGCGCTCTGGCTGATCCAGCGCCTGGAAAACTTTGAACAGCAACACCCTCATATCCGTCTGCAATTACAAACCCAGGGAACTTTCAACGATCTGGTCACGGATCGCATCGATGCCCTGGTGGTCAGCGGCTGCCCCCCCTGGCCTCACGGCGTCCAGGGACAGACGCTCTTTTCCGACCGCGCCGGCCCCGTCTGCGCCCCGGACTGGACCCCCCTCCCCCACAGGGCCGCTGACCTTTCTGGCCAACCCTTGCTCTACACCCTGTCCCGTCGTAACGCCTGGACCGACTGGGCAGAACTCAACGGACTGGAAAACCCACGCCTGCACCTGGTCCGTCACTTCGACAACTTACAACTGATGCTGGAAGCAGCCGTGGCAAAACTGGGCATCGCCATCGCACCGGAACGTCTGGCCCGCAGGGAACTCAATCAGGGTCGCCTGGTCGCACCACTGGGTTTTGTTCAAGGTCCTTCGGAGTTTGCCCTATGCCTTCCCAGTCACCGCGCAGACGACCCTCTGCTGGCGGCCCTGTGCCAGTGGATGGTCGCCCAGGCCCAAACAGAATCCCCGCTGCCATGATCTTTTTTGCCACCGTTTTTTTCCCCGAGACCCGGTCCTCATGCTAACGCCCTTTGTCCTGGCCTGTCTCAGTTATGCACTCATGCTGGTGGCCTTTTACAATCCCCGCAAACGCGGTTTCCACATGCCGGTCATGCTCGCCACCATCCTGTTCGACGTTGCCATGCCCGTATTCCTGTACACCCATCGTCATTGGTGGCACCGTTTGATCGAACAGGAGGATCTTTACTCTTTTGGCATCTGGATGCATTTCGGACTACTCATCACGCTCTATGCGCTGGAAGCCGCCCAAATCTGGAGCGCCCGAAAAATTCTGGCAGGAGACCCCTCGGCCAGGGCAACGCACCACCATCAGGCCCGCGCCCTCCTGATGGTACGCGCTTTGGTATTGATCACCGGGGGCATTCTGGCCGACCCCACTTGAAATCATGCCCCATTTTTCCGCCAATTTGAACTGGCTCTATTCTGAAGTCCCTTTCCCCAATCGTGCCGCTCAAGCGGCCGCCGATGGTTTCAGCGCCGTCGAATGCCTGTTCCCGTATCAGGAACTGTCTGCACGGGAATTTCATGTTCAACTCACAGATCAGGCACTGGATCTGGTGTTGTTCAACACCCCGCCCGGAAATTGGGCCAAGGGTGAGCGCGGGCTGGCCATTCATGAAGAAAAACAGGCGGAGTTTCGTCAGAGTTTCCTTGAAGTGGCCCTGCCTTATGCGCTTGTCACCCATTGTCCCCGTCTGCATGTCATGGCAGGGGTCATGGGACCCGACGACTCCCCCCAACGCCTGCAGGACACCTTTCTGGAGAATCTGGCCTGGGCTTGTCGCCAGGCCGCCGTTCACCATCTGGGTCTGGTCATAGAACCCATCAACCCCATGGACATGCCCAACTATTTTCTGACCCACCAAGCCCAGGCCCACGCCTTGGTCCAGACCCTCGATGCCGCCAATCTGGGGGTCCAGATGGACCTTTACCACTGCCATCGCGTGGAGGGCCAGGTCACCCAGGAGGTGCTTCACTGGGTCCCCTCAGGACGGGTACATCACATGCAGATAGCCGGCTTCCCCGGACGCCATGAGCCGATCGGCGGAGACATCGATTATCCCTCTCTGTTCGCCCTACTCGATACCCTGGGCTACGAGGGCCATGTCGGCTGCGAATATCAGCCTACCACCACCACGCGAGCAGGACTTTTGCAGTGGTGGCCCGATCAAAGGAAGATCCTTCATGGCGCACGAAAAAATCAAACGACTATTTGACCTGCTCACAGGCTTTGGTGTGCTTGTAGGGTTATCGCCCGTACTATTGATCACAGCCCTGCTGGTGCGCCTGACCTCACCGGGACCGATCCTGTACTGGTCACAACGGGTGGGCAGGAACAACCAGTTATTTTCCATGCCGAAATTTCGCACCATGCGCGTGGGCACGCCTGCCGTGGCCACTCATCTCCTGCAGGACCCGGATCGGTATCTGACCCCGGTGGGCTCGCTGCTGCGCAAAACCAGCCTGGATGAACTCCCCCAACTGTGGAGCATTCTCACGGGTGACATGAGTTTTGTGGGGCCTCGTCCAGCGCTGTTCAACCAACAGGATCTGATCGAGCAGCGCACTGCCTGTGGGGTCCATGTCCTGGTCCCCGGGCTGACCGGCTGGGCACAGATCAACGGACGCGACGAAATTCCCATTCCCAAAAAAGTGGCTCTGGATGCCTACTACCTTTCCCACCGATCCCTGGGACTGGATATGCTCATCCTGTGGCGCACCGCCCTGCAAGTCCTGCGCCGCGAAGGGATCACTCACTGACGGCCATAGACATCGCCGTAACGAACGATATCGTCTTCGCCCAGATACCCGCCGGACTGCACCTCGATAATCTCGAGGGGGATGGTTCCCGGATTGGATAGACGGTGGACTTCCCCTTGAGGAATATAGGTAGACTGGTTTTCATGAAGCAAAAAAGTCCGATCCTCACAGGTCACTTCTGCAGTCCCCTGCACCACAATCCAATGTTCGGCCCGATGGTAGTGCTTTTGAAGGCTGAGACTGGCCTTCGGTTTGACCTGGATCCGCTTGACCTTGAAGCGTTCCCCCTCATCGATACTGTCGTACCACCCCCAGGGTCGATGTACCTTGCGGTGCAGGTTATGTTCTTCCCGCTTTTGCTGCTGAAGGGCAGTCACCACCTGTTTGACCTTCTGACTTTGAGAACGATCCGCCACCAGCACGGCATCCGGTGTCTCCACAATCACGAGATTATCCACGCCCACGGTGGAAACCAGGCGATAGTTGGCGTGAACCAACGAATTCCGGGTATCCACCAGCAAAACGTCGCCCTGCGTCACGTTGCCCGAAACATCTGCCGCATTCACCTGGCAGACCGCGTCCCAGGCCCCAAGATCGCTCCACCCCGCCTGCAGTGGGGTCATCCGGATGGGGACAGATGAGCCGGGACACCGCTCCACGACCGCATAATCCACCGACACGCTGGGCGCCTGGGAGAAGAACCCCTGATCCGGCCTTGTGAATATCCCATCCACCGAACGCTTTTCCCAAGCCGATCGAACGGGTTCCAGGATATCAGGACGAAACTCGCCCAAAGCAGCGAGCCATACGCTCGCTCGCAGCACGAACATGCCTCCATTCCAGGTGTATTCCCCGCTCTCCAGATATTTTTTGGCCGTTTCAAGGTCCGGTTTTTCCGTAAATTGCCCCACTTCCCAGGTTCCCTGCAGATCCACCTGTCCTGTACGTCGAATATAGCCGTACCCCGTCTCGGGATGATCCGGGGGAATCCCCAGAAGAACCACCCCTCCCTGAGCCGCTGTTCTGATACTGCGTTGCACCGCCTCGGTAAAGGCATCGCGCTCTGCCACATTCTGATCGGCAGGCATCACGACCAGAATGGGATCTTCCCCGGAAGACTGCGCCTGAAGGGCAGCCAGGGTCAATGCTGGCGCCGTGTTCCGCGCCACGGGTTCCAGCAGGAAATGAGCCGCCTCTGCAGATTCCATGGCATTCAGTTGATCGAGCGCCAGAAACCGGTGATCCTCATGCATGACCAGAAGCAAGTCATCCAGATGGATGTCCGTCCCTGCAAGCGCACGTGCCCGTACCACCGACTGCTGAAAAAGGCTTTCCTTACCCGTCAGGGGAAGAAACTGCTTGGGAAAACCCGCACGGGACAAGGGCCAGAGACGTGTCCCCGAACCTCCGCAAAGAATGACCGGAACGATGTGATGCATCTCTCGCAGGATTCCTGAAATAAGTTAAAAAGAAACGGTTCCACCCGGCTTGAGTTCCAGTACTTTGGTCCGGGTCGGCCCCAGGGCCTTGATGAACTCCTCCGGGGTTCCCTTCAACAGGGGAAAGGTTCCGTAATGCACAGGAAGGACATAGCGGGCATGAATCCAGTAACGCATGGCAAAAGCCGCTTCGACAGGCCCCATGGTGTAGTTCCCCCCAATCGGTATCACCACCAGATCGGGACGATAATAATCACCGATGAATTTCATGTCGCTGAATAACCCGGTATCACCCATGTCGTAGATTTTGAACCCGTTTTCCAATTCGATCACGTAGCCTACCGGTTCTCCGCCATTATGAATCTCGTGCTGACCTGTCGCTGGATTGAGCCAATCCAGTTCGGAACTGTGTTCGGCATGCACCATCGTGATATGAATATTGGGTCCCAGGGGAGTGACCGTTCCCGACTTGTTCATCCCCGGCGCCAGTTCGGCAGGCAGCACCCCCAATGCCACCAGGGATTGATTCATTCCTGCCGGACCAATCAGGGGAATATGGTACTTCCTGGCCAGAGCAGGCCCATCGCCCAAATGATCAGGGTGGGCGTGGGTCACCAAAATCAGGTCCACTTTGCCCAGATTATCCAGATCCTTATATTTTTCCGGGGTCTTCGGGTTTTGCGTCATGAACGGATCGATCAGGATGACCTTTCCGCCCGGAGTGGTCAAACGAAGAGCCGATTGCCCCAGCCAGAGCAACTCCAACTTCGGGAGTGCACCGGAGGCATCAGGGTTATGGATGACGGGGAGATCTTCTGCACTGACCCCCTGGCAGTCCCAGACTCCAGCAGCCAGCATCGCCATCCCGACCAGGACCCGTCGCAAACTCCGAAGCACACTCAACCAACCCTTCATACCCCCCTCCCTCTTCTCTGGATTGAAGCGCATTTTACCCATTCCGTCCCCTGGAAGAAGGAAGTTTCTTCAGAGCACCCTCCGCCTCGAGCCAATCCTGCAACTCGAACCCCGGAACAAACCCCCGCTTTTCCGCAAGGAAGTAAGCCGCCGTAGCCACAACCTCTTCTCGCAAAACGGGGGAAATCGGGGGGATGGGTTCATCCGGCACCTTGACCTTGGCAGTCTTCGTTCTGGAAGTCTTTGCAGCGACAGTCTTCGTTGTCGGGGTCTCTGTCGTGGTTTTTCCGGGTTTGACCGACTTTCTCGATGATTCCGGTTTTTCTGTTTTTTCCATGTCACGCCTCCTGAAATGGGATACCTTCCTGACGCACGAACATCGGTGGGGTCTTTCGGACCATCCGAACTCGAGTCGTCCTCCGAATGTTTACTCCATGAAAATGAGTTTTGTCAATTTTAGTTTTCGTCTCACAAATGGCGCCACCGTACGAAAAGGTCACAGGCCCGGTTGAGGTGATCTGGATTTAACGCGCTGCCTGTAGTTGCCATGTCGAATGGCAGGCAATACATTTCGCCAATGTGTTCGCCTCCATCTTCAAAATCTCAGGGGCGGGCGTTCCCGTAGCGGCAGCCCTGGCCATGTCGTCCATATCATGGTGAACGCTCATGCCCAATGCTTTGAAGTCCAGCGGCAATTTTGCGATGAGTGCCGGGTTCGCATCAGCAGCCACACCCATGCCCGCCGCACTGGCAGCCTTGGTGACCGCCTGCATGTCGCCCCGAGTTACCCCTTCCAGGATACCTTGGGTCGCAACCAGCATTCCCCGCATTTCGGACAAGACGAAATCACGCTCACTGGCTTGCAGAACTATCGCAGTTCGATGGTCCGTCCCCACCGTGGTGTTCCCACGAATAAAAAACCATGCAAGCGCGGCGACCGTGACAATCCAGAGCAACAACGAAA
>JAJZDE010000002.1 GCA_021828745.1 Pseudomonadota bacterium
GAGCGAAGAGATCTTCGCTTCCGTCATCGGGGGTGATGAAACCGTAACCTTTAGAATCGTTGAACCACTTGACTGTACCTGTTGCCATGTTTGCTTTCCTGTTGATGATTTGGGCCTTAAAACCCGGGTAAGGTTTGAGTTTCAAGGCCAGCAAACGGCAAAACCGGTGATGCAGACAACTTGGAACCAAACTCCAGTTGCACTTTTACGCGAGTTTGGGTCTGATCGTCAAGAGGGAATCCAGGTTTTTTTGGGAAAAAGGCCGATTTTGTGTAAAAAATGATCAGAAATGGATTTTTTGAGCAAAGGGGTTGCGAAAATTCTTGAAAAGTTTAGACTGAAACCATATCTTCAGAAGCGATGGGAAGGGGAGATCGAAGTCGGTGAGTTTCCTCACGGTTGACTTGATCCGGTGGGGGGATGATGAGTCGGGAATTGACAACGGTGCTGGAAAGAAAGGAGATTCGGGCGAACCCGCCACCGCTCTTCGATGTCCTGTTGCTGAATGACGATTACACCCCTATGGAATTTGTGGTGGACGTACTCGGACGGGTGTTCGGTCTGGGGCAGGAGGCGGCGGTACGGGTCATGTTGCAGGTTCACACGGAGGGTCGTGGACTCTGTGGCACTTATCCGCACGATATCGCCGCAACGCGTGTGGCGCGTGTCGTCACTCTGGCGCGCGCAGCGCAACATCCTTTGCAATGTATCATGGAGGAACGAGGATCATGATTGCCCAAGAGCTGGAAGTCAGTCTACACATGGCCTTTGTGGACGCGCGTCAGAAGCGCCACGAGTTTATCACTGTGGAGCATCTGTTGTTGTCTCTGACGGAAAACGCCGCTGCATTGGAGGTATTGCAGGCCTGTGGCGCCGATGTCGGGGAGTTGCGCGAAAAGTTGAGCACGTTCATCCAGGAAAACAATCCTCAGACCGGGGGAACCGGGACGGTGGATACCCAGCCCACGCTGGGCTTTCAGCGGGTCATTCAGCGCGCTATCCTGCATGTTCAATCCTCGGGCAAAAAGGAGGTGACCGGTGCCAACGTTCTGGTGGCCATCTGCGGGGAAAAGGATTCCCATGCCGTGTTTTTCCTCAACCAGCAGGGCATTACCCGTCTGGATATGGTGAACTTCATGATTCACGGCGTGAGCAAGGTGAAAAGTTCTGCGTCTCTCCAAAAAGAAGAGGCAACCGCCGAGGGAGAGGGCGAGGTAGTCGCTGGACGGGAATTACAAAACTTCACAGTTAATCTCAATGCGCAGGTGGTTGCGGGAAAAATCGACCCCCTCATTGGACGGGATCGGGAAGTGGAACGGGTCGTCCAGATCCTGTGCCGCCGCCGCAAGAACAATCCTCTGCTGGTGGGAGAAGCCGGGGTGGGTAAAACGGCCATCGCCGAAGGACTGGCATCGCGCATCGTGAGCGGGGAAGTCCCCGAAATTCTCAAGTCTGCCACGGTTTACAGCCTCGACATGGGGGCTCTGCTGGCGGGGACCAAATACCGGGGGGATTTCGAACAACGGCTCAAAGCGGTACTCAGACAGCTGAAGGAAGACCCCTACAGCATCCTGTTCGTTGATGAGATTCATACGCTGATCGGCGCAGGCGCATCTTCAGGAGGGACCCTGGATGCTTCCAACCTGCTGAAGCCCGCGCTTTCTAGGGGTAATCTGCGTTGCATCGGTGCGACGACCTACACCGAGTTTCGCGGTGTTTTCGAGAAGGATCATGCCTTGGCCCGGCGGTTCCAGAAGGTGGATGTGAGCGAGCCTTCCGTGGAAGATACGGTGCAGATCCTGCGCGGGTTGAAGTCCCGCTTCGAGGCCCACCACGGGGTTCGCTACAGTGATGCGGCCATTACCAGTGCGGCGGAACTGGCGGCCCGTTTCATCAATGATCGCCATTTGCCGGACAAGGCCATCGATGTGATCGACGAGGCGGGGGCGGCGCAACGCATTCTGCCCAAGTCCCGGCAACGCAAGTGGATCGGCAAGGCGGAAATCGAGGATATCGTGGCCAAGATTGCCCGTATTCCTGCGCACAACATCACCCGTTCCGACCGCACCGCGCTCAAGACGCTGGACCGTGACCTGAAAGCGGTGGTCTTTGGTCAGGATCGGGCCATCGATGCCTTGAGTGCTGCCATCAAAATGGCGCGTAGTGGGCTGGGGAATCCCCAAAAACCCGTGGGTTCCTTTCTGTTTTCCGGACCGACGGGGGTGGGCAAGACGGAAGTGGCCCGCCAACTGGCTTATGTTCTGAAAGTGGAACTGATCCGTTTCGACATGTCCGAGTACATGGAGCCCCATGCCGTCTCCCGTCTCATTGGCGCGCCACCGGGGTATGTGGGGTTCGATCAAGGGGGGTTGTTGACGGAAGCCATCACCAAAAACCCGTACTCGGTCCTGTTGCTGGACGAAATTGAAAAAGCGCACCCCTCCATCACCAACATACTGCTTCAGGTGATGGACCATGGAACTTTGACGGACAACAATGGGCGCAAGGCAGATTTTCGGAATACCATCCTGATCATGACCACCAATGCGGGGGCCGAGGCTTTGACCCATGCCAGCATCGGTTTCATGAGTGCACAAACTCAGGGAGGACAGGGAGAGGAAGAAAAGGAAATCAAGCGCCTGTTTTCTCCCGAATTTCGCAATCGGCTGGATGCGCGAATCTCCTTCGCCTCCCTGGACAGCGATATCATTCTGCGGGTGGTGGACAAGTTCCTCATGCAACTCGAGTCCCAACTGCATGAAAAACGTGTGGAAGCCACCTTTACCGAACGCTTGCGGGCCTATTTGGCGCGCCAGGGCTTCGATCCCCTGATGGGCGCGCGTCCCATGGCGCGCTTGATACAGGATACGATCCGGCGTGCCTTGGCGGATGAACTGCTGTTCGGGCGTCTGGCACAGGGAGGGAAGGTGGTGGTAGATCTGAACGAGGAAGACAAGATTCGCCTCGAGTTTGAAGAAAGCTTGGTTGAAAGCGTACATTGACCCGTTAAAAACCTTCCTCCTCCCGCAGTCCGGCCTTTATAATGGCTCCACCAAGGCTAACGGGGGGAGGGCTTGTTGTGGATCCATTTTGTGACGCTGAAGAACTGGCGCGCATGGATGCGTGGTGGAGGGCTGCCAACTATCTGTCCGTGGGTCAAATCTATCTGAAGGACAACCCGCTGCTTGAACGTCCGCTTACGCTGGAGGACGTCAAACCCCGGCTGCTGGGGCACTGGGGGACGACGCCCGGACTCAATTTCATCTACGTTCACATGAATCGGGTCATTCTGGAGCGTGACCTGTCCATGATCTATCTGGCGGGACCGGGTCACGGTGGGCCGGGGATGGTGGCCAACACCTGGCTGGAAGGCACCTACAGCGAAATTTATCCGCAGGTTTCCCGGGACCGGGCGGGGATGCGCCGCCTGTTCAGGCAGTTTTCCTTTCCGGGCGGGATCCCCAGTCATGTGGCGCCGGAAACACCCGGTTCGATCCATGAGGGCGGAGAGTTGGGGTATGCCCTTTCTCATGCCTATGGGGCCGTGTTTGATAATCCGGACCTGATCGCCTGCTGTGTGGTAGGGGACGGGGAAGCCGAGACCGGGCCAATGGCCGCTTCCTGGCATTCCAATAAATTTCTTGATCCGCGCCGGGATGGGGCCGTGCTGCCGATCCTGCATCTGAACGGCTACAAGATCGCCAATCCCACGATATTGGGGCGTATGCCTGAGGAAGAAGTGACGGCCCTGTTTCAGGGCTATGGTTACCAACCTCACTGGGTGTCGGGCGATGATCCCATGACCATGCATGCGCAGATGCGTGATACGCTGAACCAGGTGCTGGATGACATCCGGGAGATACAATGGGTCGCTCGTTCGGGACGAGGAATGCCCCTCCGGGCGCATTGGCCCATGATCATCCTGCGCAGTCCAAAGGGGTGGACCGGTCCAAAGACCGTGGATGGGCAGAAAACTGAAGGATTCTGGCGCGCGCATCAGGTTCCCTTGTCTGAACTGCGCTCACGCCCCGACCATCTCCAACTTCTGGAAGACTGGATGCGTTCTTACCGCCCTCAGGAACTGTTTGATGTCGAGGGACATCTGCGTCCCTCCCTGGCGGCCCTGGCCCCTCTGGGCACGCGCCGTATGAGCGCCAATCCTCACGCCAACGGGGGGCTTTTGCGGCGCGATCTGGTCTTGTCCGATTGGCGCACCCATGCCCTGCCGGTACCTCAGGCAGGACAAAAGGAAGCCGAAGCAACCCGTATCATGGGGCGTTTCCTGAGGGATGTCATGGCTTCCAATCAGGACAACTTCCGTTTGTTCGGCCCGGATGAAACGGCATCCAATCGCCTGAATGCCGTATTTGAAGTGACAGACCGGACCTGGGGGCTGCCCGTGCTTCCCGAGGACGACCATCTGGCGGCAGATGGTCGGGTCATGGAAATTCTTTCCGAGCATACTTGCCAAGGCTGGCTGGAAGGCTATCTGCTGACGGGGCGCCATGGAGTGTTCTCGTGCTACGAGGCCTTCATTCATCTGGTGGATTCCATGTTCAACCAGCATGCCAAGTGGCTCAAGACCACGGCGCACCTGCCCTGGCGTCCTCCCCTGGCCTCGCTCAATTATCTGTTGACATCCCACGTCTGGCGCCAGGACCATAATGGATTCTCCCATCAGGACCCGGGATTTCTGGATCATGTGGTCAACAAGAAGGCCGATGTCATTCGGGTCTATCTTCCGCCGGATGCCAATACCCTATTGTGTGTGACCGATCATTGTCTGCGTAGTCTGCATCGGGTCAATGTGATCGTGGCCGGCAAGCAGCCTGCCTTGCAGTGGCTGGATCGGGACGCGGCTGCCGCCCATGTGGCGGCAGGGATCGGCCGGTGGGACTGGGCCAGTTCCGAAGGTAACGGAGTCCCCGATGTGGTCATGGCCTGCTGTGGTGACGTGCCCACTCTGGAGACCCTGGCGGCGGTGGATATTTTGCGTCGCGAATTGCCGGATCTGCGAATACGGGTAGTGAACGTGGTGGACCTGATGACCCTGCAACCCCACGAGGAACATTCTCATGGTCTCTCAGCACCGGATTTCGAGGCCTTGTTCACGCCCCATTGCCCGGTCATCTTTGCTTTCCATGGCTATCCTTGGCTGATCCATCGCCTCATTTATCGCCATGCCAACAGCGCCCATTTTCATGTGCGCGGGTACAAGGAAGAAGGGACCACCACCACGCCCTTCGACATCACCGTGCTCAATGAGTTGGACCGTTTCCACCTGGTCATGGATGTGCTCGACCGGGTGGCTGTTCCGGCGGAGCGGGGCGCGCTCTTGCGGCAACAGATGGTGGATCGTCTGACGGCCCATCGTGCCTATGTCTGCGAGTTTGGTGAAGATCAAGCGGAAATTCAGGAATGGCGGTGGCCTCACTAACCCTTCTGGTTCTCAACAGTGGTTCCTCTTCTTTGCGTGCCACCCTGTTTCGGGGGGGAGAGGGAATTCGTCACTGGCATTTTTCCGGAATCACGGACCACGAAGGCGCGCTTCAGTCGCTGCTGAAAGATCTGGAAGGCCAGTGTCCAGAGGGTGTGGTTCACCGACTGGTGCATGGGGGTGCCATCACGGAGGTGGCGCGGGTGATCGATGGGGTGGAGCGGAGTCGTCTCGAGGCATTGGTGCCCTTGGCCCCCCTTCATCTGCCCGCCAACCTGAGGGGCGTGGACCTCTGCACGGCCTATTTCCCGGTACCCCAGATCGCCTGCTTCGATACGGCCTTTCATGCCACCTTGCCCGCTCTGGCCATGCGCCTGCCCATTCCTGCCCGTTTTCATCTGCGCAAATTCGGTTTTCATGGCTTGAGTTATGCCCACCTTGCGCGGCGCCTGCCGGAGGTTCTGGGTCTGCGGCGAGCCCTGGGGAGAGTCGTGGGGATGCATCTCGGACAAGGTGTCAGTGCCTGTCTCCTGCATCACCTGACGTCCGTCGAGACAACCATGGGATATAGCCCGGCGGGAGGGTTGGTGATGGGAACGCGCAGCGGAGATCTGGACCCAGGGGTCATTCTGGCACTGGGACTGGAGTTGACATGGGATGAACTGGCCCAGGTGGTTTACCATGAAATGGGTTTATGGGCCTTGTCCGGAGGGATCAGTGCTGACATGAAAACCTTGTTGGCGGATGGCCGGGAAGAAGCCCGTTTTGCCGTGGAATTTTTTTGTCGGCGGGTGGCGCAGAGCGTGGGCGGTATGGCCACCCTGTTGGGCGGGCTGGATGCGCTGGTCTTTACCGGCGGCATTGGAGAGCATGCCGGGGCAGTTCGGTCGCTCATCGTGCAATCCTTGTCTTTTCTTGGGTTTGCCCTGGACGAGGGAGCCAATCAGGAAAATGCGCTCCTCATTTCCACGGCGCAGAGTCTTCCCGTCCTGATCATTTCCGCCGACGAGGAAGATCTGATGCGTGAGGTGGCGACGCCGCTCTTCACTCTCCGGCATTGAGGCAGGGGCCATGGCCAATCTCCAGGAAATTCGGGGCAAAATCGGGACCGTACAGAATTTGCAGAAGTTGACGCGGGCCATGGAGATGGTGGCACGCAGCAAGATCGGCAAGATCATGATGCGCATGGAGGCAGCCCGCCCCTTTGGCGAGAAAGTGCGCGTCATTGCGGCACACATGCACCATGCCCGTCTCGAGTACCACTCTCCCTACCTGACCCAGCGCATGCCCATGAAACGGGTGGGGCTGATTCTGGTGACCACCGACAAGGGTATGTGTGGCGGTTTGAATACTCGCTTGTTCCGTCAATTGGGAGAGCATCTGAGGGAATGGAGCCGAAACGGGGTGGTGCCGGAAGTGTGTGTGATCGGTAATCAGGGGCTGAGTTTCATGCGCCGTCTGGGTTTGCCGGTGGTCGCGCAGGTGGTGGGACTGGGAGACACGCCCAGGATGGAACGGCTGGTTGGTCCTCTGGATGTGGTCCTGAAGAAATTTCGGGAAGGTCGGATCGATGGCGTATTCCTGGCCTATTCGCATTTTGTCAACGTGTTGGTTCAGCGACCGGTGGTGGAAGTCTTGTTGCCGCTCTCGGGTGAGCGACTGGGTGCACCGACGGGACCTTGGGATTACCTGTACGAACCGGATCCATCGACGGTCGTGGATCGCATGCTGCGCCGCTACCTGGAAACCTTGATCTGGCTGGCGGTGGCGGAGAACATGGCTTCCGAGCAAGGGGCACGGATGATGGCGATGAAGGCGGCCAGTGACAATGCTCGGGAAGCGATGGAAGACCTTCAGCATCTCTACCACCGTTCCCGTCAGGAACAAATCACCCGCGAGTTGGTCGAGATCACCTCCGGGGCGGCAGCGACGGGAGGTGCAGGATGAAGTTATTCCAGGTGGATATCGTCAGTCTGGAACGATCGGTTTTTTCGGGGCGGGCTTCCTTCGTGGTGATCCCGGGGGAACAGGGCGATTTGGGAATTTTGCCGGGCCATGCGCCGCTCATGGCGGAATTGCGTCCGGGCTGGGTGCGGGTGGATCAGGGGGATCCCGTGGCCGAAGAGCATTTTTATGTTTCCGGTGGCGCGGTGGAGGTCCAGCCGGAACGGGTAACCATCTTGCTCGATTTCGTCCTGGTAGCGCCGGAAGACACAGGCGGGGAAGAGCAGGAGAGGCAGCAGGCCCGGGAGAATTTATTGCGTGCGCGGGTATCGGCGCTCGAATATGCACAGATGGAAGCGGCTCTCTACAAGGCCCTGAATGGCTTGCAGAGTGGGCAACATCCCCTGCGGCGCAAGAGAATCCGTTGAAGTGGGCGGTCCTGACAGGAAAATCGGGTAAAATCCGGGGTTCTGTCCAACTTTTTACCTTCAGTCGAAACGGATCATGAAATCTTCCGCCCTGCGTACGCGTTTTCTGCAGTTCTTTGCCCGGCACGGACATACCATCGTGCCTTCCAGTTCCCTGGTGCCTGCCCATGACCCGACCCTGCTCTTCACCAACTCGGGCATGGTCCAGTTCAAGGATGTCTTTCTCGGCAAGGAACAGCGCCCTTACACGCGCGCCACCAGCAGCCAGCGCAGCGTGCGTGCGGGAGGGAAGCACAATGATCTGGAGAATGTGGGCTATACGGCACGCCATCATACCTTCTTCGAGATGCTGGGCAATTTCAGTTTTGGCGACTATTTCAAACGCGCCGCCATCGGGTATGCCTGGCAATTTCTGACGGAGGAACTGGGGTTGCCCCAGGAGCGTTTGTGGGTGACGGTCTACCATGACGATGAAGAAGCCGCCACGATCTGGCTCGATGAGATCGGCGTGGATCCCACCCGTTTTACCCGCATTGCCACGGCAGACAACTTCTGGCAGATGGGCGATACGGGGCCCTGCGGACCCTGCAGCGAAATTTTTTATGACCATGGTCCCGACGTGGCGGGAGGCCCCCCGGGGTCGGCCGAGTCTGAGGGCGATCGGTACATCGAAATCTGGAATCTGGTGTTCATGCAGTTCAATCGCGATGAACAGGGGGGATTGCACCCCTTGCCACGCCCCTCGGTGGATACGGGAATGGGGCTGGAACGAATTGCGGCGATTTTGCAGGGCGTACACAGCAACTACGAGATCGATCTGTTTCGTGACCTGATTGCGGCGGCCCAACGTCATACAGGGGCTTCGGATCCAGCCAGCCAGTCCTTGCGCGTCATTGCCGACCATATCCGGGCCTGTGCGTTTCTGATCGTGGATGGCATCGTTCCGGGAAACGAGGGGCGGGGTTATGTGCTGCGCCGTATCATCCGGCGTGCCATTCGTCATGGGTATCGACTGGGGCAGAAACAGCCCTTCTTTTACCGTCTGGTGGAGGATCTGGTGACGGTGATGGGAGAGGCCTATCCCGAACTGGTGGCGGCGCAGGAGCGGGTGAAGGCCGTGCTTCTGCAGGAAGAGGAACGTTTTGCCGAAACGCTCGAGCATGGGTTGGCCGTGCTGGATGAGGCTCTGCGTCTGAACGCCGAACATCTCTCCGGCGAGGTGATCTTTCGCCTTGCGGATACCTATGGATTCCCCGTGGACCTGACCGCAGACATTGCGCGTGAACGGGGAGCGACGCTGGACCTGGAGGGCTTTGAACAGGCCATGGCGCAACAACGTGAACGGGCCCGTGCAGCTTCCCGTTTCACGGCACACAGCGGCGTGGATTATGACGGACCCGCGACGACATTTGTCGGATATGACCTGCTCCAGGAGTCGAGCGTGGTGCAGGCCCTCTATCATGAAGGAAGTCCGGTGACACGACTGGAGGCAGGCCAGGAAGGGATCGTGGTGCTCGATCGCACCCCGTTCTACGCCGAAGCAGGGGGGCAAGTGGGGGATCGGGGCCGGCTGGAAGGGAGCACCGGTCATTTCGAGGTGACCGATACCCAAAAAATCCAGGCTCAGGTTTTTGGTCATCAGGGGCGCCTGCTCGAGGGAGCCTTGACCGTGGGGGACCCCGTGTCGGGACGCGTCGACGAAACTGCGCGCCAGCAGGCCGCCCTCAACCATTCGGCCACCCATCTGCTGCATGCAGCCTTGCGTGCGGTGTTGGGTAGCCATGTGGCTCAGCGGGGTTCGCTGGTGGATGCCCAGCGCACCCGTTTCGACTTTTCCCATGGCGAATCCTTGACGAACGAGCAGATGCAGGCGGTGGAAACGCTGGTCAACGGTGAGATTCGGCGGAATGTGCCGGTTTCCGTTCGGACGATGAATTACGATGAGGCCCTGCGGCAGGGGGCCATGGCCTTGTTTGGCGAAAAATATGGTGCCGAGGTGCGGGTCATCGGCATGGGCGCGTTTTCCACCGAACTGTGTGGGGGAACGCACGTCACCCGGACGGGGGACATCGGATTGTTTCGCCTGGTGGCCCAGTCCGGCGTGGCGGCAGGGACCCGGCGGGTGGAGGGGGTGACGGGCGCAGCAGCCCTGCTCTGGACCCAACAGGAACAGCGCCAACTGTACGATCTCGCGCAACAACTCCATGCATCGCCCCACGAAGCCGCCAAACGCCTGCAGCAACTGCTGGAGCAAGGTCAGGCGCGGGAGCGGGAATTGTCCCGCCTGAAGACGCAGGTCGCGGCGCGGGCCGGGGTGGCTCTGCTCGACCAGGCGCTGGTCGTGGACGGCGTGCGGGTTCTGGCGACCTCTTTGCCCGATACCGATGCCAAAGGCCTTCGTGAGGCCTGGGATGCCCTCAAGGGGCAAGCCGGCTCCGCAGTGATCGTGCTGGCGGCGGTACAGGAAGGACGCGTGGCGATGCTGGCGGGCGTGACCGCCGATCTGATCCCGCGCATCAAGGCCGGGGAGTTGGTAGGCTATCTTGCTCAGCAGGTGGGAGGGAAAGGAGGAGGGCGTCCCGACCTGGCCCAGGCCGGAGGGACCCGACCTGACGCATTACCGGCGGCGTTGGCCTCGGTTCTGCCCTGGGTCAGTGCGCGTCTTCAGGGGTCAGCGTGACACCTCGAGGTTATCGATGAGGCGTGTGCGCCCCAAGCGTGCCGCCCCCAAAACCACCAGGGAACGATCCTCCTGGGAGGGTTCGCCCAGATCCTGGGCGCGACGCACGACCATATAATCCGTCGACCAGCAGGTGGGATCGAGTTGGCTCCGCCCCAGACTTTCTTGCGGCGTTTTTCCCTGTTTCAAGGCTTCGGCCACGGCCTCGAGGGCTCGGTAGAGTTCGGGAGCGCGGTTCCGTTCCGCCGGACTCAGGTAACGGTTGCGCGAACTGAGCGCCAAACCATCGGGAGCCCGTACCGTTTCAGCCGCCAGGAGCGTGATGGGTAGCGCCAGTTGACGCACCATGGTGCGCAGAATCAGGGTTTGCTGATAATCCTTTTTGCCGAAGATGGCCACTCGAGGCTGAACCATGTGGAACAGTTTCAGGACCACGGTGGCCACCCCCCGAAAATGTCCGGGACGGAAGGCCCCTTCCAGTTCGTTCTGAAGCGGGGAAGGGTCGACGGTGACACTTTGAGGTTCGGGATACATCTCGTTTTCCGAGGGGGCAAAGACCACGGAGCAACCGACTTGTTTCAAACGGGCGCAGTCTTCCGCCAGGGAGCGTGGATAACGGGAGAAATCTTCCTGCGGACCGAATTGCAGGCGATTGACGAAAATGCTGGCTACCACGCAGGTGGCCTGAGGTTGGACACGGCGGACCAGGTCGATGTGCCCGTCATGGAGGTTTCCCATGGTAGGCACCAGAGCAACCGAGGGTTCTTGGGCGAGACGATGCCGCAGGGCGCTGAGGGTGTACAGAATATCCATGGAACGTTCAGGCGTGGGTCATAGGGGCAGGGCCATGGGGCCGGGACAGTTGGACAGCAACCGGGCGATGGTTCCCTGTCCGGGGATCACGAGGGTTTCCGGGGCTACGTCGAGCCAGGGTAGGAGCACGAAGGAGCGTTGGGCAAGGCGTGGATGAGGGAGGGTCAAATGCGCATTCTGGTGGCATTCCGTTCCATACATCAGGATATCCAGATCCAGGGTGCGCGGCCCATTGGCAAGCAGTCGTACCCGTCCATGGGCCTGTTCCAGGCGCAACAATTCAGACAGTAATGTTTCGGGGTCGAGGGTCGTTTCGATGTGCGCGACGGCATTGATGAAATCCGGTTGGTCCAGATGTCCGAAGGGAGGGCTTCGGTACAGGTGCGAACGGGCAACCAGACGCGTCCCCGGGAAAGACTCCAGGCTATCGAGGGCCGAAGTGACTTGGTGGACTGGGTCGGCCAGATTGCTGCCCACGCCGATGTATGTCGTGACGGGAGCGGGATGCTGGGCGGGAAGGGGGGCTGGGTTCATCATGGGGAACGGCGGCGACGCGACCGTGGTTTACGGGTCTCCTGCACCAGAAGAGAAGTACGGGTATCGGGATCGGCTTCCTGAAAGGTCTGCCACCAAACGCCCAACTCTGGCGTGACGTCGCCACTGGCGGACCGGAGCAACAGAAAATCGTATCCCGCCCGGAAACGGGGGTTTTCCAGCAGGCGGAAAGGTCGCTGACCGTTGCGTTGCTCGAAACGGGGCTGGAGACCCCAAATTTCCTTCATGGTGCCATCGAATCGGTGCGGGATGGGCAAAGTTTTGCGCTGTGCATCGAGGACCGTTTCCATGGCCCCAAACAGGGCGGGATAGAGGGGTTCTCCCTGGGCTTGGCGGGCCTGCCAAAGGGTATGGACCGAAGGCCAGAACAGGGCAGCCAGCAGAAAGCCCGGAGAAACCGTTTTTCTGGCCTGTAACCGTTCGTCGGTATCATTCAACGCCCGCGTGATGAAGCGCGCATGGTCCGGGTTGGACTGCAGGGCGTCGAGATGGGGCAGGATATGGCGATGCAGTCCGAACTGGCGAAGCAATTCGAGGCAGGTCCGGGCCTGCCCGGACAACAGTAATTTGAGTAATTCATCGAACAGGCGAGATTCGGGAATGGGGGCCAACAGATCGCCCAGGTCATGCAGGGGGGCGATCAGGGTGGGATCCAGAGTGAAACCCAACTTGGCACTGAAGCGGATGGCGCGCAGCAAGCGTACCGGATCTTCACGAAACCGGTGGACGGGGTCTCCAATCATGACCAGACGGCGAGCGGCGATGTCTTCGGCTCCGGAGAAATAATCCAGCAGGAGGTTGTGGACCGGATCGTAGAACAATGCGTTGGCGGTGAAGTCGCGGCGGGCAGAATCTTCTTCCAGGGTACCAAAGACATTGTCACGGGTCAGGCGACCATGCTCATCGGTCTGAGAATGATGGTCATGGGGCGCATGACCCCGAAAGGTGGTGACTTCAACGATTTCATCGTGACAGGGGACGTGGATGATCTGGAAGCGCCGTCCGATGATGCGCGAGCGCCGGATCAGGCGCCGGATCTGTTCGGGTGTGGCATTGGTGGCGACATCGAAGTCCTTGGGGGAATGCTGGAGGAGCAGGTCGCGCACGGCTCCTCCCACCACATAGGCTTGAAAACCATTTTCCTGGAGGGTCTTGATCACGCGCAAAGCGCAGGGGCTGATGGCCTGAGGGCGCAAGGAATGCTGCGAGGCGGTCAGCGTATGCAATTTTCCGCTACGGCGGGATTTTTTGGGTCCGAAGACCTTGTTCAGAAAACGCCGGATCATGTCAGGATTTCCAATAATAGACGGGCCAGCCTCGTTGTCTGGCCAGATCAGAGAGAACGGGGTCGGGATTCACAACCACGGGTTCGCTGGCCCGTTCCAGCAAGGGGAGGTCGTTCTGGGAATCGCTGTAGAATGCGGTTTCCGTAAAGTCCTGCCAGCGGTGGCCCAGATCAGCCAGCCACTCGTCCACCCGCGTGATCTTGCCTGACCGAAAACTGGGGGTGCCTCGTACTTTGCCGGTGAATTGGCCGGCTTCATTCAAGGCGGGTTCGGTGGCAATCAAATGGTCGACTCCGAACAGGGCAGCAATGGGGCCTGTGACAAAACGATTGGTGGCGGTGACGATAGCCACCAGTTGAGCCTGCGCCTTTTCTGCCTGGACGCGTTCGAGCGCCGCCGGACTCACCAGAGGGAGGATGCGTTCGGTCATGAAGCGGTGATGCCACTGATCCAGTTGGGCACGGGGAAAGCGGGCCAGGGGTTCCAGCTGGAAGGCCAAAAACGCGTCGATGTCCAACGTTCCCGCCTTGTAATCGTCATAAAAGGCCTGGTTTTTGGCCTCATAGTGAACGCGGTCGAGCACGCCTTGAGCAGCCAGAAACCGGCCCCATTCAAAATCGCTGTCGCCGGACAGCAGGGTGTGGTCTAGATCAAAAAGGGCAAGGCGCATGAATGTCGGTTCAAGAGTGAGGGGTTCCAAGGATTTCGCGTACCATCGGCAAGGTGATGGTGGCACGGTGCGTGGCCAGGGTCCAGTGATGAAATTCTTTCATGAGCGAAAAAAGATAGTCATTGCGACGCGGGCAATGGGTGAGCAGATACTGGGCGACTGCCGGGGGAAGCGTGAGTCCAAGGGACTGGGCGTGGGTATGCAGGGCTGTAATTTTTTCTTCATCGTTCAATGGGGAAATTCTCAACACCAACCCCCAGGCCAGACGGGTCTTCAGGTCGGGAAAGAGGGGCAGGCGGGCCGGGGGGCAGGAACCACTGACCAGCAGCCCCAGTCCCTGATCTCGTCGCTCATTATACCGATGAAACAGGTCCAAAGCACCTTCCTTGCCCAAAAGATGCACGTCGTCCACGGCCAGACACGGGTTTTGATCGGGTTCGAAGCGGGTGTCCGGCGTGGTGCGCACAAATTCTTCGGGGCGGACCAGGGCACGCAGGAGATGGGTTTTTCCGGTACCCGACTCTCCCCAGAGATAGATCTGACGTTCTCCTTCGCCCTGTTGCCAGCGTTGTAAGGCGCTCACTACTTCTCCGTTGCTGCCTTTCACAAAATCGTCCAGGCACGGACGCAGATCGGGGGTCAGGTCGAGAATCTGCTGGCGCATCAGACGGCAGTCTCCTTCGCCCACCAGATCCGGTGGAGATGCCGCAACAGGATGCGGGCGACGGCTGAGGTGGGCAAGGCGATCACGATGCCAAAAAACCCCAGCAGTTGACCAAAAGACAGCAAGGCCAGGATGACCATGACCGGGTGTAACCCGATGCGCTCTCCCACCAGACGGGGCGTGATGACCGAGCCCTCCAGCACATGGCCGGCGGCAAATACCCCGCACACGGGAAGCAGCAGGGAAGGGTCCTGGATCAGGGCGGTGAGAACTGCCAGAACAAATCCGATGAAGACCCCCACGTAAGGAATGAAGACCAGCAATCCTGCGGTGATGCCCAAAGCCAGCCCCGAGGACAGTCCTGTGAAATGCAGACCCAGGCCATAGAACGTCGCCATGCAGGTCATGACCAGGATCTGTCCGCGCAGGAACTGGCCCAGTACGGCATCGATTTCATGGGCCAGTTGGCGCAGGGGGGCAGCATTGCGCGGGGGAAGTTTCTGGGCCAGAGTCTGAATCAGACGGTCCCAGTCCTTGAGCAGGTAGAAGGTGACGACGGGAATCAACAACAGGGTCAGGAACAGATGAATCAGTACCGATCCGCCGTGGCGGGCGGACAGGAGCAGGTTCTGGAGGGCGTCACTGATCGATCCCAGGTGTTGTTGCAGTAATTCGCGCCAGGTGCTCAGACTGGTATTCCAGTCGACGCCGAGGTTCCTGGGGAGGTAGGGGATGAGGGCGGCTTGCCAGGCGTCCGTCGTGTTGGGCAAGCGTGCAATCAGTTGCAGGAGGTCATGGGCCAGGAGCGGAAAGAGCAAGACCAGAAACCCCAATCCCAGCCCCAGAAAACTGCCCACGATGACCAGCGCCGCCAGGGGGCGGGGAAACCAGGAACGACTCAGACGGCGAACCAGAGGGTGTCCGAGATAGGCCAGCAGGAGACCGGCCACGAAAGGCGCCAAAATATCGGCCAGGGTATAGATCAGCGCACCCAGTGCAAGCAGGGCAAGCCAAATTTCAGGGCGTTGGGTGAACCTGGGGCGTGACAGGGGCATTTGGGTTAAAATCTGCAGGTGGAAAGAATTCGGAAGTTCCGGTCCATGACTTGACGATTTTAACAGGTCGGCATCCTTCTGGAAGGTATCCGATCCTACTTTGGAGAATTTTTGTGACTGTTTCCAACCCATTCAATGCCGGACTGTCCTATCGGAGTGCCGGGGTGGATATCGATGCGGGCGATGCCCTGGTGGAACGCATCAAGCCGTTTGCCCGGCGTACCCTGCGCCCGGAGGTGGTCAGCGGGATCGGTGGTTTTGCGGCTTTGGTGGAGATCAGCCAGCGGTACAAGGAGCCGGTACTCGTTTCGGGCACCGATGGCGTGGGCACCAAATTGCGTCTGGCTTTCGAGTTGAACCGCCATTCAGAGGTGGGTATCGATCTGGTGGCCATGAGCGTCAATGACATCCTGGTTCAGGGAGCGGAACCCCTGTTTTTTCTGGATTACTTTGCCTGCGGTCGGCTCGATGTGGAACAGGCGGCGACCGTGATCGAAGGGATTGCGCGCGCTTGTGAGGAAGCCGGTTGTGCACTGATCGGGGGGGAAACCGCAGAGATGCCTGATTCCTATCCGGCAGGGGAATATGATCTGGCGGGATTTGCCGTGGGTGTGGCGGAAAAGTCCGCCTTGATCGATGGCTCCACCCTGCAGGCGGGGGATTGCGTCATCGGCGTGGCTTCGAGTGGCGCTCATTCCAACGGTTTTTCCCTGATCCGCAAAATCCTCTCCCGGAGTGGGGCAGACCTGAAGGCTCCTTTTCCCGGGGGGGCGTATGGTACCGCCACGTTGGCCGATGTATTGATGACCCCCACCCGCCTCTATGTAAAACCCGTTCTGGCCCTCATGAAACAGGTGACCCTCAAGGGCATGGCCCATATTACCGGAGGGGGACTGGTGGACAATTTGCCACGGGTGCTCCCTGCAGGACTGGCTGCTCGCCTGGAGCGCGCGCGCTGGCCCCGCACCCCGCTGTTCGAGTGGCTGCAACGTAGCGGTGCCGTGACCGAGGAAGAGATGTTGCGGGTATTCAATTGCGGGGTGGGGTTGACCCTGGTGGTGGACCCTCGGGACGAAAAAGCCGTGCTGGAACATTTTGGAGCCTGGGGTTGGGAGGCCTGGACCATCGGTGAGATCGTGCCGCGCCTCGAGGCCGCGCCAGCGACCTGGGTCGCGTGAGGACCATGGGTGCCGAGCGACGGGTCGTCGTTCTGATCTCCGGCCGAGGATCCAATCTGGGTGCTTTGCTGGAGGCTCGATTGCCGCTGCAGGTGGTGGCCGTCATCAGCCACAGGGCAGAGGCGGAAGGGTTGGGTTTGGCTCTGGCGCGAGGGATCCCCACCCGCGTCATTCCCGCCGGGGCATATGCCGGGCGAACGGACTTTGACCGTGCCCTGCAGCAGGCCATCGATGATTTTACGCCCGATCTGGTGGTGCTGGCGGGTTTCATGCGGATTCTGACGCCGGAATTCGTGGCGCACTACGAGGGGCGCCTGCTCAATATCCATCCCTCCTTGTTGCCCGCTTTCCCGGGGCTGCATACCCATCGTCGGGCCCTTGCGGAGGGGGTGGCGGTGCATGGGTGTACCGTGCATTTCGTCACGTCGGAACTGGATCGCGGACCCATCGTGGCTCAAGGGGTCGTGCCGGTATGGGCGGAGGATGATGAAGCAAGCCTGGCCGCGCGGGTTCTGCACATGGAACATCGGTTGTTTCCCCATGTGTTGCGGGGCTGGGCGGAAAATCGCTGGGTCTTGGGGGCGGACGGTCGAGTCCGGTGGCGCGATGATTCGCAAGAACAAAATTTACGCCTGCTCTGGGCTGGAGCCTCTCGATGACAAAAAATTCTTCTCCCCTGCGGAGATCCGCCCGTCCTTCTCTCCAACCGCCGAAACCGAAGGAAGAAGTGGAAAGTGGCGGGGTGAGGACTCCCCTCTTCGAGGCTCTGGTGGAAGTGCTGCGCATCCTGTTGGCAGGAACCCGTCCGGCGGACCGGGTGCTCCATGATTTTTTTCGTGATCAGTCCCAACTGGGCGTGCGGGATCGCGCCTGGGTCACGGACCATTTTTATGATCTGCTGCGCCACTGGGAATCGGTCACGGCCCTGGCTCCACCCACGGCTCCCCGCCGTCTGGTGCTGGCCAGTCTGCAACGTGGCGGCGGACGCAGTACGCGCGAATTGCAGGGACTATGCCGGGGAGATGAGGAACGGGACTGGTTGGCGGCATTGGCGGCGCAGCGTCTGCCTGATACTCCCTCGGTGCGGGCCCATCTGCCGGAATGGGTCGTGGGTGCGGTGCAGGAAGTCCTGCCGGAAGGCGAGTGGCTGGCGCTTGGGTGGGCTCTGCAGAAATCGGCCCCTCTGGATTTGCGCGTCAATCTGCTCAAGGCCGAGCGACCGGCAGTGTTGGCGGCGTTGGCGGCTGCGGGAATCGTTGCCGAGGCGACGCCTTTGTCTCCCTGGGGTGTGCGGGTGCAGGGACGTCCCCTGCTGAATCGATTGCCCTTGTTCACCGAGGGCTGGGTAGAGATCCAGGATGAGGGCAGTCAGTTGCTGGCCGCTCTGGTGGCTCCCCGGCGCCGTGACATGGTGGTGGATTTTTGTGCCGGATCGGGCGGAAAAGCGTTGCATCTGGCAGCGTTGATGCATAACCAGGGACGTCTTTATGCCTTTGACGTGGCTGCGCGCCGCCTGGAACAACTCAAGCCACGGCTCAAGCGTTCGGGCGTCTCCAATCTCATGCCGGTGGTGATTGCCCGTGAAACCGATGACCGGGTACGGCGTCTCGCCGGCAAGATCGATCGGGTACTGGTGGATGCGCCGTGCAGCGGAATGGGCACCTTGCGCCGCAATCCGGACCTGAAATTACGCCAGACCCCGGAGGGATTGCCGGCGTTGCTCGACAAGCAGCGCAATATCCTGGAAGCCGCGGCCCAACTGGTCAAACCCGGTGGCCGTCTGGTCTATGCCACCTGTAGTCTCCTGCCTGCGGAGAATCAGGTCCAGGCCCAGGAATTCAGCGCACGGCACCCTGAATTCATTCCGCTGGCCGCCTCTCGGGTTTTGGCAGAGCAGGGGATCACCGTGCCCGCTCTGGAGGATCCCTGGTTCCAGCTCTGGCCCCAGCGCCACGGAACCGACGGTTTTTTTGCGGCACTCTGGCAGCGCCAGGAGTAACCGATGGAACCGGCGGGAGAGCCCTTTGCTGATCTGATCGAGTTTTTTCAGTCGCTGAGCCAATACCGGCATATCTGGCAAGTGCCCGTCCTGGGTGCGGCCCTTGCGGTGGGATTCGGGGCTGCCCAGCTCCTGGGGAAACGTCTGGCCCATCAGACGGAAGGCGAAAAACTGAAACGCCTCAAGGGGATTTTATTTGCGGGAAGCAGCGCTGCGGCCCTGATTCTGCTGCGTCACTATTTTGGTCAGGGGCGCCATGCGCCTTTGCTGCATATGGCCCTGGCCCTGGCCCTGGCCTTGGCTGTGGCGCGCATGGGGGTGTATGTCCTGCACTACGGGGTGGGGTCCAAACGGCTGGTTTTTGTCCAGACCCTGTTCCTGCGCCTGGTATGGGTGGTCTTTGCCCTGCATGTCACCGGACTCCTCGATCCGGTACGGGTCTGGTTGGGGGAAACGGACTTCAGCATGGGCGGAACCCGGATGACACTGTGGCAGTTGTTGCAGGGGACCCTGGCCATCGGCCTGTTGGGGGTGGCGGCCTTGTGGCTGGGTTCCTGGTTGGAGCGACGCCTGAGTCGGGCCGAATCCCTGGATCCCCATGTGCGCGTCATCGTGACCAAATTGACGCGGGGTTTCCTGTTCTTTTTTGCGGTGTTGATGGCTTTCCCTCTGGTGGGAATCAACGCCACTTTTCTGTCGGTGCTGGGCGGTGCGCTGGGCGTAGGCCTGGGGTTTGCCCTGCAAAAGGTGGCGAGCAACTATGTGAGCGGGTTCATTCTGCTCATGGATCGTTCCGTGCGCATGGGAGACGTGATCACCGTGGAAGGACGGCAAGGCACGGTGATCCGTCTGGATGCGCGCTGCATCACCCTGTCGGGCACGGATGGAACGGCGTTCATCGTGCCCAATGAAACCTTTTTGACACAGACCATCATCAATCATTCGCGCATGGGGATCGGCGTCTGTCATGGCCTGACCATCGAAGTGTCCTATGAATCGGATCTGGTCGCGGTACAGACCTTGATGGAAGAAGTCGCCCGTCGTCAAAGCCGCATCCTGACCGACCCGGCACCGGGTGCGGTGGTGGGCAAGATGACGGGGCATGGGTTCGAAGTGACCCTGTATTACTGGATACCGGACCCCGGAAAAAGCGACTCGGGGCTGCGCTCCGTTCTGATGCAGGAGATTCGCCAGGGCTTGCGCGCGGCGGGTATCACGGTTCCCCTCCGGGATGGTGCGCAGGCGGTCTTGCCCTGATCTGTTATAATAGGCCCTTTGCCTGCAATTTTTCCTTCTTTGGAGGAGCGCACATGATCTATTCCGGTATGCTGTCCCTGTCCTGGGTGGGCGAGGTGGTCGTTGCCCTGGTGTTGACCCATATCACCATTGCCAGCGTCACCATCTTTCTGCATCGCCATCAGGCCCACCGCGCCCTGGAGTTGGGGCGCGTGGCCAGCCATTTTTTTCGTTTCTGGCTGTGGTTGACCACGGGCATGGTCACCCGGCAATGGGCGGCCATCCACCGCAAACACCACGCCAAATGCGAAACGCCGGAAGATCCCCACAGCCCGCAGGTATTGGGCTTGGCGCGGGTACTGTGGGGAGGGGTGTTCCTCTACGTCAAGGAAAGCCGCAATGCGGAAACCATGGCGCGGTTTGGGCATGGTACCCCCAACGACTGGCTTGAAAACCATGTTTACGCGGCCCATGAACGTCTGGGCGTGACCCTCATGGCGCTGGTGGACATGGCGTTGTTCGGCCTGGTGCCCGGACTGTTGATCTGGCTGGTCCAGATGGTGTGGATTCCTTTCTGGGCGGCGGGCGTCGTGAATGGGGTGGGCCATTTCTGGGGATACCGCAATTTCAATTGCAAGGATGCCAGTACCAATCTCGTTCCCTGGGGAATTTTGATCGGCGGTGAAGAGTTGCACAACAACCATCATACTTTTGCGACCTCGGCCAAACTTTCCCACCACTGGTATGAATTCGATATCGGCTGGATGTATATTCGCATCCTGCAGGCCCTCGGACAGGCTCGGGTCAAGTCGGTGGCCCCCCAGGTGCGATTTGATCAGGCCAAGCGTGAATGTGATCTGGTGACCCTCAATGCCATCATCCGCAACCGTTATGATGTCATGAGACGCTATACCCGGGAACTTGCCACGACCTGTGCGCGAGAACTCCATCATCTCGGGGAATCCGCCAAATTGCCCTCGCTCTCCCGGCGTGAGGTGACCGCCATGGTCGGACGCTGGCTGCACCATCCCGATCACGAATTGCCCGGGGCTGAACGCCACACATTGGCCCAGGCGATGGAAATCAGTCACCCGCTCGGCACGGTGGTTCAAATGCGCCGCGAACTGGAACAGTTATGGACGCGCACCAATGCCAGCGCCGAACAGTTGCTGGAACAGTTGCGCGATTGGTGTCGGCGTGCCGAGGCCAGCGGAATTCAGGAATTGATGGGATTTTCGCGGACCTTGCGGGCCTATGCCTGAGCGTATTATTTATATTTGTTATAACAGTCCAACTTTATATTCTTTGTTTGAATAAAGAGCGCTCGTTAGAATGGTCTTCATTCCGATGAAGTGGAGAAGACGATCATGTACCAATATGATGAAATAGACCAGCGTCTGGTCGAGGAACGGGTAGCCCGTTTTCGGGACCAGACCCGGCGCTTTCTGGCGGGAGAATTGTCTGAAGATGATTTTCGCCCCTTTCGTCTTCAGAACGGTCTGTATATTCAGCGGCATGCGCCCATGTTGCGGGTGGCCATTCCCTACGGTGTGCTGAGCGCTTCCCAGTTGAGGCGCCTGGCCTGGATCGCGCGCACCCATGACCGGGGCGTGGGCCATTTCACCACCCGTCAGAATATTCAGTACAACTGGGTCAAACTGCCCGAAGTTCCGGACATTCTGGCCGCGCTGGCTGAAGTCCAGATGCATGCCACGCAAACCAGCGGGAATTGTGTGCGCAATACCACCACCGACCATTTCGCCGGTGTGGCTGCAGACGAACTGGTCGATCCGCGCGTCACCTGCGAACTGATTCGTCAATGGTCTACCGGGCATCCGGAGTTTGCCTTCTTGCCGCGCAAGTTCAAGATTGCCGTCAATGGGGCGCGCGCAGACCGTGCTGCGACGGGGGTTCATGACATCGGGTTGCAGGCGGTGCAGGATGCAGTGCAGGGTCTGGGGTATCGGGTGCAGGTGGGGGGCGGGTTGGGACGGACCCCCATGGTGGGCGAGGTCGTCCGGGAGTTCCTGCCGGCCCGTCATCTATTGACCTATCTCGATGCCATCCTGCGCGTGTACAACCGCTATGGGCGACGGGACAACAAGTACAAGGCGCGTATCAAAATTCTCGTCAAAGCCATGACCGTGGAGCGTTTTCGGCGGGAAGTGGAAACGGAATGGGAGCACTGGAAGGATGGTCCTGCCACTTTGGTGGAGGAGGAAGTGGCGCGGATCGAAGCGCGGCTCAAGAAACCGGCCTATCGGGTTCTCCCGGCGGGGATTCCGGCTGCGCTGGCCGCGCGTCTGCATCACGATACGGACTTTGCCACCTGGTTCCGCCAGAATCTTCATCCCCACAAGGTGCCGGGGTATACCAACGTCGTCCTGTCTCTCAAAAGCCCGGATCAGCCTCCGGGGGACGCCAGCGCCGCGCAGATGGATGCGATTGCCGACTGGTCGGAACGCTTCGGCTTCGGAGAAATCCGGGTCAGCCACGAGCAGAACCTGATCTTGCCCGATGTGGCCCTGAGCGACCTGCCGGCACTGTACGATGCCCTATGCCCCTGGAAACTGGCGACTCCCAATGTGGGATTGCTCACCAACATCATCGCCTGCCCCGGGGGAGATTACTGCGCCCTGGCCAATGCGCGCTCCCTGCCGTTGGCCCAGGCCCTGCAGGACAAGTTTGCCGACGCGGCCTGGGTGCGTGCCCTGGGTCCCGTCGATCTCAATATTTCCGGGTGCATGAATTCCTGTGGACACCACCATGTGGGTCATATCGGCATTCTGGGCGTGGACAAGCATGGGCGCGAGTACTACCAGATTTCCATTGGCGGGGCGCAGGCGCCGGCACGCCTGGGCAAGGTCATCGGTCCCTCCCTCGCTCCGGAAGAAGTCCCGGATGCCCTCCAGGCCATGCTCGAGGCATACCTGAAACTACGACTGAGCGACGCAGAAAAATTTGTGGATACGGTGGAAAGAGTGGGGATTGTACCTTTCCGTGACGCCGTCTATGCACCCAATCAGGAGGCGGCCTGTGCGTGAAGTCGTGGTGAATCGTCAGATCGTGCCGGATACCTGGGTCCGGTTCAGCCCGGAGCAAAGTGAGGCAGGCGGGGATCGGCTGTATCGTCTCGAGGAATGGCTGGCGGTACGGGCACAGGCCAGGGAGGGGCGGGTCGGGTTATGGGTGGAGACTGACCAGGAGCCGGAGGCTCTGCGCCCCTATCTGCCGGAGGTGGCCCTGATCGCGATCCATATCGACAGTTTTACCGATGGACGGGGACATAGCCTGGGACGCTTGTTGCGCGAGGTTTATGGCTATCGAGGCGAGATTCGGGCGGTGGGCGACGTGATCCAGGATACGGTCAATGAACTGGAACGCTGTGGCTTCAACGGGTTTTCACCCCGACCGGGAGAAACGGCCGACCATCTCCTGCGCGGTCTGGGACTGTTCAGCGAGGCCTATCAAATCTCGGTGGAACGACCCGAGCCCTTGTTTCGGCGGCGGTTGTCCCACCGTTCCGGAGGTTGACATGCCGATTTCCCGAATCGATCAGTTGGAACGAGATTTGCGGGCGTGGTCGTTGCGTACGCCGGCCTTGTCGTTGGCCAGCAGTCTGGGTGCCGAGGACATGGTGATCACCGACCTGATTTGCCGTAAAAATTTGCCGATCCGTATTTTTACCCTGGATACGGGGCGTTTGCCGGAGGCGACCTATCGCCTGTTGGACCGGATTTTCGAGCATTATGGACGACGCATCGAAGTATTCTGGCCCACCCCGGAGGATGTGGAGGCATTGGTCAAGGAACAGGGCGTCAACGGGTTCTATCATGGTTTGGCAGCGCGTCGTGCCTGTTGCGCCGCGCGTAAGGTGAAGCCGCTGGCCCGTGCCCTGTCCGGGCAGCAGGGCTGGATCACCGGGTTGAGGCGGGATCAGTCACCCACGCGTGGTGATCTCGTCACTGAAACCTGGGACGAAGGGCATCGATTGATGAAATACAGTCCCTTGTTGGACTGGAGTCGGGAAGAGGTCTGGGCTGTACTGGAAGAATACCGGGTGCCCTATAACGCATTGCATGACCAGCACTATGCCAGCATCGGTTGTGCTCCCTGTACGCGCGCGATCCAGCCGGGGGAGGATGAGCGGGCCGGACGGTGGTGGTGGGAATCTTCCGACAGCAAGGAATGTGGATTACATGTGGCCTCGGAAGCAGAAAAGGCCACCCAGGCATCATGAAAGGAGAAAGCGGTTCCATGAAGTCACCCCAAGCAGCAACACTTACTTCCCTCACTTCGTCCGGCGGTGGCGCCTGGGCGCCCTGGGATCATCTCGACCGGCTGGAGTCGGAAGCCATTCATATCCTGCGTGAAGTGGTGGCTCAATGCACCCGCCCGGTCCTCCTCTTTTCGGGAGGCAAGGATTCCATGGTGCTCCTGCATCTGGCGCGCAAGGCCTTTCACCCTCAGCGCATTCCCTTCCCATTGATGCATGTGGATACCGGGCATAATTTTCCGGAAGTCATCGTCTTTCGCGATCAGGTCGTCAAAAGTTTGGGGGCGGACCTGATCGTGCGCTCGGTGGAAGAGTCCATTCGGCAGGGCCGTGCACGTGTGCGCTTCGAGTCGGACAGCCGGAATGCGTTGCAGGCGGTCACCCTGGTGGATGCCATCCATGAGTTCGGATTCGATGCCTGCCTGGGGGGGGCTCGTCGGGATGAGGAAAAGGCACGGGCCAAGGAAAGAATTTTTTCCTTCCGGGATGAATTCGGCGGCTGGGACCCGAAAAACCAGCGGCCCGAGTTATGGGACCTTTACAACGCCCACGTCCATCCCGGTGAAAACATGCGGGTTTTCCCCATCAGCAACTGGACCGAGGCCGATGTCTGGGAGTATATCGCCCGTGAGCGATTGGACCTGCCTTCCCTGTATTTTGCCCATCGCCGGGAAGTCGTGGCGCGCGGAGATCAGTGGATCCCCGTCACGCCCCTGACTCAGCCGAAGGCGGGAGAACAGGTGGAGGAACGCTGGGTACGTTTCCGTACCGTGGGGGATATGACCTGCACCTGCCCGGTCCCCTCCGAGGCCCATACCCTGGAGGACATCTTGCGCGAGACGGCCACCAGTACCCTGACCGAACGGGGCGCGACTCGTACCGACGATCAGACTTCCGAAGCTTCCATGGAACTGCGTAAGAAACAAGGTTATTTTTGAAGAAAAATATTGGAATCAGTGACATGGAAAATAAACTGAAGAACTGTCAAGAACTTTTGAGATTCATTACTTGCGGTTCCGTGGATGATGGAAAAAGTACCCTGATCGGACGTTTGCTGCTCGACAGCCGGTCGGTACTGGCGGATCAATGGGCCGCCATCGAAGCTACCTCCACGCGCCGTGGCCAGTCTCAGGTGGATTTGTCCCTGCTGACCGATGGACTGCAGGCGGAGCGCGAGCAAGGGATTACCATCGACGTGGCATATCGTTACTTCAGTACGCCGGCGCGCCGTTTCATCATCGCGGATACCCCGGGTCATGCCCAGTACACGCGCAACATGGTGACGGGGGCCAGCACGGCGGATTTGGCGATTCTGTTGCTGGATGTGCGCAAGGGCGTGGTGGAACAAACTCGTCGGCATGCGCAGATCGTACGCTTGCTGGGGATTCGCAAGGTGGTGATCGCCGTCAACAAGATGGATCTGGTGGCGTATGGCCAGGAGGCTTTTGAGCGGGTCAAGCAGGAATTTCTGAATTTTTCGGAACCCCTGGATTTCCGGGATATCGTTTTTATCCCGTTGAGCGCATTGAATGGCGATGGCGTAGTGCTCCATGGGGAGCACATGCCCTGGTATGCCGGTCCAACCCTGCTTGAATTGCTGGAGACGGTGGTTCTGGACGAAGAGATTTTGAACACAAGTTTTAGATTTCCAATTCAGTTGGTTACGAGACTTTCTGAAGAAAACGGGGAAGAGCGGCGGGGCGCGCAGGGGCGGGTGGAAAGTGGCACGGTGGCGGTGGGAGACGAGGTCCTCCTGCTGCCCTCCGGGCGAACGAGCCGTGTTTCCGCAATCGAGACCTACGCCGGACGAATTTCCCAAGCGCGGGCAGGACAGTCGATCACCCTGGTGCTGACCGATCAGATCGATATGTCGCGTGGGGATATGATTGCCAGTGTCGCGCATCCGCCCAGGATCGGCAAAAACTTCGAAGCCCTGGTGTGCTGGTTTTCCCACCTGCCTTATGATTCGGCACGCCGTCTCCTGATCCAGCAAACCACCCGTTGCATACAAGGCAAGATAGAGACCGTCAGCGCCCGTCTGGATATCCAGACCTCCCAATTGATCCCCTCTCCGGCGCAGGTGACCATGAACGACCTGGTGCATATGGGGTTCAAGGTTCAGCAGCCCTTGGCTTTTGACCGCTATGAGGACAATCGCACGACGGGCAGTTTCATCCTCGTCGATGCGCTGACCCATGATACGGTGGCGGCGGGCATGATCGTTTAAGGAAGCCTGCGCACAGCACGGCTCGAATCGAGTACCATGACAGTTGGGCCATCACCGAGGAATTTTGCTCATGAAAATCGCATTCTGTGGAGGAGTTCTCGCTCTGCTGTTGTTGACGGCGTGTGAGAACACCAAGACCAAGGAGTATTACCTGGATCATCCCGATGAGATTGCTTCAGACCTTTCCGAATGCCAGAAATCGGGCAAAAATACTTACAACTGTAACCAGGCGACTCTCGCCCAATATCAATTGAAACCCAAGGCTCCACAGACACCATGAGCAAGAGCGTCACCGACGCATCCCGGGAAGTGGAGTCCCTCCAGGAAGATATTTGGGCTGTGGCGAGGGAAAAACGCATGCATGAGATCATCCTGAAAATTGCCAGTGATGGTCTCCATGTTCTGGACGCCAAAGGCCTTCTGGTCACCATGAGTGACTCCTTTTGTGCGTCTTTGGGTTATGAACGCAGTGAATTGCTGGGAAAGCACATTTCCTTCTGGGATGCGTCCTTCCAGCCGGGGGCTTTTGAGGAGCGCGTGGGTTCATTGCAGGAAATGAATGACCTGACCTTTGAAAGTCAGCACCGACGCAAGAATGGTCAGGTCATCGATGTGGAAGTGCATGCGCGTGGATTTCAGGTGGAGGGAGAGGGTCTGTTGTTCTGTTCTTCCCGCGATATTTCTGCGCGCAAGCAATCCGAATCCCTGATCCGGCTTCAGGCTGGGGCCCTGAACAACAGCGTCAATGCCATTGCCATTGCCGATGCCACCTTGCCCGATTTTCCCCTGGTGTATGTCAACCCGGCTTTTGAACGGATTACGGGTTATTCGTCGGTGGAGGCCATCGGGCGCAACTGCCGCTTTCTCCAAAGGGATGACCGCGCCCAGCCGGAGTTGATGGCCGTGCGCGTCGCCCTGACGAGCGGGGTTCCCGTCAAGGCGACGGTGCGTAATTACCGCAAGGATGGCGGCATGTTCTGGAATCGTTTCCAGATTGCGCCCGTCCACGATAAAGACGGTGGATTGACTCACTTTGTGGCCATCATCAACGATGTGACCGAGCGCAAGTTATCCGATGATTACATTCGTCTGGTTTCGCAGGTATTTCTGCATGCCGACGAAAGCATCTTCATCACGGATCCCGAGGGGCATATCATCGAGGCCAACCCGGCTTTTACGCGGACCACCGGTTACAGTCGTGCGGAGGTGCTGGGACGAACCCCCGGATTTCTTCAGTCAGGACATCACGATCCGGATTTTTTCTCCAATTTGTGGACCAAGGTTCTGGAACAGGGGCATTGGTCCGGGGAAATCTGGAATCGGCGCAAGAACGGCGAAATCTATCCGGATAAACTGACCTTGTCGGTGGTGCGCAATGAGGATGAGACCATCCTCAGTATCGTCTGCGTGTCCTCCGATATCACGGTGCTCAAGGCACACCAGAACGAATTGGAAATGATTGCGCTGCACGATGTTCTGACCGGACTACCCAACCGTGCCCTGCTCAACGATCGGCTGAGCATGGCTCTGGCCGACGCCCGCCGTTTCGGTAAAAAAATGGCCCTCTGTTTCATCGATCTGGATGGGTTCAAACCGATCAATGACCAGTTTGGTCATGACCGGGGAGATCAAGTCCTGGTGACCGTGGCCCAGCGCATGACCGCCACCCTGCGCGCCACGGATACCGTGGCGCGGTTGGGCGGCGACGAATTCGTGGTGGTATTGTCCGAGGTCAGCAACGACCAGGAATTGATCGCCACCCTGCAACGGATCATGGCTGCCATTGCCTTGCCCCATACCTTTGGGGATCAGGAAGTGGTGGTGTCTTCAAGTTTGGGCGTGACGGTTTACCCGGATGACGAGGTGGATGCCGAAACCCTTTTGCGCCATGCCGATCAGGCCATGTATCGAGCCAAGGGGAAAGGGCGCAACTGTTTTCATTTCTTCGATGTGGTCGACGAGCGTAACGCGCATCTGCGCACGGAAGGACGAACCCGGGTGGAGCAGGCTCTGGAGAGTCATGAATTTGAACTGTATTATCAACCCAAGGTGAATCTCGGCACGGGACAAATACTGGGGGTGGAAGCCCTGATTCGCTGGAATCATCCGCAGCAGGGCGTACTGCTGCCCAGGGAATTCCTGCCCATGATAGAAAATACAGACGTTGAAACACGGATTTCCGAGTGGGTCATCGAAAGTGCCTTCAAACAACGGGAAGACTGGAAGGCCGTCGGACTGGACTTTGGGGTCAGCGTCAATCTGCCGGCCCGTCATTTGCATACGCCTGGATTTTCCGAATTCATCGGTCGGATGATGCAACGCTATCCCACCGACCGGACCCTCAATTTTGAACTTGAAGTGCTTGAGTCCATGGCCTTGTGGGATATTCCCCAAGTCACTCAGGCCATGGAAGCCTGCCGTCGGCATGGGGTGAGTTTTGCCATCGATGACTTTGGGACAGGGTATGCGTCGCTGGATTATCTCCGGCGTTTGCCGGTGAACGTGATCAAGATAGATCAGAGTTTCATTCGGGACATGTTGACCGATCGGGAGGATCTTGCGATCGTGGAAGTGGTGATCAACCTGGCTGAGGTGTTTCGCAAGGAGGCCATTGCGGAGGGCGTGGAGACGGAAGAGCAGGGAATTGCCCTGATTTGCCTCGGCTGTACTCAGGCCCAGGGTTTCGGTATTGCCCGACCCATGCCGGCACAGCGGGTGGCGGACTGGTGTCGACAATACCAGCCGCCCGTGTCCTGGCAGGAGGCCAGCAAAAATCGACCTGCACGGTTGACTTCCTTGCCCGACAAAATCGACTGGTCACAGTACACCCTGAGTTCCGCACGCTGATCAGTGTATGGTGCCCGTGTTGCTTTCATCCGGGCCGGTCATCTCTCCTTCTTCTGCCGAGGCGGGAGAAGAACTCTCGAAAACCACGATGGTGGGACTCCCGGTGACCATGGGTGTTTTTTCTTCGGAAACGTTCAGGTGGGTCAGGACGGATTGAATCAGTTTCAGTTGAAAAATGGTGAGCGCCTGCAGAGTGGCCACCAGGACGACTGGAGAGGTCTGAGCTGAAAGGGGCGAGGTCAGGCGTGACAGGGCTTCGTCCAGGGGGACGGCAGGATCCTGGGCACCGGTCTGCAACGGATCGCAAGCCGCAGGAGCCAGGAGGGTGGCACTCACCTGGGGAGACTGGCAATAGGGGCAGGTGACATACCCGCGCCCACGCTGGGCTGAAAAACTCTCTTCAGAAGCAAACCAGCCTTCAAACCCATGCCCCAAAGCACACTTCAGCGAATAAAGAACCATAAACCACACACCCAGAAAATGGACTGCCCATTTTAGCACGGATTTTATGCTCTCCCTCCTGAGCAAACGGATGCACGATGGGGTCCATGTTAACGATGGAGATTGAGGGCGACAATCCCTCCGTTTTTTTGGGGGGGAACGAGACCTGAAAACAGGATCCCTGTCCGGTATCCGCCACGTAGAGCAGGGCGCCTCTGCTATCCTATGGGGTACAAGGAAAGCCATAACCAGAGAAAAACCGCTTCTGTCCCATCAGTCAGAAAGAGTTTCTAGGAGATATAGAATGCCAACAATCAGCATGTCCTACCTGGACAGGAAATATCGATATATCACCAGAAACGCTTTACGACCAGTCTCAGCCAGCGTAATTTGTGCAAATCAAATCACAACTGGTTGGCGCAGCGGAGATTTAGCATGACAAGATATAAAAAGGAAGATAGGTTTCCACGATTTGTTGGTGTTACCGGGTTACCTCGATCCGGCTCCACTTTGTTGGGGCAATTGTTGAGTCTGCACCCCGACATTCAGTGCGAAGGACAGAGTTCTCCACTGTGTAATTTATTGTTGGGATTACGCCGAATGGTCAGTGACGACCAGTTCTTTTTGTCGCAACTGGATTACTCTTTTGAGCAAAGTTACGGACATTTGAGCGGAGCCATGGAAGGGTTTTTGCGTGGCTGGTATGGTCCGTCAGACAAGTCGGTAGTGGTGGATAAAAATCGTGCCTGGCTTCACTGCATCGAACTCCTGTTAAAACTGGCGCCTGAGGCACGGATCATTGTAACTTTACGGGAGTTGGGGCAGGTGTATGGTTCTATAGAAGCGCAACATCAAAGAACGATTTTACTGGATTTTATCGATCATCTGGCGGATTATGACCGGTTCGGGCGGGCCGATGCATTGTTTGCCAAGGACAAAGTGATCGGGGCGCCGATGATCTCCCTGCACGCGGTGCAAGATTTGCCTGATGAGGTGAAAAGCCGGCTATTTTTTATGCGTTTTGAAGATTTGATGGTCAATCCGGTTCTGGTAATGAAAAAGATCTATCAATGGCTGGGGCTCGAACCGATGGCCATCGATCTAACCCGGTTGCCGATCAAAAACGAGGTGGAAAGCGACAGCCACTATCGCATGAAATTTTTGCACCATTATCATGGCGCGCTCAAGGTTCCCCAACGGCACGCCGTTCCCCCCAGAATTCAGGCACAGATCGAATCGGCCTGTGCCTGGTTCTATCAAGCCTACTATCCGAAGAATTGACATCCCCGCCCACTCCGTGTAAACAGGGGGTGAAAAGCGCGTAAATCTTGGGATAAGACGCGGATTGGTGACGCTATGCAATTTCGTTGATTTTTCTGCCTCATGGATACAAGTGGAGGATGTCGATGAAGTTAATCAATTTTGCGCTATTGGCCAGCATCACTTTTTATTCATACTCCATTTTCGCGGACGACTCCCAGGTCAATGCGATTGGCGCCACGGCGGCTCCTGCGAGTGGCGCTGTAACCGCCAGCGTTGTCCGCATCTCCAGTGATAAGAAGTCTATCGAGGTCAAGGAGCCAAACACACAAAACGATGTCATGTTGGCACTGGGCAAGGGAGCGCAGGATGAACTTGCGGGGATAACGTTAAGTCAAGGCGACGAGATTTCAATAGTGGTTGAACAAAACAATGTCATCTCAATAAAGCCTGGCAAACGCATCACGGTTCCGGTAGGGGTGCGTTTAGGCTATCTTCTTGGAAGCGCTGCTGGGTTACTGATATTCAGCATCTTGGCGTTGATGCTTGCGGGGAAACGTGGTCTGTGCAATTTTCGGTTCCTCATCATTGGTGAGGACAACCGTTACAGTAATTCAAAATTCCAGATTGCCATATGGTTCTTTGCCCTCATCACAACATATTTGGCAACGGTGCTATTGCGTTGGTGCTACGCCGGCGGTGATTATCTGCAAGTGGATATTCCACAGCACCTCTTGTTACTTTCCGGCCTGAGCGCGTTGACTTTTGCTGGAGCAAAGGCGATTACCACAAGCAAAATAAACCTCCAAAACACGCAGGCAGAGGACGTAAAACAAAAACCTAGTGCAGCGAAATGTAATGAGCGTGGTCAACCGAACTTCTTTAGAGATTTACTCCAAAATGACAATAATCAGGTTGACTTCGGTGATTTCCAAATGCTCGTTGTCACCCTCCTTGCAGTTGGCGTATACCTTTTAGCGGTCTTTCAGTTCATAAACCATATTGATGTTTTGAAAGTGATCACCCTTCCTGATGTGGATACCACGATTCTCTCCACGTTTGGGCTTGGGCAGGGAGCTTATTTGACGAAAAAATACGCAGGCGATCTGGGTGAAAGTTAAGCCGATACAATACTGAGGGGGAATACGATAATGACAGACACGGTTAACTCATCCGCCACGAGCGCTGATCAACTTGCGAGCGCTCGAAATAACATCAGCCACGTCTTCGTTCTGGTGCTGGAAAACAGATCTTTCGACCATGTATTTGCCAGATCGGGCATACCGGGAATCGTGGCGGCGAATAACACAAATGAAAACTTGTACATGGGGCAACCCATTTCATTCCAGGGAGGCGCCCCCGATAAGATGCCAAGCGACCCTGGTCACGAGTTTCAGGATGTTGTTGAGCAACTGTGCGGCAAAGGAGCTACCTACGCGCGTGGCGGCGCCTATCCGAATATAACCAACGCTGGCTTTGTTGATAACTATGCCAGTTCGACGACAGAAGGCCCTGCACCGTCTCCAGAAGATGTGGATGCCGTTATGCGAGGACTCGATACGCCAAACCAGGTCCCTTCTCTGTACAAACTCGCCACTGAGTTTGTTCTGTGCGATGCCTGGTATTCTTCCCTGCCTGGGCCAACGTGGCCAAACCGCTATTTTGTACATGGTGCCTCTTCTGCCGCGCTGGACGCATCGCCGACCAGTGCCGAAATCGACATTTGGGAATCGGCGGATGGCTTTTCCTATCCGCATGGCTCTATCTTTGACGCGCTTGGGTCCGGGAACTATCGTTTATACCAAGACGAGTCGGGGAATTCCCTCGGACGCATCCCGCAAGTTTCATCCATCAAGGGCATAAGCTTTTTTGACGTTCACAATCTTGATGACTTGGAAGCGGATCTGGCCGAGGACTATCCCTATCGATATACGTTCATCGAACCATCCTACGGAGACGTGGTACACGGTACATATGAAGGCGGTTCCTCTCAACATCCAATGGATGACCTTGCCGCTGGAGATCAACTGGTTGCCAAAGTGTACAACACCCTGCGCAATTCTCCGTTATGGGAGGCTTGCTTGCTTATCGTTACTTACGACGAACATGGCGGCTTCTACGACAGCGTTGCTCCCGGCAAGGCCGCTCCGCCAAACGATGGCGCAGCCGGGGGTCTGAGCCGAAATGGCTTTGATTTCTCAGTCTATGGCGTTCGCGTGCCTGCGCTGGTTATCTCGCCATGGGTGGAACGAGGCCGTGTGGACCACACAATCTTTGACCATGGCTCAATCCCGGCAACGCTGGAGCGATTATTCGGTTTGCAGCCCCTCACGGACAGGGACAAGGCAGCACATGATGTGCTTTCGTTTCTCACCTCAACGTGTCGAACTGATTGCCCACCAAGGATCGGAACATGAACGATTCAATATTCCACGGAAGACCCGAAGATGAGCTGATCCCAGAGGGTGCACCCTTGCAGGCATTTCTCTACTCGTTATGCAAGGCACATCGGGAGATCGTCGGCATCGAGGACGCTCGGGGACGATTTGCAAAAGTAAAAACTCGGGGCCATGCCCGTGAATACATTGAAGAATTGTTGCCTACGCTGCTACAGAGACGCCATGAGCGGCATCGGCGGTAGGTTGACGGGGTTAAAGTGCTCAGCGCCCAGATTTCTGCTGGCTGGCTGCGAAGTGCCAAACGTATGCGCTGATTAATCGAATACCCAACCCATGTTCAACGCCGCGAATTTAATGTGTACCATGAACTACCTTGCTTGGCATGTGCACGATCCATACCAATATCATATGGGTCCATGTTAACGATGGAGATTGAGGGCGACAATCCCTCCGTTTGGGGGAGGTGGGAACGAAACCTGAAAACAGGATCCCTGTCCCGGTGCAGACTTCACCGATATTCTGGCCCCCATGAGTTTTGTCAGGCGACGGACGATGGACAGACCCAGGCCTGTTCCTTCTTCGGAATGGTTGATTTGATAGAACTCCCTGAATATGAGCTCCTGCTCTGTGTCGGCAATGCCCTGTCCGGTATCTGCCACATAGAGCAATGGATCTCCCTCTTGGGATGATGAAGTCGTGACATGAACTTCTCCCTGTTCGGTGAACTTGATGGCATTGTCGATCAAGTTGCGCGCGATTCGAGCCACCGCCAATTTGTCCCCGGAAATTTTGACAGGGTTGAGCGTTCGCCGAATTTTCAAACCCTTGGCAGAAGCACTCGAATCAAATTCATCGCAAATATCGGCAACAGCGGTGTCCAATGAAAACACATTCTGTTGCGTCGGGTAATTTCCCGCAGAGATTTTTGAGAGATCCAGTACGTCGGCCAGCATTCGTTCCAGATCCCGGACGATATGATCGATGTTTTTTCGGGTTTCCTGGAGGGTTTGTGCCGAAGGGTGGGAGACCAGCACGGCACCATAAAGAGACAGTGCATGAAGGGGTTGGCGCAGATCATGGCTGACGGTTGAAATGATGCGATCACGTTCCTGGCGGATCAGAACAGAGCGATAGAGCAGGCGTTCGCTTTCGGTGGCCACCCGGATCAGAAATAACCAATAAACGAGGGTCAGGCCCATAACGGCCCAACTTTTGTCCGGGTGCAGTCCTATCCAGGGGATCGTTGCGCCCAGCAATACCAGGAACGAATACGCTGCCGTCATGTATCTGGAGGAGACTGCCACGGACACCCCGGCAGCGGCAACGGAGAACAGGATGATCTCGATCAGCGACTGGGATACGAAAGAAAGATGGCGCAGGAAGAGAACGGCGGATAAACCGGTACTGGCGCCAGCCAAGGCATCCAAAGTCATGAATGCGGCATGGAGCCGCTTCGGGTCCAGTTTGTCGACACGTGGCAGAACCCACCACGCAAGGGCAGCACGGAGCAATTCCACGCCCAGCGCCAGCGCACACCATAATATAAAGGTTGAGAGAGGTACGGACGGGTAGACGATCCAGCCCACTCCGCCAATGAAAAATAATTGAACGAGGGGCATGTGCAGCAGTACCCTTGCGTGAAGGGTCACGACCTCCCGTGTCATTTCCTGCTTCAATGGGGAGGTGGGGGGATGGTCAGTCAATGCATGATTTGGGCCGAACCATGTGCGCAGCCAGCAGGGAAAGACACTCATTTCATTGGGGACGCAGGTACAAGAGGTTGGTCTTGGTGATGGCCTCGACTCGGTTCTTTACCCCGAGAATCCGAAAAAGGTCGGATATATGATCCTTGACCGTATATTCGGAGAGGGACAGTTCCTTGGCGATCGATTTTGTGGAAAAACCGCGACTGAGGGCATACAGAACTTCACGTTGGCGGGGGGTCAGGTTGGGCAGGCCGGAGGAGAGAGGGATATCATCCTCATCATGGGGGAAAAAGAACTTCCCCTCCAGAGTATGTTTCAGGGCATCCAGAAATTCTTCGGAAGACAGACTTTTGGGAATGTAACTCATGGCCCCGGCTTCCATACAGGCACGCACGGTCGAGGGATCATCCGAACCTGAAACGATGATCACGGGCACGTCAGGGGATTCGAGTCTGATTCTTTTTAAAACGGGTAGTCCACGTTCTTGTCCGAGGTTGAGGTCGAGGAGACAGGAGGTTAGATCGGGGTGTTTCGCCAGCATGGACAATGCGTCAACAACCGTATCTGCCTCGAAGAGCATGGCATCAGGATGGATAGAGGACAGCAACAGGCGCAACCCGTCACGAAAAAGTGCATGATCATCCACCATGAGCACCTTCATGGAATCCCCATCTTCATTGATTGACCATCGCCGCTTTCACAGACCTCGTTCTCCTGCGTTGATTTTCCCATCATTTTTCGCTTGATGGAAGCGATCGGGTTGTCTGAAATTATAAGCAAAAACGATGCCGTGATTTACAACACGTTGAAATATAGTTGTAAATTCTTTCAACTGAAAAATTGCCGGTCAAGAATGTAATAAAATCTGACACCCCCGTGTGTGCGGTATTCGACTTGGCGCAGCGGTGACGGGATGCCTGCGGCTGGGGCAAGCAGGAAGCGACGATCTGCCATAAAAAAACCCGAGAGACCGGATCTCTCGGGTTGGAAGGTATGGCACGAGCGGGTTATTGCATGGCGAGCACCTTCTTTTTCAATGGGCGGAGGACTTGGTTGAACCGAAGTAGTAATTGACTCCCACCGTATATGTATTGTTGTTCATGGTGTTGGCGTTATTGGCAATCGACATGGCATTCCATTCGGCAGATACGCTCCAGTGGGGAGCAAACAGATACTCTATGCCCAACCCTCCATTTGCCGTGTCACCGGAAAGACCGGCTGCGGAGAGTGTTCCTGTCAAATGTCCATAGCCCAGCCGTGCGTAGGGCATGAGCGTACTGGTGAGCGGATAGCCAAACTTGAGCGCCAATCCGTAGTCACGACTTCCGTAGGGTTGAATGCCACTGACATAACCCGAACGACCATTCGTATTGAGACCATAGTAGGCATCCAGACCCAGCACGGTGGGTCCCAATCCCCAGGCATAACCCGCTTCGAGACCCATGGCCGTCCCGTAGTTTTGTTGAGAGGGGATCAGGTTGGTTGCCCCTCCTGCCAAGGCCGATGGATTTCCATTGCCAAAGGTCGAATCATTGATCCCGGCTCTTGCGCCCACATAAATCCCTGTGAATGGACTCGTAACACTGTTTGTGGATGGGACCTGTCCCTCGGAAAATGCGGGAACAACCGGGAAACCCACTAACGCCAGCAACAACAGTTTTTTTCTAGTCTTCATGCTTCGTCTCCGTAATATTTGGTATCGCACCTCGCGCTCTTGCACGATTAGGTAATAAACCTCCGGGTGAGAATATCCTGCCCGTTCTCCCTGATGTTATGGAAGTCCTTGATACCAAATGCTGAGCGTGGGCATCAATGACGATCCGGCAATAAGTTCGGACATGTTGAGGACGGATACGGCTGTTTTCGTATCGTTTTCCCACAGCACGATACTGTTTCCGGTACTGTCCGTAAACGCCCCAATGGCGTGGGGGTCTGTCCAGCCATACCAATGCGCGCCGATAGTCAAGGGGGTACAACCCGTGACGGTACAGTTGGATACATTGGTTGAACTGAAGACGGGCATGGGAAGAATGGTGCTGCCCGTGGTCAAGGAAAAGCCAAGGGGGGAAATTCTGGGATCATTCAATTTCCCAATAAAATACCCCACGTTGCCGGCATATCCTCCTGAGCCTATAAAGGCCAAATGGTTGTTGCTGTCGACCGCCACGTCATCCATTTCATAGGCGGGCAAGGTGAAAGAAAGAACGGCAGTGGTTGGTAAACTGTAGGTTCCCGCAGCGGGATTCAGTGCCAACTTGTTGAGGTCTATCAAATAACCTTGATCCGTACTGGAGAATTCGCAGCCCAGAACTGCAACGTTGTAACTGATATCGACGGAGATGTGGTCAACTTGACAAGCACCCGAAGCAATCCCGCCAAGATTGGTGGAAGTTGCCATGTCCGGGGTGTACACCTTACCCGTACTTGCATCGATGAAGTTGAGGGAAGAGTAACCGCCTGTCACAATCAACGGATAAGCCACGCCTCCCACTGACAGGGACGGGTGATAACCGAAGTTTTCGGTGACTTTCGTACCGGACAAAGGAATGGTTCTCAATTTTGTGGGTGTACTTGGGGTGGTGTAGTCCAGAACGTCATACCCGGATCCATTGGAGAAAATAGCAAACTTCCTGGCGGGATCGAGTACGACCCCCCCGATTTCCGGACTTGCGCCAGAAAAACTCAGACTCGTGTTGCAGGAAGTCCCGCAGGTGTAATGTCCCAACTCGGAGAAGTTGGTGAGGGAAAAAAATGACAGCACCTTTGAGGTGAAAGAGAAGGCCACCCCTACCTCGGCTGATACATCCACAGAAAATCCGCTGGCATTACTGGTGCCCAGGAGAGGACTCGAACCTCCACACCTCTCGGCGGCAGGACCTAAACCTGCTGCGTCTACCAATTTCGCCACCTGGGCCAACTATTCTGCGGATTCTAACCCATTTTACAGTGGAAAGGGGTCAATGCTTCAGCCAGTTTCCCAGGATCTTGCGCAACTCATCCGGCTTGAAGGGTTTGGACAGATAGTCGCTCATGCCCGCATCAAGATAGCGTTGGCGATCTTCTACCATGGCATTGGCGGTGAGGGCGATGATGGGAATGGGGGCGGATCCCTTGAGTTTTTCCTTGGCTCTGATCTGAAGGGTTGCTGTGATCCCGTCCATGACGGGCATCATTCCATCCATCAGGATCAGGTCGATGGGATTGGATTCCCATTGTAGGAGGGCCTCTTCACCGTTTTCTGCCAGAATGACCTGACAGCCTTCCTTCTCCAGAATTTTTTGGGCCAGCAGGCGATTGGTGGGATTATCCTCGGCAATCAGGACCCGCGCGCAATTCAGCGAGGGAAAGACCTGAGAGGGCGGTTGGGGGAGCGGGAGAGGAACGGTGGTATCCTTGGGTTGATAGGGCAAAATAAAGTGGAATGCTGCGCCTTTCCCAAGTTCGCTCTCAACATAAATAGAACCGCCTAATAGTTTGATTAAACTGGAAGAGATTGTCAATCCCAATCCGGTTCCTCCAAACTGTCGGGTGATACTTCCGTCCCCTTGGGTGAAAGCACAAAAGATCTGTTCCTGCTGATTTTTTGGAATACCGATGCCACTATCGGAGACACAGAAATGCAGTGCGTTCGGTAGGGAGGCCTCAGGGGTGACCCGCACCTTTACATGGCCGTGGGCAGTGAACTTGATGGCATTGCCCACCAGATTGACGAGAATCTGGCAGAGTCGGTCGGGATCTGAACCGATCAAAATCGGTAACTCAGATTCGACTTCAAGAAAGAAATTCAACCCCTTGTCTTCAGACTGAATTTGAAGTGGCCGTAAAGTGTTTTCCAATACGTGACGCAGATCAAAAAACTCATGTGACAACGTAAATTTTCCGGCTTCAATCTTGGAATGGTCCAGAATATCATCGATGAGGGTGAGCAATTGCCGTGCTGAGAACTTGACGAGGTTGAGATATTCGCGTTGTTCGAGGGCTAGTTGAGTATCCAGTATCAGGTCGGTCATACCCATGATGCCATTCATGGGGGTCCGGATTTCATGACTCATGCTGGCCAGAAATTCGCTTTTCAAACGGTTGGCTCGTTCGGCAATCTCATAAGCCTTAACCAATTCCTCTTCGAGTTTCTTGCGTTCCGTCATATCGGTGATGGTGCCAACGACCCGCAGAGGATTACCCTGAACATCGCGTCCAAAAACCATCCCCTGGTCGAGCATCCACACATAGTGTCCTTGACGATGCCGCATGCGATGTAAACTGCGATAGACCGGAAGTTTTCCTGCCAGATGATGTTCCAGACGTTCCATAGAGGCGGGCAGGTCATCGGGATGAATGCGACTGGACCAGTCTTCGAAACGATTCCCGATTTCTTCCTCCTTGAAACCAAGCAGGGACTTCCAGGATGAGGACGTGAATACGGTATTGGTGATGGGATCCCAGTCCCAGGCACCATGTCCTGCACCCTCCAGTGCCAGTTTCCAACGCCGCTCGTTATCTGCCAAGGCTTGGCGGGTAGTATTCAATTGGGCATGTTGCTGGCAGGCTTGTATGGCCACCCCCAGTTTACCCGCCAGAGGACCGATTTCCTGAACCAGATCGAGAGGCAGGGGAGTGCTGCGTGCCAATAATAGAAAACCGATTTCAGGAAGCGGCCAGAGATAACAGTGGAACTGGTCCAACGCGGTGTGAAAAATCGACGGCATCTCGGTGTCCCGTCGATCATACTGGCTCAGTAGCCGGTACAGGAATTCCAACTGTAGTTCGTGACGGGTATTGCGGGGCAGCGTCATGAGTTGGATGGGATCCTCTTCTCCACGGCGCGTGACAACGGAAGCCAAGGTGCACCCCAAACGACGCATGAAAACCGGAAGTGTGGACTTGAGCATTTGTTCCAGGTTCAAACTGGTGCCAATGGACATTGCAATTTCCTGCAGAACTTCCTGCTGGACCAGACGCCAGGAATCAATGTTCTCCATCAGAAAAAACCTACCACGGCTGTTTTGTTGTAGAACTCCAGATAGTCTTGACCGCTGTTTGCAATTTCACCGATGGTCAGGGCACCCAGCATCGGACCGGAGGTGTGGATGGCCGCCAGTTCCTGGCAGAAATTCTGTTCGAGAAAAAGTGCGCGCGAAATGCAATCTACCACGAATTGAAGTTCATGGGGATGCGACTGAGTTTCAGCCCAAGACTGGCGAGCCACGGCGTGAGCTCGTTGGGCGGCCTGGAGAAGAGTATGCTGGTTACCGTGCAACACGCGCACAAAAGTGCCCGTAGGTACTTCACCGGCACAGACGATGTGCTGGTCCCGGGTCGTCAGGGGGTCGCGGACCACCATTTCCGCATCGAGACGGGTAATTCCAAAGGGGTAGGCTTTGGCGATGGAGAAAAAGTTGTCCGGGGTGATGTGCTGATCCCCATGCATTTTCAGAATTTCCTGATACACCTCGAAAGCGGGGCGCCAATCCAGGGAATGAATGGTGTTTCCCTGGGCAGAGGTGACCTTGAAAGGTTTGGAAATGGAGACCCAGCCATGAGCAACGCCAATGCTACTGGGGTAGTCTAGAAGTACCAACAAGGCGCCATCCTGGAGCAGTCCGGCGGGGGTAATGACGCAAGGTTTAGGTTGGAGGGACAGCGATCCACAGCCCCCGCCCAGATAATTGAATTCCAGCCCAAAGGTATTGAACAGCCCCTCGACCAAACTGGAAATATGTGCGGAGAGACCATCGACGAATACCAGCAGGGTGTGAGGGGCAGGCAAGGTAGATAGGTTGAAGGAATGGTCGAGAGTTTCTTCGAAACCGGAATGTTGTGAAAGATTTTTCAGGGCGACAAAAACGGGAGCACGGGATAAACCGACCACCACCACGCCTTCAGACCATGCCCTGCCTTCATGTAACACTTGCGGAAAAATTCCACCCAGAACGGGTTTGGTGCAGGCGTGCAGAAGGGGATCCAGATTGGCTGGGGTATAGCCGTTGGCATCGCATGCCAGAATCAGGAGGGCAGCCACTTCAGGGTTTTGCTTGAGCCGGTCGACGTGCCTCTGCAACGCGCTGATCTGAGTTGAGGGTTCAAAAACGAGTGAAGTATGAAGGCGCATGGCTCCATGATAACTGAAAGAAATTGATATTGGGAGAGGAGGTGAAGATAAAATTTGACCGTGCTGAAGTGGTCACTGCACGGATATTTTCAGGCTCAGATCCTGAACTGAATCGACCGGGTGACCATTCTTGATCGCAGGGAAAAACCGCCATTGTTGCAAGGTTTCCAGAAGCAGGCGATTGAGCCGGGGAGTTTGGGTGGGATGCAGCAATTCTACGGTGACGGTGCCATCTTTACTGATATGAAAACGTACCAAGGCCACTTCTTTCAGGGCTGAAGCGCGTAACTCATCAGGAATGACCGGCAGAGGGTGGACCAATGCACGGGCTGCCCGCACTTCGCTGGCCCCTTGTCCGTGGGGACCAGCGGGCGGCACATTGGATGGGGTAGGTGGAAGTGGGGGAGAGGCGCTGGGCGGCGCGGGGGTTGAAGCCGGTGCGTTGACCGGGGGAGACGATGCCGTCGGAGTGCTGGACGGGGGAGCGGCAGGGGTAGGAGTTTCCGAATGAGGAAGAGGGGGAGGGCTGGGCTCGGGCAGACGCAGGGTACGAGGCACGACAGGGATGGGTTTGGCCACAGGCGCCGGGGGAGGGCCGGCGTGGGCTTCATGGGCGGCAGGCAGTTCAATGATCTGTGCATCGACAGGAATCGGGGGGGGGATTTTTTTGGCGGGAGGTGCCAGCCATTGGGTGAGCAGTTGCAGACCAAGAAGACAGAGGATAACGGCAAGGGGAAGGGTGACTGGCAACCGTGGCCAGAAGGTATCGTTCAAGGTCAGTAGGGCTGGGGGATCAGTCCGCATGTTTCACAGCGATCAGAAAATGCTGTACGCCAACTCCACGGGCGCGCAACATCGCCTGAACGGTAATCCCATTGGGTGCCTGACTGTCGGCGGCCACGATGAGGTCGGTTTGGTCCGATTTCCCCATTTTTTGTTTCAGCACCTTGCCCAAGGTATCCAGGGTGACGGGGGTTTTGTCGACCAGAATTTGGCTTTGGGCCGTAATGGTCAGAGTGATGGGGTGCTTGGCCTGGAGAGGAGACGCGTGTCCCTGAGGCAAATTGACCGGCAATGAGTGGAGATTTTGCATGGACAACGAAGCCAGCATGAACGTGGCCAACAGGAAGAACATCACATCGATCATGGGGATGATTTCGATGCGGCCCCGGCGATAGGTGCGAGTGGGACGGAGTTTCATGGAGATTCCTGTTCGTGGACGGGGAATTCATAGCCCAGGCGAAGATTATCCAGAAGATGAGTCCCCAGTCGTTCCATCTCCTCGAGGGCATGAGTTTGCTGACGAGAAAAATAATTGAATCCGAACAGGGCGATCAGGGCAATGAATATCCCGACTGCCGTGGCAATCAAGGCTTGTGCTACGCCCCCTGTCACGCCACTGGGATCAACCAGGCCATTGCCTCCGATCAGGTTGAAAGCATGCATCATGCCCGTGATAGTGCCCAGCAGTCCCAGTAGGGGCGCGGCCGTGACAATGGTTTCCAGGACCCAAAGCCCTCTTCCCATGCCCTTTTCCAGGATTTGCGCTTGGTCCTGGGCGCGCGATTCGATCCACCAGAGAGGGCGTGTTCGGTGGTCCAGGATATTGCGGCAAAAGCGACCGTAGTAATTGCTTTCTCCCGAGCGATGAATTTCTTCATCCAGACTTTCCCAGGTGAACCCGTAGGTGCTGACCAGTTGGTCCAGGGAGCGGGGCAAACGGATAAAGCGAAAAAATACCCATGTACGGTCGATGAGAATGACCAACGCCACCAGCGCAAGGCCCAGCAGGGGATACAGTGTCGGCCCTCCAAGTTGAAGGGCATGCCAACTTTCGATCAGTTCTTGCATGAATCCATAGCCTCACAGGTCGTTACAAGGGTTTGGTGATGCCCAGAAAAATTCCTCGGGGCATGCCATATTGAGGGGCACCTACGCCAATCCCGGAACCATCCCGGATCAGGTAGGTTTGATTGAACAGATTGAGCAGGACCAAACGATATTCCATAGGACCGGTGGAATCAAGAGCGATGGTACGACGCACTCCCAGATTGACCACCGTATAGGCAGGCAGGCTGGTGGTATTGGCAAAACCGTTCCGCAACCCGCTCTGGTAGATGAGATCGGCGGACAGGTGGGTACCGTTCCAATTATAAGCCAAGCCGCTGGATGCAGTGAGTGCCTGTTGATGGTCCACATAAACCCAATTGTTGGCCGCATAACTCAATACGGCCGGAGAAAACAGGTACTGGCTGGAACTGATGCCGCGTGCCTGACTGATGGTGCGTGCCAGGTTGGCATAGGAAGAAAAATTCTCATTCTTGTAGTTGGCCGTGAATTCGATCCCATAGATGAGGCCCTCGTTGTAATTGAAGGGGGTCATGATCAGGGCAGGACCAAACTGGCCTTCGTCAAGCAGGTTGGTGCTTCGGCTGTAATAAGTATCCACGCCTACATTGGTTTGGGTGTTGAGTTGATGTAACAGTCCGACATCATAATAATCGGTGCGTTCCGATTTGACCGGACTGTTCTGACCGTTGGCTGCCAAGGTGGTATTCTGGAACAGTGCCAGTGTGCTGGTACTGACCAACTCGTTGGGCGGTGGGGTGAAGTACCGTGAGTACCCCATGTGCCAGGTCGTTTGGGGAGTCAGGGTGTAGACCATACCGATGCGCGGACTCCATTGGTTTTCATTGACAAAAGCGTTGACCTGGTCGAAACGCAACCCATAATTGAGCGTCAGGTGATCGCTTGCCTTCCATTCATCCTGAGTGTATAAGGCCCATAAGGTATTGCCATTGTAGGTGTGATTGTCTGTTATGGCATAGGCGGGTCCTGCCACCATCCCGTTGCCGTTGACCGGGAACACGGTGGAAGTATTGTTGCTGACGATGTTTTCTGTCTGACCATAGAAACCGAACCGCACGGTATGCGTGGGCGTGAGACGCCAGGTAGCATCGCTTTGCACCCCATTGCTGAGACTGCTGCGCAGGACGTCTGGAGCGACTCCATTGAAGGCGAGGTTTCCGGGAATGTCAGAAAGATATTGGAGACTCGTATTGCGACTGAAAATTGAACTTTGGTAATCCAGTTGATCGTTGAGGGAACCCTGGAGAGCCAGGATGGCAAACTGGTTGGATTCGTTCTGTTGATCGGCGACTGTAGCAGAGTTGTATCCCTTCAAACCCATCTGAGGCAAAATTCCGATTTGATTGGGGTCAGGGACTTGACCCGGATTGGCAGGAATCTGGAAGTGACCATCATATCCGCCCAACATGAGACTGACCTTGGTGGTAGGGTCGAGCAAGTAAGATAGATACCCAAAACCACGAAACTGCTGGGTATTGTCGTTGATCGGCGAACCGGGATTGGGACGTTGGATGCCCAGGCTATTACTCAGGTACGAGCCAGTGAAGAAATAGGACAGATTACCGATGGAATTACCGTATTCCACACTGGGGTTGAGCGTGTTGAAACTCCCACCGTACAAGTCGAATTGTCCTGTTCCATCGTACTGCTGTTTCGTGGTGATGGAGACCACCCCCGCTGTATGATCTCCATAAAGGGCCGGCAAAGCGCCGGTCATGAGATCGATCTGTTGAGCGAAACGAGTGTCAAAAAATTGTCCGAAACCGTTCATGCCTTCAGGCAGCAGAATACCGTCGATGCGGTATTGGATGTTCGCATGATCGCCCCGGATATGCAGTTGGCCAAAGGAATCATTGACGACGCCGGGGGCTTGCAGGAGAACCTGATTGAGGGGGGTGTTTTCTCCTTGCGGCAAGTCCTGGATGGCCTGGGCATCGAAGCGCGTGATACTGCTGGCATTCTGGGTGGAAACCTGGGTACGGGAACTTCTCTTTTGCGCGCTACTGATTTGAACGGCCAGAGCCTGGGTACTTCCGAGGGTCAGCCGGGTCGCCTGATCTGCGCCATCCATCGTGACGATGCCGATGGCGTCCTGGTAGGGATCCTGATGGGCTTGCACACTGTAGGTGCCAGGGGAAAGCGAAAGATGGAACTGGCCTTGGGCATCACTGCGCAGTGTGGCTTGTATTTTCCCCGAATCATCCTGAACCTGGATTTGGGCTTGGGCAATGGGGTTTCCCAGGCTATCTTCGACTTGCCCCTGCAAGACATTGCCCGGGTTGGCCAGGGCAATCTGGCAGATAAGTCCCTGGCTCAAAAAAAAGACACGGGTGATGCGCTTCATGATCCTTACCATCATTGTTGGGGCAACGAAAGGCGAGGATTCGGGAAATTCAGACTCTGCAGCGCATGAATCTCGCGCAGAATGAGCCATAATAATGATCGTGTGCTGATCCAGGCTGGGGACGGGGATTGGATCATGGGGAAGAGATATCTTGGCAAAAACCGGAGCGGTGGCGCATGATACCTCATTTCCTCCATCCAACCAAGTGAAAGACATGGATTGCATTGCAGCCATCAATACCTTCAATGCGGGACGCGATCCCGAACGTTTGAACCTGAAATATCAAAAGATGGCAGAGAACCCCTTCATTTTTTTGCGTGGGACCTGCCACTGGTTCTATGCCACGTTACCCGCCCACGCTTTGAAGACATCGGCCCCGCTGACCTGGTCCTGCGGGGACTTGCACCTGGAGAATTTTGGCAGTTACAAGGGGGATAACCGACTGGTCTATTTTGATATCAATGATTTTGATGAAGCCGCCCTTGCCCCGTGTACCTGGGATCTGGTGCGATTTTTGACCAGTGTCCATCTGGGTTGTCGGGAAGTGACAGGAGACGGTTCCTTGGGCGATACCCTCTGTGGCATTTACGTACGGGCCTATGGTGCGGCTTTGGCCGCAGGAAAGTCGCGCTGGGTGGAAAAGGAGACGGCCAACGGACCAGTGCGATCATTGCTGGAGGGGTTGAAGGGGCGTAAACGGGTGGATTATCTCAATTCCCGAACGATCCTCAAAGGACATCACCGGCACCTGAATCTGACGATCGGGAAAGCTTTGCCGGTGACCGAGAAACAACGACACCAGGTAACCGATTTCATGGAGGATCTGGCGCGCCAGTCTGATGACCCGACCTGGTTTACGATGCATGACGTAGCCCGGCGGATTGCCGGGACGGGCAGTCTGGGGGTCGATCGTTACATTGTGCTGGTGGAGGGAAAAGGATCACCGGATGGAAATTATCTGCTCGATCTCAAAGAGGCGCTTTCATCGGCCCTGTCCTTGAGCAGTGAGGTCCCTCAACCTGCCTGGGGCAGCGAGGCAGAGCGGGTCGTGAATGTCCAGTTTCGCCTGCAAGCCTGTTCCATGGCGTTTCTACGGGCGGTCCAAATGAGTGGCAAGCCCTATTTGTTGCGTGGACTGCAGCCAAGCGAGGACCGGGTCTGTTTACTTCCCAAGACCTCTCTCCAGGATTGGCAATACCTCATGGAAACCTGTGGCCAAGTGACGGCCTGGGCCCATCTGCGCGGAAGCGGGCGACAAGGGGCGGCTGGCCCGGACGAACTGATCGCCTTTGGACAACGGACGGACTGGCATTCTGGTCTGTTGCAGTGGGCACTCATCTGTGCCCAACAGGTCCGTGCGGACTGGAAAATCTGGCGCGACTACTACGCAGGGATCGAGAAGGCTGGCGAACTTCCCTAATAATGCCATCCGCCCATCTCCCGTTCGGAACTTCATCCGAGCGAGGGATGGGCAGGTTTATTCGGTGATGTCAGGAGTCGTCAACGAATTTTGTGTTTCCACCTGCATCAAAGGTTCACTCTGGACAGGAGCGGAGCGCGTGCGCGCGGTGCGTCGCCGCCGTACCGGTGCGGGAAGTTCCTCGGGTTCCTGAGCAACCATGCGAGTCTGTACCAACACCAGACCGGATTCGGGAGGAACCGTCAGCGTTTCCTCCCGAAGGGAGGTCGCAGGAGCCGAGACCACTGCAGCAGGAGGTTCATGGAGCACCGTTTCCGCAGGCAATGGCGACTGGACGGGTTCTGTGTGGGAAGTTGCATCAGGACTCCGTTCATCCATCGTATCCGGAGAGGACACCAGGGTGGAAATGATCAAGGGCTCTGCGCTGGGGAAGAGATTCTCTTTTTTTGCTTCGGGCAACAGGATTTCCAACTCGGCTGGGGGTGCGAGGGTCACGGCAGGGGTGGCACCGTCCTGATGAACTTCTTCTGTGCCGGGCAAGGCGGAAACGGGCGCATGCAGCCCTTCTTCCCTCTCCTCCTCATCTCCTTCCTTCTGTGTGTCCGGCTCAGAGCGGGGAAAAGATGGCGCAATGGCCCCATTGAAACGGCGAGACTTTTCACGTCGTCCTCCCCGTCGTCCCCGGCGCCGACCTTCTTTTTCTGCCGGTACGGTGCTGACTTCCTCTCCTTCTACGACGGGCAGTTCTGCCGTCATGATACTGGGAGGGGAGGCGGAGTCATCCGTGGGGCGGATTCGTCTTTGTGTGCGAGGGGGTTTGGGGGCAGACCTGGTTTCTGCCTGGGTATCCAGAACTGCCACCTCACTCTGGATAGTGGTCCCAGGGGCTGGAGGACGGTTCTGCTGACCACGATCCCGTCGTTCCCGTCGTTGACGCGGGGGGCGACGATCCTCTCGTTCGGAACGAGCAGGAACAGGGGGTGCTGTCCTGACTTCGGTAGGGAGAACTGTCGAAACGGTTTTGGAAGGTGTCCCCGCAGGTTCAGAGTTACCTTTCAGCCAACCCATGATGGTCCCGAACAAACCTTTGCGCTCTTGTTCGCGATAGGTATGCGCGGGTGGGGAGGCAGGTGCCGGGGCACTGACTACGGGCATGGGTGCGGGTTGCTGAGGGGTGATGCCGCGGACCGCAGCAATGGGACGGTCAGGTTTGGGCGTAGTGACCGCATGGACCCGGGGTTCCTGATTCTCGGCAGGAACTTCAACCAACTGGTAACTGGCTTCCGTGAAGTCCATTTGATTGGCTTCATCATGGCGAATGCGTACCACGGAGTAGTGGGGCGTTTCCATGTGAATATTGGGGATCAGCATGACATGGACCTTGAGACGGGCCTCTATGCCATAGATGTCCGGGCGCTTTTCATTGAGCAGGAATGTGGCGACATCTACCGGTACCTGAGCGCGCACGATGGCTGTATTGTCCTTCATGGCTTCTTCCTGCAGGATGCGCAGAATATGCAGGGCAGAGGATTCCGTATCGCGGATCACTCCGGTTCCATGACAGCGTGGGCAGGGAGTATGACTGGTTTCTCCGAGGGAAGGCTGCAGCCGTTGGCGGGACAGTTCGAGCAAACCAAAGCGGGAAATCTTGCCGGTTTGAACGCGCGCCCGGTCGTAGCGCAGGGCATCACGCAGGCGGTTTTCCACCTCGCGCTGGTTGCGCGGGTTTTCCATATCGATGAAATCGATGACGACGAGCCCTCCCAGGTCGCGCAAACGTAATTGACGAGCAATTTCATCGGCTGCTTCAAGATTGGTGTTGAGCGCTGTATGTTCGATATCCGAACCTCGTGTGGCACGGGCCGAGTTGACATCTACAGAGACCAGGGCCTCGGTATGGTCGATGACGATGGCCCCGCCGGAGGGTAGATTGACTTCACGGCGGTAAGCCGTTTCAATCTGGTGTTCGATCTGAAAGCGCGAGAAAAGTGGCACGTCATCATGGTACAATTTGACCTTATTGACGTTCCCAGGCATGACGTGACTCATGAACTGGCGCGCTTGCTCGTGAATGAGTTCGGTATCGATGAGGATTTCACCAATATCGGGCTGGAACAGGTCGCGAATGGCCCGAATGACCAAGCTTCCTTCCTGGTAAATCAGGAAGGCGCCTTTCTGGCCTGTGGCAGCAACCTCAATGGCAGCCCATAATTGCAGGAGATAGTTGAGGTCCCACTGTAACTCCTCAGCCGAGCGACCAATGCCCGCAGTGCGGGCAATCAGGGACATGCCGGCAGGGACTTCGAGTTGAGCGAGGACATCCCGCAATTCGGCGCGCTCTTCTCCCTCCACACGTCGTGAAACGCCGCCACCGCGCGGGTTGTTGGGCATCAATACCAGATATCTGCCTGCCAAACTGATGAAAGAGGTCAGGGCCGCACCCTTGTTTCCTCGCTCATCCTTGTCGACCTGGACAATGAGTTCCTGACCTTCCTTGAGTAAACTGGCGATGCGTTGGCGGGAAAAATCTCCTTCGTCGTCGCCCAAGGCAGTACGGGCAATTTCCTTGAAGGGCAGAAAACCGTGCCGTTCTGCACCGTAGTCCACGAAGACGGCTTCGAGCGAAGGCTCGACACGACTGACGACTGCTTTGTAAATATTGCTTTTTTTCTGTTCCTTACCG
>JAJZDE010000051.1 GCA_021828745.1 Pseudomonadota bacterium
ATATGGGGCATCATTCCTGTTTTCTACGCCAACTTTACGCCAAATAGCGCTGTAAGCCCTTTCAATACGGCATCCATAATTCCCTTCCTGGGCACCAGTCCGCATTATCCGGGGATGCCCCCCATCGGCACCACCACAGTCAGAGAGATATTTCCATAACAAGGGTCACAGGGACTTGGGGGACTTGCCAGGCTTGTCCAACAAACGGTTCAGATCGTGGCTGCGCACGATCCAACCTTGTTCGTTAAGCGACTGCTACCCTATCTTGCTGAGCGCAGATGTCCATGTCCACAGTCAGCCGATGGATTGCGACTTCTGGTATTTTTGATTTTCCGGCGCCTTGACGCGGTCGTACAAAGCCGAAGGCTTCAAGTTTTCCTAGTGATTTGCGCAGCATCGGCAGGGGCTTTGCGCTCACCGCGAACAACGGACAGCATTTCTTTTTTAAGGTTTTTCATGGACAGAATTTTCATTTTCATGTTCCAGTGTCCCCATTCGCGCATCCTATACCCACAGGATAGGATGGTCAACGACTGTATGCAATTCCAAGGCGGATTTACCCCAAGGGCTCGAACAACTGGGCCAGTTCGGTGGCCGTGATGGAAGTCGTGGCTTCTCCGGCACCCGCCAGAACTCCCTGGGCCAGATCCCTTTTGCGCTCCTGGAGGGCGATGATCTTCTCCTCCAGCGTTCCCTCGGTCAGCAGTTTGTAGACGAATACCGGGTTTTCCTGGCCGATACGGTGGGCCCGGTCCGTGGCCTGGTTTTCCACGGCGGGATTCCACCAGGGATCATAGTGAATCACGGTGTCGGCTGCCGTGAGGTTCAATCCCACCCCGCCGGCCTTGAGGCTGATCAGGAACAGGGATACTTCCCCCTGCTGAAAGCGGTTGACCGGGGTGGCACGGTCAGGGGTATCGCCGGTGAGGATCACATAGGGCAGCTCTCGGCTCATCAATTCCTCCTCGATCAGGGCCAGCATGGAAGTGAATTGGGAAAACAGCAGGATCCGCCGCCCTTCTTCCAGCATGTCCGGCAGCAAACCCATGAGCAATTCCAGTTTGGCCGACTGCTTCACCTTTTGCGCGGCGGGCAACTTGAGCAGGCGCGGATCGCAGCACACCTGGCGCAGTTTGAGCAGGGCGTCGAGAATGATGATCTGACTGCGGTTCATGCCCTTCTTGTCGATTTCCTGTTGTACCTTTTCATGCATGGCCACCCGGATGGCTTCATACAGATCCCGCTGGGGGCCTTCCAGTTGGCAATAGCGCACCATCTCGGTTTTGGGAGGCAATTCCTGCGCCACCTGGGACTTGGTTCGACGCAGCAGAAAGGGGGCGATACGCCGCGCCAGAATGCCGCGCCGTTCGCTGTTGCCCTGTTTTTCAATGGGGGTGCGAAATAGTTTGCGAAAACTCTTGTCATGGCCCAGCAATCCCGGCAGCAGAAAATGGAACAGGGTCCACAATTCGCCCAGATGGTTTTCCAGAGGGGTTCCCGTCAGCGCCAACCGATGGCGCGCCTGGATCTGGTGCACGATGAGGGTGGCCTGGGACTTGGGGTTCTTGATGATGTGCGCCTCATCGAGAATCAGGGTATGAAACTGCTGCCCGGTCAGCACTTCCCGGTCTCTTGGCAGCAAAGGATAAGTGGTCAGCACCAGGTCGTAATTTCCCAATGCGTCGAAATGCTGTTTGCGCTCCAACCCTTGCAGGACCAGAACCCGCAGGGAGGGAGCAAAGCGCTCCGCTTCCCGGTGCCAGTTGAACATCAGGCTGGTGGGGGCTACCACCAGACAGGGATGGGTCATGCGTCCGGATTCCTTTTCCACCAGCAGATGGGCCAGGGCCTGAACCGTCTTGCCCAGCCCCATGTCGTCGGCAAGGATCCCTGCCAGATCGTATTCCCGCAAAAACTGCAACCAGTTGAGTCCTTCCTGCTGGTAGCCGCGCAACCCGGTCATCAGTCCCGCCGGGGGAGGAACGGGGCGAATCCCTTCAAAGGATTGCAGTTTTCTGCCCAGTTCGCGCAACCGTTCCCCACCCATCCAGCGCAAGTCCCCGTGGGCTTCTTCCAGTTCCACCAGGCGGGCGGCCTGAAAGGGGGACAACTCCAGACGTTGCAGTTGGGCGTCCTTGTCGAACAATTCCACCAACACGGACAGAATGCCGCGCACCCGGGAGGGGGGCAAGATCAAGGGCCGGCCATCGGGCAGGGTGCCGATGAGGATGTTCTGATCATCGGTCATCTGCGCCAGCGCTGCTGGCGTCAACTGCTTCGGAAACTGGCGTATCAGGTTGAGCAGGATCGGCGTCAGATTCAACTTCTGGCCATCCACCTGGATTCCCAACTCCAGACCAAACCAGTCATTGCCACTGCCTTCCTCCACCGTGGCGGTCCATTCGTCCACCTGGGCAAAATCAAAACGGAAACCGGGTTCCACCTCCACGCGCCAGCCTGCCGCCTTCAGCGCCGGCAGTTCCACCAGACAAAAGTTTGTCCAGTCCTCATTGTCGGCAAGGATCCAGCCGTGGGGAACGATTTTTGCCAATGGGCTATGGGCCAACCTGGCCGACAAAAACCCCAGGCACTCCACCTCCTCGATATGGCGTTTTTCAGCGTCGTCCTGGCGCAGGATATGCCACAATTCCGCTCCCCGAAGGCGCGTAATCATCTGAGAGGAATCGGTTCCCGTGATCCGGATGCCGTCATAATCGAATTCCACCTGTGCCACCTCGATGATTTCCGGCTCGGGTTCACGGATCAGGCTTCGCACGTAGAGATCAAAGCGGGATGCCCCGGAAGCAAAGGACGGGACGGGCACTTCGACGGTGGATAATCGCAGGCAGGGAACCGGAACAACCTGGGTAATCTGCCGCTCCTGCAGGGTTTGCGGCAAGGGTACCTGTGCCGCAGGCGCTTTCCGCGCCAATTCCCTGCTGAGGGGCTGTATCAGGGTGGGTGGAATGAGCGGAGCTTCGGCCATGGCCTGGGCTACGGTGGCGGATAGGCCCGAGTCGATCTCGCCGCACAGTCCGGTGTGCTCGTCCAGATACCACGGGGGGGCAAAGGGCAAAATATGGGCCGGTTCTGCCAGGGTGAAAGTCAGCTTCTGGTTGCCCTCGTCATCCATGGTCCAGAGCGGTTGGGCGCTGCGCTTTTCGCCCAGAGCAAGGGGTTCCCCGTCGGTCGTTTCCCAGAAGCAACGGCCAGTGGCAATCATTTCCGTGACCACTCGGGCGCCCACTTCGCCTCGCAGTCGTCCCTGGGGCTGGCGGGCGCGTAATCCGCTCATGGTGGCCACAATGTCCTGGTCGCGCTCCGTCAGGTAGCGGGCGGGATTGCGCTGATCAAGGACGGTGTGGTGGGGCTGGGCTTTGCCGAACCCTCCTGCCTTGAGTACCCGACTGATGAAATAACTCACCCCCAGTTGCGGGGGGTGAGTGGAGGTCAGTTTCAGCACATACAGGAGTCGTTGAGTCACCTCGTGGGGCAGGGCATCCTTGTCCATGGCGGGGTAGCTGGCCCGTTCAAGCTCCTGTAGCCAGACCATGAGTTCCTGGGGAAGTTCCGCTGGGATGGGCTTTGGTTTTGCGATGCTCGTCCCTGGGGCTTTGGTAAACGCCTGGGACAGGCAATAGGTATGGGCGCTGATCAAGGCCGCCGCCACATGCTTGCAGTTATATGCCACGGGGCAACTGCATTCTCCATCGATCCCCATACCGCCCCCAGGGAGTTCCACGAGACGGATCTTGACATGGTAGGCGTTTCGCCCCGAACCCGAAACGATGGCCGTCACGCCGTTGCCATCCAGATGGATTTCCTGCCGGGTCACCTTGCCCTGGCGGTAATAGACCTGTCCGCGTTCCAGATAGGTGGAAGAGAGGGACCTGGAAATATCACGGGCAGTAAGATTTTTAATCATCGTTGGTGGCATTGGTGGATAGGATAGGGGCAGCAGGGAGACTCAATCACCATTCACGGCGAAAGGCATGACGGAGTTCATCCCTGACATTCGTTTGGTGCCACTTTTTTTAGCCAAAGTGGCGTAGGGCTTAGTCCCCAATGATTTTTACCAGTACGCGCTTGCGTCGTCCGCCATCAAACTCGCCGTAGAAAATCTGCTCCCAGGGACCAAAGTCGAGTTTTCCCCCTGTAACCGCAACCACCACCTCCCGTCCCATGATTTGACGCTTGATGTGGGCGTCTGCATTGTCTTCCCCGGTATCGTTATGCCGGTATTGAGTGATGGGCTCGTGCGGTGCCAAGCGTTCCAGAAACTGTTCGAAGTCATGGTGCAAGCCAGGCTCGTCATCATTGACAAAGACCGATGCCGAGATATGCATGGCATTGACCAGGACCAGACCCTCCTGTACCCCACTGTCACTCAGGCACTTTTCCACTTCGGACGTAATGTTTACGAATGCCCGACGCGTTTGAACATTGAACCAAATCTCTTTTCGATAACTTTTCATACAAATTTCGGGCCAGGTCCAGGATCAATCGAGGAGCGATAAATTGCGCACCGCGCCTTTATCAGCCGAGGTGGCCAACCTGGCGTAGGCCTTGAGCGCAGCCGACACGTTGCGTGGGCGTGGCAGCGCAGGCTTCCAACCGGACTTGTCTTGCTCGCTGCGGCGCCTGGCCAGTTCATCCTCGCTCACCAATGCATGGATGCTGCGGTTCGGAATATCGATACGGATACGGTCGCCATTCCTGATCAATCCAATCGCGCCGCCAGCCGCCGCTTCAGGCGAGCAATGACCGATGGACAAACCTGACGTGCCCCCCGAGAAACGGCCATCGGTCAACAATGCACAGGCTTTTCCCAGGCCTTTGGACTTTATGTAACTGGTGGGATACAGCATCTCCTGCATGCCAGGGCCACCCTTGGGGCCTTCGTAGCGCACGACAACGACGTCACCTGCCTTGACCCGGTCATTCAGGATATGCTCAACCGCCTCGTCCTGTGACTCGACCACATGGGCGGGCCCCTCAAATACCAGCAGGCTGTCGTCCACACCCGCAGTCTTGACCACGCAACCATCGAGCGCAATATTGCCACGCAGCACGGCCAATCCGCCCTCTTTGCTAAAGGCATGGTCAAACGAACGGATGCAACCTTCCCTGCGATCCATGTCCAGGTTAGGCCAGCGCGTGTTCTGGCTAAATGCTACTTGCGTGGGAATGCCCGCAGGACCGGCCATGTAAAAAGTCTTGACGGCGTCCGTGGGGTTGCGGGCGATATCCCACTCGTCCAGCACAGCCTTCATGGTTTTTCCCAACACAGTGGGTACATCGGTATGCAAACGGCCCGCACGATCCAGTTCGCCCAGGATGGCCATGATGCCGCCTGCACGGTGTACATCCTCAATGTGGTATTTGTTGGTGTTGGGCGCGACCTTGCACAACTGCGGCACGATCCTGGATATGCGGTCAATGTCATCCAGAGTGAACTGGATCTCTGCTTCTTGGGCAATCGCCAGGATATGCAGGATTGTGTTAGTGGAGCCGCCCATGGCAATGTCAAGGGCGATGGCATTTTCAAAAGCCTTGAGGCCCATGGAACGTGGCAATATGGAAGCATCGTCTTGTTCGTAGTAGCGTTTGCACAGATCTACGATCACATGGCCCGCCTTCTTGAACAACTGTTCCCGGTCACCATGGGTGGCCAGCATCGTACCGTTGCCGGGCAAGGACAGGCCCAAAGCTTCAGTCAGGCAATTCATGGAATTGGCAGTGAACATGCCAGAGCAGGAACCGCAGGTTGGACAAGCCGAGCGCTCAACTTCAGCCAGATCGGAATCGCTGACCTTGCTGTCGGCGGCCATGACCATGGCATCGATCAGATCCAGTTTCTTGAATTCAATGGTCTGTGTCGATGGGTTGGCCAAACGTACTTTGCCCGCCTCCATTGGCCCGCCTGACACAAAGACCACGGGAATATTCAGGCGCATGGCAGCCATCAACATACCTGGGGTGATCTTGTCGCAGTTGGAAATGCACACCATGGCATCGGCGCAATGGGCATTGACCATGTACTCCACCGAATCGGCAATGAGGTCACGGCTGGGCAGGGAATACAGCATACCGTCGTGGCCCATGGCAATGCCATCATCTATGGCAATGGTGTTGAACTCCTTGGCTACGCCACCAGCAACTTCGATTTCACGAGCCACCACCTGACCCAAGTCTTTCAGGTGGACATGGCCTGGCACAAATTGCGTGAAAGAGTTCACCACGGCAATGATGGGCTTGTTGAAATCATCGTCCTTCATGCCTGTGGCGCGCCACAGGGAACGGGCACCCGCCATGTTGCGGCCAGAAGTGGAAGTCTTGGAACGGTAAACGGGCATGTGCAAATCTCCGGGTATAGATAAACAACGTTTCTTCCAATTATCGCCTATAAAGGATCTTCTCGCGCAGGCCAGCCACTTACCTGACTCGAAGACGCCACAAAGAGGTAACTTCCGCTTGGCGTGCGGCATGCAGTGGATCACTGACGTCAGCAACGCGCGGGTGATGTGGCCTCGTTTCGATTCGGCCAAAGACAATAAGTCCCGCTGCATCGATCAGCGCGAGCAACTCCGAACGCGTACGCAGCCCAAAATGTTCCGCGAGATCCGAAAGCAGGAGCCAGCCCTCGCCTCCGGGCTCGAGATGCGCAGCCAAGCCATTCAGAAACCCGCGTAACATGCTGCTTCCAGGGTCATATACCGCGTGTTCCAGTGGGGATACAGGTCGTGCGGGAACCCAGGGAGGATTACAGACGACAAGTGCGGCGCACCCGTCGGGATAGAGGTCCACCTGCCGTACTTCCACCTGAGCATCGAGTTTGAGCGACGCGATGTTGTCGCGCGCGCAGGCAATCGCGCGCGGATCGCGTTCGGCCGCAACCACATGCGCAACGCCGCGTTTTGCCAGAAGTGCGCTGAGCACACCAGTGCCGGTACCGATATCGAAAGCTACGCCACGCGCTGGTGTCTTGAGCAGGATAGACGGCAACGGTGCCGTGGCGACCAGATCCACGTATTCAGCCCGGATTGGCGCGAATACGCCGTAATACGGATGAATGCGCGCACCCAGCAGCGGAACTTCGACGCCCTTCACCCGCCATTCATGCGCGCCGATTATCCCCAATAGTTCGCGCAGTGAAGCGACAAACGGCATGGTGGCCGTACCATAGGCTTCGGCGCACGCCTGCCGCACATCGGGGGCGCGACGCAGCGGAATGCGAAAGTCGGCGTCAAAAGACAGGAGCAGCATACCCAACGTGCGCGCACGTTGCGATTGTGTCAGTCGATAGCGATGAAACACCTCTGCCGGTAGAGGGAGCGACGAAGAAACAGACCTCGATTCTTCCGCTTCTGCGGTGGTCGACTTCTTGCCCTTGCGCGGCTCTTCGATTCGCCGCGCCAGCGCAGCAAGCAGTTGTCGTGCATTCTGAAAATCGCCACGCCACAAAATTGCCACGCCTTCGCAAGCGAGGTGATAGGCAACGTCAGCCGTCATGCGATCGTCCGCGATGACCACGCGTTTCGGGGGTGGCGAGTCGCTCCCTGACCGCCAGAGGGCAGTGCGTTCCTCGCCCATTTCACGCCAACTGACCGTAGGGAATTCCTTGACGTCCTCCCCGGCATGCGTGCCAGAGATTTCTACGGCGCCAAACAAGAACTAACCTCCGGGCAGTCGCTTCGGCGGTCCTGAAGATCAAGGATCGATGACGGGAGCACTCAGGCGCCAAATAACTTGTTGGCTGTTTCCGCGATCAATTTGCCCTGAAAGCGCGCCCCATCCAATTCAATTGCGCTGGGTTGCCGCTGACCCTGGCCACCGGCAATGGTGGTCGCCCCATAAGGACTGCCTCCAACGATTTCATCGAGCGTCATTTGTCCCTGGTAACCATAGGGCAGGCCGACAATGATCATGCCAAAGTGCATCAGATTGGTAATGACTGAAAACAGGGTGACTTCCTGACCGCCATGCTGTGTAGCGGTGGAGGTGAAGGCCCCTCCTACTTTGCCCTGAAAGGCGCCTCGTGCCCACAAACCGCCAGCCTGATCAAGGAAACTGGCCATCTGTGCCGGCATACGGCCAAATCGGGTAGGCGTCCCAACAATAATGGCGTCGTAATCGGCCAGTTCACCAATCGTCGCAATGGGCGCCGCTTGATCAAGTTTAAAATGTGCCGACTTCGCAATCTCCAGCGGAACTGTTTCCGGTACGCGCTTGACATCGACGGAAGCGCCCGCCGAACGCGCACCCTCGGCCATGGCTTGTGCCATCGTTTCAATATGACCGTAACTCGAGTAATAGAGTACAAGAACCTTGGACATTTGGCCTCCCTTATTATTTTACGCCTGTCAGATCACCCGTCGCGTCAAAAAACTGTCAGGACACGTGCCTCAGTCTACGCTCATGGGTTACTCGGAATCAAGCCAGGCTTGCCAAATCCATCAACCATTGCCACGGGCCTCTTCAGTTTGGCCGGATCTTCTCGTCACCCCACTCATAGGCGGGAGCGAGGGGCAAAGCAATATCGGCTATGCTGGTGCACTTCCTTACCCTGTTTGAGGCACAGAGGCGTGACTACTGAACAGGATGCCAATAAGGAACGTCTGGAACTCGCCCTGGAAGCTGCTGGTTTGGATCTTTGGGAAAATGATCTGGTTACCGGTGACGTAATCCGCAAGACAAGCAAAATTTTCGCTGAACTCGGTTATAGGGAGGTAGTGGTGGCAGACGTTTCATCGGCGTGACGTTCAATATCGATGACAGAAAGCGAAATGAGGAAATGCTTGCTGTTCGTGGGCAGGTATGGCGTACATTGGTCGAAAACTCCCCTGATACCATCGCTCG
>JAJZDE010000052.1 GCA_021828745.1 Pseudomonadota bacterium
CACCACCACACCCCACTTCTCTACGGTGGCGTATCATGAGAAAAAACAGCCGGTGGATTGCGATTCAGTGCGGGAGACAACACCTGGCGCTTCTTCCTATCACCCATCCCAATTACTCCATATCAATGGGTCAGATCATAACTTAAATCACTGTCCAAAAATTGGGGACCACTATAAAGCGGCAGGAACCCACGAAACGGCGCATATCACGCTGCTGGGCGCCGTCCGGCATTAATTCATATTTGAAGGCTTGAAGTCGTTGCATGATTCAATCATACTCTGGCCTATGAACGATGACAACGATATTAGGCGGGGCAGGCACTGTACATTTAAGATGCATGTCCATCTGGTCTTTGTGACAAAATATCGCCGTGGTGTATTCACAAAAAGCATTCTGGATGACCTTCAGGAAATATTTTCCAGTGTGTGCGCAGACTTTGAAGCAGCATTGGTGGAATTCGATGGCGAGGACGATCACGTTCACTTGCTGGTGAACTATCCCCCAAAAGTGGCTATATCGAAACTGGTCAACAGCCTTAAAGGCGTGTCCAGCCTCCTTATCCGAAAAAAGAACTACCCCAGCATTAAGAAAAAACTATGGGGGGGCACTCTATGGTCGCCCAGTTATTTCGCCGGAAGTTGTGGCGGTGCACCGATTGAAATCATTCGGCAGTACATCGAGCAACAACAAACACCCCATTGAGCATTCAAGGGACGGCATAGCCGTCCGCGCTATTCATCCCCGCCCTGAACGACGGGGCTTTTCGCGCATCTGGTAAAGTTTGATCTCGAGATTTTGCAAGGCCGTACGTAATCCTTCTTCGATGACGGGGTGATAGAACGGCATTTCAAGCATCTGCGTGATGGTCATGTTGTTCTGTAACGCCCAGGAAAGCAGATGCGCCAAATGCTCGGCCGCAGGCGCCAACATTTCCGCGCCCAGAAAGCGGCCGGTCATCAGATCCCCGTAGACGTTCAGCAGCCCTTTGTTCTTGAGCAGGATGCGCGCACGGCCCTGGTTCTCGAAGTTTACCTGTCCGGTAGCAAAGGTGCCTGCTTTCATTTCATGAAATCCCCCACCCACAATGCCGATCTGCGGATCGGTAAACACAACCCCGAGGGGAACCCGGCGCAAGCCGGGATTCACTGGCTTGCCCAGCGCAAGCAATGCAGCGTTTTTGCCTGCAATACCCCCCTCATCAATGGCTTCGTGAAGAAGCGGGATGAAGTTGCTGGCATCGCCCGCAATAAAAATTGTGCTTTCCCCATCTGTGCTCATGGTTCGGGTGGTTGCCGGATCGAACAAAGGCACACCTTTGGCGTCGAGCCGGAGCGTGGTCTGGTTGAGGTCAATGCCCGTGACATTCGGGATCCGACCAGTGGCGGCCAAGACGTAATCGAAAGAATCGGTCTCCCGAGAGCCGTTGGCCCCCATGCGACGAATGACGACACGATCACCATCCCGCAACATGGTCTCGATGTGGGTATCAGACTCCAGGGTGAATTCTTCATTGAAGGCTGCGATGGCATAAGAGCGTATCTCCGGGTCACTGATAGGACCAACGCCACCTCCCCGTCCGAAGACGACGACACGAACGCCCAACCGGTGCAGCGCCTGGCCCAATTCCAGGCCGACACTTCCCGGACCGATCACAGCCACGGCTTTTGGCAGATCGAGCCAGTCAAATACGTCGTCGCTGACGATCATGCGGTCACCCAAAGCCTCGGACGAATCAGGATAGGTCGCACTGGAGCCGGTTGCAATGACGATGCTTCCGGCTGTCAGGCGGATATGGTCAGAGACCGCAATCGTATGATCGTTTAAAAAACGTGCATGACCACGAATACGATCCTCGTCGGGAATGACACGCATTTCACGCTGCACGAAACCAACAAAGCGATCGCGCTCCCGTCGGATGCGCGCCATGACCTCGTGACCATCCACGCGGATAATACCCTCCACATGAATGCCAAAACCCGAGGACTTCCTGACGGCATGGGCGGATTCGGCTGCGGCAATCAGGAGTTTGCTCGGCATGCAGCCCACGCGCGCGCAGGTGGTGCCATAGTCCCCTCCTTCAATAATTGCAGTGCGTGCTCCGGCGGCTATCGCCGCATGGTACGCACCCAGGCCTGCGGTGCCGGCGCCGATGACGGCAACGTCGACTTGCACAGTCTTCATATCCCGCCAGGCTCCGATTCAGACTGTCTTGTGCGCACCGAAATGCGCTTCCAGATCATCCGCACTGCCGATGAGTTTGCCGCCGATGAAGACCTGCGGCCAGGTACGGCTGCCGGAAACCGCATGCAATGTGCTTGAGGTGATGTGTTTGCCAAGGCTGATCTCGTCGTAGATGACTCCCCGGGATTCAAGCAATGCCTTGGCCCGCGCACAGTAGGGACAACCGGGTTTTGAAAAAATCAGCACGGGTTCGGGCACGACTGCCTTCGGGTTGATGTATTTGATCATGGTTTCGGCATCGGAAACCTCGAGTGGGTCGCCTTCCTTTTCCGGTTCGATGAACATTTTCTCGATCACGCCATTCTTGACCAGCATGGAATAGCGCCAGGAACGCTTGCCAAATCCAACCTCGGACTTATCCACCAGCAATCCCATCCCGGCCGCGAATTCGCCGTTTCCATCCGGAATCATCCTCAAGTTATCGGCTCCTTGATCCTTCTGCCATTCGTTCATCACAAAGGCATCATTGACCGCCAGGCAGACGATCTCATTCACCCCATTGGCTCGGAAGAGATTGGCCAATTCCTTATAGCGCGGCAGGTGCGTGCCCGAACACGTCGGCGTATAGGCGCCGGGCAGAGCAAACACAACGACGGTCTGCCCCTGAAAGAGTTCGTCCGTAGTGACATCCTTCCACTGACCATGGGGACGGGTTTTGAATGTCACCTTGGGGACAGGTTTGCCTTCTAGGCTCTTGGCGCTGGGTAGCATGATGACTCCTTGGGGTGATAATGGATCTGTCCGGCGGATTGCTGCTATTTGGATTCGTATTCATGAACCGTACGGAAACCAGCACGGTCACCACGGCTCAGACTGCCTCAACGATCACATTTTTTCGGTGCGGTAACGCACAGTTAAGTGAGCAATTTTTTTGAACTTTCTCCGGTTTTCGAATGGATTCCGAACGGCTCTGGGACGTACGATCCGTACGATACCGTACACTATGATGTAAGATAATCTATACTGGCATCCTGGGATTATCTAAACGGCAAGACCGGAGGGTTCGTTTGAGTCCAACCAATGCACAAAAGGGAACCTGTATGTCACCTCCACCGGACCCTCGTCAAAATCATCTTCTTGCCGCCTTGCCCGAGGAAGACTACGCGCACTTCTCGCTCCTTATGGAATGGGTTCAGATGCCCCTCGGCAAGGTTCTCTACGAGCCCGGCATTCAGATGCGTCATGTTTATTTCCCCACCGACTCCATCGTGTCCCTGCTCTATGTCATGGAAGACGGTTCATCGGCCGAAATTGCCGTGGTTGGCAATGAAGGTGTCGTCGGAGTCTCTCTGTTTATGGGGGGCGAAACGACCCCCAGCCGGGCGGTCGTGCAAAGTGCTGGTTACGCTTACCGTCTGAAGGGTCAACTTCTGAAAAACGAGTTTTACCGCGCAGGTCCGATGCAGGGCCTATTGCTGCGCTACACCCAGGCATTGCTGACCCAAATGGCACAAACAGCGGTATGCAACCGGCACCACAGCCTGGATCAACAGTTCTGCCGATGGCTCCTGCTGAGCCTCGACCGCTTGTCCTCCAACGAACTGATCATGACTCAGGAGCTGATCGCAGGCATGCTCGGGGTACGCCGCGAGGGCGTCACGGAAGCCGCCGGAAATGTGCAGAAGGCAGGCTTGATCAAGTACAGCCGCGGCCATATCACCATTCTCGACCGGGTAGGGCTGGAGAAGCGAGTCTGCGAATGTTACGCCGTGGTCAAGAAAGAGTTCGATCGCCTTCTCCCCGAGTAGTATCTGCCCACAGTCGGCTTTTCTGAAGAACCGGGTTGTCCGCTCTCCAGGCGGGCAAACCGCCAGGTGGTTGCGCGCAGGTCCCACTGGCTTCTGACATCCGATCCGACATCTGATAGGCACTCCTCTGTTCGGCATCGCACAGAACATATCCACCAGTCAGGACACCATGAAGAGTTCAGGTCTGCCTCTTTGCTTCTTGCCAGAGGGAGGAGGATCGCTTTCCCACCCTTGAACAACTTCTTGAAAAACACGCTGCCCTCCAGAAAACCGAGGGCCCTGACGCACCATCGACAAGCAGGTAGGTCCATGTCCAGAAAACCACTCGATCCACTCCTGTCTGTCGACAATGCCCCCACCACGGCAGACAGCATCACGGAACGCCGCCATCAAGTGGCCATGCCGATAACGGGCGCTTTGCAGAACGCAATTTTCAACAGCGCCAACTTCTCGAGTATCGCCACTGACGCAAAGGGCGTCATTCAAATCTTCAATGTCGGGGCCGAGTGTATGCTCGGCTACACGGCCGCCGAAGTGATGAACAAAATCACACCGGCCGACATTTCCGATCCGCAGGAAGTCATTGCGCGTGCCAAAGCGTTGAGCCTCGAGCTTGGAACGCCCATTACGCCCGGCTTCGAGGCTTTGGTGTTCAAGGCCTCGCGCGGGATCGAAGACATCTACGAGTTGACCTACTTTCGCAAGGACGGGAGCCGCTTCCCGGCGGTGGTATCCGTCACGGCGCTACGGGACGCGCAGGACGCCATCATCGGCTATCTGTTGATCGGTACCGACAACACCGCGCGCAAGCAGGTCGAAGCAGAACAGAAGAAACTCAATCAGCGCTTGCGCGACCAGCAGTTCTACACACGCTCGCTCATCGAATCCAATATTGACGCCATCATAACGACCGATCCGTCCGGAATCATCACCGACATCAATCAGCAGATGGAGGCGCTCACCGGTTGCACGCGCGACGAATTGATCGGCACGCCGTTCAAGAACTATTTTACCGATCCAGATCGAGCCGAGGCGGCCATCAAACTGGTGCTGAGTGAAAAGAAAGTCACCAATTACGAACTCACCGCGCGTTCCCGGGATGGCAAGAAAACAGTCGTGTCCTACAATGCGACCGTCTTCTACGACCAGGACAGGACCCTTCAGGGTGTATTTGCCGCAGCGCGTGATATCACGGAAAGCAAACGTCTCGACCAGGAACTGCAGGAAACGAATGTTGCGTTGAAGAGTGCCAAGTTCGTGGCAGAAAAAGCCAACCTTGCAAAATCGAACTTCCTTTCCAGTATGAGTCATGAGTTGCGCTCCCCACTCAATGCAATTCTCGGCTTTGCCCAGTTGATGGACACCGACTCCCCACCGGCAACACCTGCCCAGAAGGAAAGCATCGACCAGATCCTGCACGCGGGCTGGTATCTGCTGGAGTTGATCAATGAGATCCTCGATCTCGCAGTGATCGAATCTGGAAAACTGTTGCTGTCGGAAGAGTCGGTATCATTGGCCGATGTCATGCTCGAATGCCAGGCCATGATCGGACCACAGGGGAAAAAGCGTGGCATCAGACTGACTTTTCCCCAGTTCGACAGCCCTTACTTTGTTCGCGCTGACCGAACACGGCTGAAACAGGTCCTCATCAACCTCCTTTCCAATGCGATCAAATACAACCGGCCGGATGGAACGGTCATCGTGGACTGTACCGTGACCCCGGAACGCACGCGCATCAGCATCAGGGATACCGGCGCGGGATTACCTCTGGAAAAATTGACTCAACTCTTTCAACCATTCAATCGCCTTGGACAAGAGAACAGCACTGAGGAAGGCACAGGCATCGGCCTTGTGATGAGCAAGCGCCTGGTTGAACTGATGGGGGGGGTGATCGGCGTGGAAAGCGCCGTCGGAATGGGAAGCGTGTTCTGGTTCGAACTCGTCTCGGATACCGAACCATACCTTTCCATGAAAGGAGGAGATGCGGCAGCACCGACCGAACCGCATGTACTTCGTGGAACACGGCCACACACCTTGCTCTATGTAGAGGACAACCCGGCAAACCTGAAACTGGTTGAAAAAATCATCGCACGCTACCCGGATATTCGTCTGACGAGTGCCGTGAATGGGAATAGTGGCATCGAGATTGCTCGCGCATCCCAGCCAAATGTGATCCTGATGGACATCAATCTGCCCGGCATCAATGGATTCGAAGCCCTGAAAATCCTGCAGTTGGACCCGACTACGGCGCACATCCCCGTCATTGCCATCAGTGCGAATGCGATGCCACTCGATGTCGAAAGAGGGATAAAAGCGGGGTTTTTCCGCTATATAACCAAACCTATCCGGGTTGATGAGTTCATGGAAGCGCTGGATGTGGCGCTGGAATTTGCAAGGGAACATTCTGATGATGACTCATAAGACGCGCCGATTCTCGTGATCAGCCCAACCGATATTCTTCATGGCAAGGTCCTGATCGTCGATGATCTGGAAGCCAATACCCTTCTGCTCGAGCGGATGCTGCGCGGAGCCGGCTATGTTGCCATTACGTCAACGATAAATCCAGGCGAGGTCTGCGCGCTTCACCTCAAGAACCACTACGACTTGATCCTGCTCGATCTTCAAATGCCTGGTATGGACGGATTCCATGTGATGGAGGAACTCAGGGCCATTGAACCCGACGGCTACCTGCCGGTGCTCGTCATTACCGCCCAACCGGATCACAAACTGCGCGCCTTGAAAGCAGGCGCGAAGGATTTCATCAGCAAGCCATTTGACCTTGCCGATGTCCTGGCACGCGTCAATAACATGCTGGAAGTACGCCTGTTACACGTGGAAGCAAAGAACTACAGCAAGACACTGGAACAAAAGATTCAGGAAGTGGAGGCCAGCCGCGCGTTGATCCACCGCCAAAGTGACGAGGTCAGGCGCCTCTACGATGAAATCGTGGCTGAGCAAAAGCGGTCCATCGAGTTGAGCCTCCAACCTGGCGCCATGGTGGGTGTCGAAAAAGAGGAGCGCACTGCCACACGCTGGGTCAGGAGCCTGAGGCTCCGTCACCCCTGGCTCCAGATCAACCTGCTCACGGCCTTCGCCGCCGCCGCTGTGGTGGGCCACTTCCAGGAAACCATCAGCCGTTTGCTGATCCTCACCATGTTCCTGCCAGTGCTGGCCGATCAGGCGTGCAACACCGGTAGCCAAGCCTTGGCCATCACCTTACGGGGGATTGCTCTGGGTGATCTGGAATCGGGCAAGGAAAAAGCGCTGGTCAGGAAAGAAGCTCTGCTCGGTTTGCTGAATGGCGCACTCGTCGGGCTGGTGGCAGCGACGGGCATGTACGGAGTTGCCACCGTCCAACATTTGCACAGTGCCCCCATGCTCAGTTCAGTCGTCTTCCTGGCCATGATCGGCAGTTGCTTCGTCAGCGGCATCTGCGGTGCCGTCGTACCTCTCATCCTGAAACGTCTCGGTGCCGACCCCGCCACGGCTTCAAGTATTTTCCTGACCACCGCCACAAACATAGTGAGCATGGGAATGCTATTGGGACTGGCGACAGTTCTGGTAAAGCGGTAGGGAAGGAAGATCCATGAAGCAGTTCATTTCATCAGATGCTGGCGGATCGACAGCAATTCTTGCCGCCGCCTTTCGTCGGTTTTGGGATAACTCATTTCAAATGCTTTGAAGGTATCGAGAATGATCCGTGAAATAATCAGCCGGGCATTCTCCTTATCATCGGCGGGAACTACATACCACGGGGCAACTTTCGTACTTGTTGCGCTCAAACATGCCTCATAGGCTTGCATGTATTGTTTCCAGAACTTTCTTTCTTCAATGTCGGCGAGGCTGAATTTCCAGTTTTTTTCTGGATCATCGATGCGATCAATAAAGCGTTTTCTCTGCTCCTCCTCTGAAAGATGCAGGAAGAATTTGATGATCCGTGTGCCGTTGCGATGGAGGTGGCCCTCCATTTCCACGATGGAACGGTAGCGCTCCTGCCAAAGAGTTTTTTCGTCGGTCAACCCATCGGGGATCCCCTGGCTGCGGAGAATCTCCGGGTGCACGCGAACGATCAGTACCTCTTCATAATAGGATCGGTTGAAAATACCGATGCGACCGCGTTCAGGCAAACACCGGGAAGTGCGCCACAAAAAGTCGTGCTCCAGTTCGGCAGCACTCGGATGCTTGAAACTGAATACTTGGCACCCCTGGGGGTTGACACCAGACATGACATGCCGGATAGCGCCATCCTTGCCTGCCGCATCCATTGCCTGAAAAACCAGCAATACCGCATGGCGATTGGAGGCATAGAGGAGTTGTTGCTGCCTGCTCAGTTCCTCCACCTGTTCTCCGAGAAGCTTTTGGTACTGATCCTTCGATGAGTAAACAGGCTCCACCCGCGTAGGCCACTTCTTGAGGTCGACCTTTTCTCCCTCACTTACCCGGAAATCCCTTGTCTTGACTTTCATCCTCATCCCTCCATGACCGCGTCAGCAACTCAGGTGGAATAATTCATATTTTTCCGCTGGCGTCTAGCGTGGGACAATATTGCCATTGGAATCGGAGAAAATAATTTCCACACGCCGATTCAATTGACGACCAGCGGCGGTATCATTGCCGGCAACCGGGAACGCTTTACCGTACCCATGGGTAGTGACGCGGTCACTGCCGATTCCCGCTTCGAGCAGGGCCTCCCGTACAGCATTGGCGCGTCGCTCGGACAGTTCCTGATTGTAATCATCGCTGCCCGTACTGTCAGTATAGCCTTCAACCAATAC
>JAJZDE010000053.1 GCA_021828745.1 Pseudomonadota bacterium
CCAAAGGTTCAATGGTGACGATCTTGTCGTTGAGCGGTCCTTTGTTGCGGAATACGACATGCCCTTCCACCTTGGCAAAGAGGGTATGATCCTTTCCCATCCCAACATTGGTCCCTGGGTGGATGCGCGTACCGCGCTGCCGCACGATGATACTCCCCGCGCTGACAAGTTGCCCACCGTAGGCCTTGACTCCCAAACGCTTCGATTCAGAATCACGTCCATTGCGGGAACTCCCGCCTGCCTTTTTATGTGCCATGTTTTAACCTCAGACTGCTGTCGTGATGGAACCGATTTGCAGTTCCGTGTAATTCTGCCGATGTCCTTGATGTTTCTGGTAGTGCTTGCGGCGACGCATTTTGAAAATGCGTACCTTGTCGTGACGACCGTGACTGACCACTGTCGCCGCGACCTTCGCCCCTTCAACCAAGGGACGCCCAACGTGCAAGGTCTCCCCATCTGCAACCATCAGTACCTGATCGAGTCCTATCTCGGAGCCAACTTCTGCCTCAATTCGCTCTACTTTCAACTTCTCTCCGGACTGAACGCGATATTGCTTACCGCCCGTCTTGATGACCGCATACATGGGATTCACCTTGATAAATTCACAGAACATAGGATTCTAATCCCATGCACCCATCCTGTCAAGCAATCGCATTGAGCCCCAAACTGGCGCCATTATTCTGCAGATTGGTTGATAACGACGTAAGAAATCCATTGAGAGTCGCTTGACTCTGCGTCGCCCCAAAAGCAGACAGCAAATTGTGAAACTCCTGTTGCAACGTCGCGCGGGATGAAGCCCCCGTTGCCCCGGTTTGCCCCCCTGGCGCCGACAAAGCCGACATGGGCGATGAATTCGCCGTAGAAAGCGTCTGGATCAAACCACTCAGACGGCTTTCCAGAGAGCCTGGAGCAGATATGTATCCCGCCGATGCCGACCCCTGACCCGCACCGCTCAGTCCTGCCGGATTTGTCGAATCCGCGTTATTTGCCCCATACAAGGATGAAAAGAGCGCCTGCGTGAAAGCATTCAATGCCTGGCCTGGGGATGATGTACCCGAGGAATGGGAATTTGCAGGACTCGTCGCGGGACGTGAGGAAAGGGCAACGGCTCCCGATCTCGCAGGATCCGTGCCTATGGTCTGGTGTAAGGACTGCACCATGGAGGACATAAACGTTCCTCCCATACGTCCTGATAGTGCGGCCGCGTGTCCACTTCCCTCTCCGTGACTGCCCCCGTGCCTTTTAGGCATAACGGAAGTCAAGACGCTCCCTGCGAGCGTTGCTCCAACACTACCACTCATACCGCTCAGTATTGACATGATGACCTCCCGACCTCAACGCCTTCCAAGCAGCCATATTAATCTCACACGTCAGGTTTTCATAGCCCAAATACCGAAAGATTTCTGCGCCACTTCTTCCAATGAATTGAACGATCATGACGGCTCGAGGCTCCGCAGGAATCCCTTTATATATACCTGCGGGGAGTATTTCGTATTGCCGATGCGGTCGACGATCAACCCACGGCCGATTCATTGACCCAGCGCATGAACATTCACGAAAAGATCGCATGGACGGCACGGGGACTGCTGGAAAAATCCTGACAGTCTCTGCACCGCAATGACCGGGCACCCCCGCCTCACCTCCCAAAAATGACCCAGGGAGGCGGGGAGAAGGTCCTCCCTACTTGACCAGCGCCAGTTCCTTGGCGAAGCGATCCTTGCCAACCGCCATCTTGGCAGATTCTTCTGCTGCTTTTTGCTTGGCGGCCTCGAGATTGACTGGCTTTCCAGCCTGGATCACGGCCACCATACCCAAGGTCTTATGGACAAAACACTCCACCAGATAAATCCCCTCCTTGTCCAGCTTGACAGTAATTTCCGAATCGGGTTGCGCCTTCCAGGGCTTCGCTCCATCCGGCTCAAAGATCGAGTAACTGGTGTGGCCGGCTTTCTGCATGGGTTTGAAAGTAACGGAATCCCCAACCGCGACCTTGAGGAACGAAGGTTCAAAGACCAGTGTTTGTCCATCGCTTCCCTGTGTCATCATCTTGACTTCATGGTCTGCAGACCATGCGCTCACACTCAGGCAAGTCAACAACACTGCCAACGAGACAGTTATTTTTTTCATGGCGGTCTCCTCAGATTTATTATGAACGAATCTGTCGTCGACCGATGGGCTGCACGTCTGCCGACAACCCGCGAGGAATGACTCCTCGAACTATAAGACATGAAAACAACTCGAATGTTCTGGCCAATCAAAAAATATAACGATTTTTCATCGGATCAACGGGCACTTATGGAATAATTTTACCTCTCACGTTTCATCGCCCCCCTCAATGTTGACTGGCAACGATTTCAGCGGGGCGGGAGATCAACGTTGATCACGCACCCAATTTAATATCATCTCATTGTTTTCACATAATAAAGTTAGATAACGTCTTTACATGTAATTGTGCCGCCGTCAAAAAGGATCCAATTATTTTATGCTTGAGGCCATCATAAGCCTGCTTTTTCTAGGATCCATTGTTTTTGTGGCCACCACAGGAGAGAGCAGCACAGACAAAAAAGAGAAAGAGGAAGAAAAAAGCGAAAATGAAGAAAACTTTGAGAAAATAATAGACCACCATGACCATTCTGAAAAAGAAAAGCAAACCTCCAAGCCTACGCCAACCCCGCCACCTGACCCTTGAGCAGTTGGCCTGTCCTGATATTTTCACCTCAAGCATAATTCTTGAGTGATAATGGCTCGCGACAATGGCAATCGAAGACTGGCGGAAAGAAAATGAAAGAAGAGAATGCAGACCAAACCTCGGTTAATCTCAAAAATGGAGATCCAGATGAAAAAGGATGAGATAAGGGCTTTGTTGTTGGAAGATATCAATAATTTTCGTCTAAAAGCAAAGTTCTATGAGTCGATTCGACTATCCGAGGCGGCAGACTATGCCAAAGATCTGGCTTCGAACATCGAGTTGGCGCTCACAACGATGCCTTCGGATAGTGATTCTGAAATCTACTGAAACGAGATGGCTACGGAACAGTAATATTTTCGAAAGTGACATGCGGCTTTAGCAAGGAGGTCGACATGTGGGGTCATATGGAGGGTTACGGCTGGGGGTGTGGGGGCATGGGAGTCGGCATGCTGCTATTCTGGGGGATATTGATCGCCGCCTTCGCGCTTCTGGTCAGGAACTGTTTCGGTACCTGCTCCGGACACGCACGGAAGAAAACCGCGCTTGACCTCCTGAAGGAGCGTTATGCGCGCGGCGAGATCGGGCGCGATGAATTCGAGCAAAAGAAACGCGATCTGGAAGGCTGAACACCGCTCCATTTGCCGCAAGGGATAAAACGGAAACTACCGGCTGATCGCCGCTTCCCACTCGGGAACACCGTCTCGCAAATGCGCAGAGTCGAAGCCTTCATTGCGCAGTAGTTCCACTGCATCTTTCGCCATCAGGCAATAAGGGCCGCGGCAGTAGGCAACAATCAGCCTGTCCCTGGGAAGTTCCGCGAGTCTGTGGCGCAGTTCGTCGAGCGGGATGGAGCGGGCAAAGGGCAGGTGTTTTGCCAGATATTCCTCGGCAGGACGCACATCCAGCACGACCACTTCCCCGCGTCGGGCCATTTTCATCAGCGTTTCGCGATCACTGGGCACGAGATCATTCGGCTCGGTTGCGATTCTCTGCAATGCCATTTGCAATTCGACCAGCCTATTTTCGGCCAGAGTATGGATGTCCACCCATAAATCGACCACAGCCTTGCTTGCGAGCCGATAAACAATGTTCTTGCCGCGCCGATCGGTTTCGACCAGTTGCGCATTCCTCAACTCGCGCAAATGTGCGCTCGCGAGTTTCATACTGATCGAAGCCTCTCTCGACAGAGTATCCACGGTTTTTTCGCTCTGGCTCAAGAGTTCAATCAACTCCAGACGCTTGGGGCTCGAAACCGCCTTGCCGATCCGAGCCACCTGCTCGTACAGCAGATCCTTGGTTTTTCGTCCGTCATCCATGGCTATCAATCTAATAGTATTTAGATCAATTGTCAATTATTTGATATACTTCACCTTAAATTCAGTGATATTTCAAATAACAATCTAGTGATTATTAGATTACATGGAGGTGACCATGAAGATTCTATTCATTATCAATGACGGCCCTTACGGCAACGAACGGCCCTACAACGCGCTCCGTCTTGCGGGGACATTGTCTGGCCGCTCCGGCAGTGAAGTGAAGGCATTCCTGATAGGCGATGCGGCAAACTGTGCAAAATCCGGCCAGAAAGTGCCGGAAGGTTTCTACAACATACAGATCATGCTGAACAAGGTAATCCGGTCCGGCGAAGTCGGCGTATGCGGCACCTGCATGGCCGCGCGTGGGATAACGGATGCGGACCTTGTCGAAGGTTCGCATAAAAGCACAATGACTGAGTTGGCCGAGTGGACGGAATGGGCCGACAAAGTTCTTGTGTTCTGAAAACGGGGGGAAATCAATCATGTTTTTCAAACAATTGGCAACGAGAGAATTTTCGCTATCTTATTTTTTCGGCTGTGGCACCAAGGGCAAATCCATGGCAGTGGACGTGATCACGGGGGATGAGGGGTGGTTCATCGAGGAAGCAAAGAAGGCTGGCGTCACCATCAATTACGTCATCGACACCCACGTCCATGCAGATCACTATTCGGGCGGAAGAACGCTCGCGCAAATGGTCGGCGCGCCGTATTGCCTGCACGAATCCGACAAGGGGATCGTCCATTTCGAATTCGAGCCTTTGAGCGACGGTCAGTCGCTCAATCTCGGCAATGTCGATATCGAGGTGCTGCATACTCCTGGTCATACGCCCGATAGCATCTGCCTCCTGGTGACTGACAGGAACCGCAGTGAGTTGCCCTGGTTTGTGATCACGGGCGATACGCTTTTCGTCGGCTCCATTGGCCGACCCGACCTGCTGGGGCGCGAGCGGGAAATGGCGGCGCAACTCTACGACAGCCTGCACACCAAGTTGCTGCACCTGTCCAATGAAGTCGAACTTTTCCCCGGTCATCAGGCGGGAAGCGCCTGCGGCGCGGGGTTGTCCGGAAAGCCTTCTTCCACTATCGGTTTCGAGAAGCACTGGAATCCAGGTCTGTCGATGCCCAAGGAAACCTTCATCGAGAGTCTGCTCAAGAACATTCCGCCGCGCCCCGCCGAAATGGACAGGATGGTCGCAGCCAACATTGCCGGATAAGGGAGGAAACCATGAGCGGACAGACTGCTGCGTTGAAGTCGGAGGCCATGTACATCCGCGGCATCCGAGCCAATCTTCACCAGTTTGTCCAGCAGGCGATCCAGGTGTTCTTCGTGGGCCTCGTGATCGGCATGGAACGCAATGTGCTACCCGTGCTGAGCCAGGATTTCGGGGTACCCAAGGGATCATTCCTGTTCCTCATGTCCTTTGTCGTATCGTTCGGCCTCGTGAAGGGCGTCCTGAATTTCCTCGCGGGCCGCCTGTCCGAACGCATCGGGCGAAAAAAGGTGCTACTGCTTGGCTGGATTGCCGCGTTTCCCATCCCTTTCATGATCCTGCACGCACCCAGTTGGGACTGGATCGTGGCGGCCAACATTTTCCTCGGAATCAATCAGGCCTTTGCCTGGACCATGACAGTGACCAGCAAGATAGATATCACCCTTTCCGAGCAGCGCGGGTTCGCGACCGGAGTCAACGAATTCGCGGGGTATGCCGCTGTGGGCATCGGTGGGCTGGCGTCAGGCTATCTGACGAAAATTTACGGCCCACGCGAAGCGCTTTTCGGTTTCGGTCTTGCGGTGCCCCTGATCGCCATGCTGATTGCATTCTTCCTTATCAAGGAAACCCTGCCCTGGGCTAAAACCGAAAGCCGCGAGCACGCAAGCGGGAATTATGTCGGGCACAGGCCGCGTTTTCCCGAAGGCGTTTCGGAGCATCCCGGAACATGGGAAATTTTTACCCTGGTTTCCTTCAGAAACCCCACCCTGAGCGCGCTCTGCCAGGCAGGCGTTGCGAACAAGGTCGCCGATGCCCTGTTATGGGTACTATTTCCCGTTTTTCTGCACAGCCGGGGCCTGGGGATCATAGAAACCGGCTGGGTCACGGCCGTCTATGGCGTGGTCTGGGGCGCCTCCCAACTTCTGACAGGGGCATTGTCCGATATTGTCGGGCGCAAAAAGCCGATAGTCGGGGGATTATGGCTGCTCGGCTTGGGCATCGCTGCCGTCCCGTTGGTGCATGGTATTGCCTCCTGGACGATAAGTGCAGCGATCATGGGAGCCGGAATGGCGCTTTTCTATCCCAATATCATCGCTTCGGTAGCGGACATTTCCCACCCCAACTGGCGCAGTTCTTCCCTCGGCACCTACCGTTACTGGCGCGATACCGGCTATGCGATCGGTGCGATTGCGCTGGGCTCGGTCGCTCAATGGACCCACAGTGTCGAGAAGGCATTCTGGTTCACGGCCTTCATTCTGGCTATATCGGGGTTTTACCTCGCCTTGCGGGCGGAAGAGACGCATCCCAGACTCAACCCGGCGACACCATGAACTTTCCTGTGATCGGCATTATTAATCCCGCCCTTAAATATCATGGTACAACTGGCGTCATGGAAAAATGATCGCTAACCCCTGAAAATCCATCAAAATAACTGATCATACTCAGTGGGCACTTTTTTCCGAAATAGGCGCAAAATGGACCTTTGGTGTGGTCTATGCGCTTCGTAACCATTTGATTCGCTTGCTGTGCGCCATCGCGCCACGCACTTTCAATCCGTTGGCCACAGGTTCGAATAACGCGCTGATTACCAAATTAATCAAATAGTTATATAGTCATCTCTTGATTACCCTGTGGATGGTTGGACGTTTTATTGGACATGTCACAACGCCAGCAGACTGACCAATTAAGGTCGTCGCATTTCGAAAAGAACTTCAGGGTATTGTTGTGCGGGCCCAGTAAGTAGCACCTCCGGTCGGCCCTTCAGGTGCAGGTCGAAGAACGCCAGCGAGTAGGTGCTGGTGATGTCTTGCGCCCGCCGTCCATCGATCGGGCCGGTGACACCCAGCCAAGAGGTGAGCGGGGAGAAGAAGGAGGCGTCGGAGAAGTTTTGGTGGAACATCCCGGGCACCTGCACAAAGTAGCCATCTCCTGGCAAGCTCTCGAACACTGCCCGCATGGTGGTCAGAGTTTCATCGATGTCTGCCCGATCCCATCCCTCGAGTTGCATTGTCCTGGCATCACGGGTGAGCCACATGGTCGGCTGCTTTAGGCCTGCCCGGACCACGTCTGCGGGCATCCAGACATCCATCACCAGACAGGCCCGAAAACGCGGTTCCAGCAGGCAAGCTTCGGCACTGACTTCGCCGCCCAGTGATAGCCCGAAGACGCCGACACGTTGCAGGTCCAGTCGCCCAGTCAAGATACCCCTCGGGTCAGACTGGTTCAAAACACCGAGTTGATTCAGCGTGAAGATGGTATCTTGCGCGAGATACGGAATCTTGCTGTCCACGAATGTGCGGTCGAGCATGCGCGTATCGAATGTTGCCCTGCGCCCGTCCGGGAAGACCACCCCACTGGCGGCGTACGGGTGATCGATGGCTGCGACGACGTAACCGTGCGACACAAGTTCCTCAAAGAGCCGGGTATTCTCCTGGCGAAAGCCACTGCGCCCGTGCGAACAAATCAGTACGGGGAAGTTGGACTCGCCATGTGCCACGGGCGCAGATTCGATGGCGTTGGTGGTGATGTATTTCAAGGGCCTGAAGATGAATGGCTGCCAATGGAGCAGTCGAGCCAACGGCGCAAGAGCGCCGGGATTCGGCACGTAGGGAGCACGCGGCGATGATGGGTCCACCTTGGCCGGATACCAGATCTGCACCATCAGTTCGCGACGGTCATTCGGATTGGCGGTGAAGGACTCCAGGCGACCCGGATCCACCCAGTGATAGGTCAGTGTGCCGATCCCATAGGCTCCGCCCGGCTTCGGGAAGCGAAACACGGGGAAAATCATCTGTCTAGTCCATTCGCCGATGCGATGTTCTGCAGCGACCGATGGCCACGTTGTACCGTGTGTCCGACTCCTGGCTTTGGCACGGTCTCATTTCCGGAATCGACGATCGGCATCATCGCAGTCACGGTGGGTATGATCGGTTATTTCGATGGATTTTCAGGGGTTGGTGATCATTTTGGATGAGGATTGAGGGCGTGTCTTTGATTTCCCAACCAATAAAGGCCACTCAAATTGTCTCACATCCTCTTTTCCGATCTCAATCTTTTTTTGGCCATCCGATTTCCGTGATTGAAATGCCGCGCCGTCATGTCGAATGAACACGAATACAAAAGCGTGTTTCGTGATTGACGCGAGCGGAATGTTTTGCTATCATAAAGCCGTGTTCAATGATTGATGAATTTGCGACGTGACTCTCTTTGATGCTCTTGGCTTTCGATGGGACAGATCGGCGGCGCAGGCTCCCGTTCCGACTCACTCGATGGAACGTGTCTGTTTCCGCTTCCACAAGATGCTACCCGAGTTCGTTTGGGATGCCTCGGTGCTCGAAGGCAATCCCTTTACCTTCCCCGAGGTCAAGACCCTGCTGGATGGCGTGACCGTTGGCGGGCGGAAGATTTCCGATCAGGAGCAAATCCTGAATCTGGCGGAAGGCTCCAAG
>JAJZDE010000054.1 GCA_021828745.1 Pseudomonadota bacterium
GCAGGATGGCCTGTTCCAGAAAGCGGAAGGAATTCAGGTTCTTGATCTCACAGCGCGTCCCAAACTCGACCTGTCCACGCGGCCGTACCGAGACGTTGGCATCGCAGCGGAACGACCCCTCCTGCATGTTGCCATCGCAAATCCCGATCCAGGTCACCAGTTGGTGCAAGGTGCGGGCATAGGCCACCGCTTCCGCGGCGCTGCGCATCACCGGTTCCGTCACGATTTCGAGCAGGGGCGTCCCGGCACGATTCAGGTCGATGCCGGAACGCCCGTGGAAGTCTTCATGCAACGACTTGCCCGCATCCTCTTCCAGGTGCGCCCGGGTCAGGAGCACCTGGTGCGGCACGCCCTCCAGGACGAAGGTCACGACGCCGCCCTTGACCACCGGTTCCTCGTACTGGCTGATCTGATAGCCCTTGGGCAGATCGGGATAAAAATAATTCTTGCGTTCGAACCACGAACGCGAATTGATCTGTGCCCCCACCGCCAGGCCGAAGCGAATGGCCTCGGCGATAGCCTGCCGATTCGGAACCGGCAGAACACCGGGCAGAGCCAGATCCACCGCATCGGCCTGAACATTCGGCGCCGCGCCGAAAGCCGTGGGCGAACCGGAAAACATTTTGGAACGGGTTGCCAACTGCACATGGGTTTCCAGCCCGATGACCATTTCCCACTTCATGCCTTTTCTCCCTGCCCGGGAACCCGGGCGTGCCAATCGGTGGCTTGCTGATACCCATGGGCAATGGCCAGAAGGCGCGCCTCGCTGAAGTGGGGACCAATCAGTTGCAGCCCCACGGGCAACCCCTGGCCATCGAACCCCGCCGGAATGGACATGCCCGGCAAGCCCGCCAGATTGACCCCGATGGTAAAAATGTCGGACAGGTACATCTGGACCGGATCGCTCCCCTTGTCGCCAAAACGGAAGGCTGTACTGGGGGTGGTGGGGCCCATCAACACGTCACACTGTTCAAACGCCTGCAAAAAATCCTGCTGGATGAGGCGGCGCACCCGCTGGGCCTGCAGGTAGTACGCATCATAATACCCCTGGGACAACACATAGGCGCCGATCAGGATGCGCCGCTTGACCTCTGCGCCAAACCCTTCGGCCCGGCTGCGCGCGATCATTTCATTGAGATCGCCGTACTGTTGCGCACGCCATCCATAGCGCACGCCATCATAGCGCGACAGATTGCTGGAGGCTTCGGCAGGCGCCAGTACATAGTAAACCGGCACCGACAGGTCGCTGTGCGGCAGGTCGACTTCCACGAGTCGGGCGCCGCGGGATTCATAGACGCGCAGGGCTTCCTCCAGGGCGCGCGCCACCTCGGGGTCCACCCCCGCACCAAAATACTGACGGGGCAAACCGATGCGCAATCCTTCCAGGGAAGAGTCGAGGGGCGCGTTGAAGTCCTCCGCCGGGCGCGCCACCGAAGTGGCGTCCCGTTCGTCGAAGCCCACCAGGGTACCCAGACCCCAGGCCAGATCTGCCGCACTGGGCGCCATCAACCCGCCCTGGTCGAGACTGGAGGCAAAGGCGATCATGCCATAACGGGAAACCCGTCCATAGGTGGGTTTGATCCCGCTGATCCCGCAGAAGGCCGCTGGCTGGCGAATGGATCCGCCCGTATCCGTGGCAGTAGCCAGGGGGGCCAGACGGGCCGCCACGGCCGCCGCAGACCCTCCGGAACTGCCCCCGGGCACGTGCGCCGGCTGCCAGGGATTGTGCACCGGGCCGTAAAAGGAGGTTTCATTGCTCGACCCCATGGCAAATTCGTCCATGTTGGTCTTCCCCAGAATGACCGCACCGGCCTCATTGAAGCACTGGATGACGTGGGCATCGTAGGGGGACACGAAGTTGGACAGCATGCGCGAACCACAGGTGGTCAGCCATCCCTCGGCGCAGAAAATGTCCTTGTGCGCCACCGGGATCCCCGTCAGCGGCCCCCCCTCTCCCCGCGCCAGACGCGCATCGGCGGCACGGGCCTGGGACAGGGAACGTTCGGGGTCCACCGTAATGAAACACCCCAGGCGCGCATTGTGCTGTTCGATACGCTGCAGGTAAGCCTGGGTCAGTTCTTCGCTGGAAAAGGTACGCTCGCGTAATCCTGCGCAGAGCGTACGCAGTGAGAATTCATCAAGATTCATGAGGTGCCCTTATTCGATGACTCGGGGAACGAGATACAGGCCGTCCGCCACTTCGGGAGCCAGGGACTGGAACCGTGCGCGCTGATCCCGGGTGGTGATCTCATCCTCCCGCAGACGCAACGGCAGATCAAAGGACTGGGCCAGGGGTTTGACCCCCTGGGTATCCACTTGCTGCAGCCGGTCGATGAGTCCCAGAATGCTGTGAAACTGGGCCGGCAAATGGTCCAACTCCCCGGCGCTCAGTTCGATGCAGGCCAGACGCGCCAGATGGCGCAGGGAACTTTCATTCAGCGAATCAGACAAGAAACCTCCCGTGGAAAGGAATGGTGTAATCGCGTATCATAAGGGGCTTTGATCCTGTATCCAAGGGAGCATCATGTTCGAATTTCTGCGCGGTTATTTTTCCACTGACCTCGCCATAGATCTCGGGACCGCCAATACCCTGATCTACTCGCGCGGCAAGGGCATCGTACTCAATGAACCCTCGGTTGTTGCGATTCGCCATGACCGCGAGAATCATGGCAAAAAAGTCATCCAGGCCGTCGGTCTTGCTGCCAAAGCCATGCTGGGGCGCACCCCGGGCAACATCACCGCCATCCGCCCCATGAAGGATGGGGTCATTGCGGATTTTACCATCACTGAGCAGATGCTCAAATACTTTATCCGCCAGGTCCATGAATCCCGCCTGCTTTCGCCCAGTCCGCGCATCATCATCTGCGTGCCCTGCGGGTCCACCCAGGTGGAGCGTCGCGCCATCCGCGAGTCTGCTCTGGGCGCCGGGGCGCGTCAAGTGTTCCTGATCGAGGAACCCATGGCAGCGGCGATCGGGGCAAACCTGCCGGTGCGCGAAGCCACCGGCTCGATGGTGGTGGACATCGGCGGCGGCACCACGGAAGTGGGCGTCATGTCCCTGGGCGGCCTGGTCTTTGCCTCCTCGGTACGCACGGGCGGCGACAAGTTCGACGAAGCCATCATCAACTACATTCGCCGCAACTACGGCATGCTGATCGGCGAAACCACCGCCGAGCAGATCAAGAAGGAGATCGGCTCCGCCTTTCCGGGTTCGGAGGTTCGGGAAATCGAGGTCAAGGGACGCAACCTGTCGGAAGGCGTCCCCCGCACCTTCACCATTTCCAGTAACGAGATCCTCGAAGCCCTGACCGACCCCCTGAACAACATCATCGGCACCGTCCACCAGGTACTCGAGCAAACCCCTCCCGAACTGGGCGCGGATATCGCCGAACGCGGCATGGTCATCACCGGGGGGGGCGCCCTGCTGCGCGACATCGACCGTCTCCTGATCGAAGAAACCGGGCTTCCCGTCCTGATCGCGGAAGACCCGCTGACCTGTGTGGTGCGCGGTTGCGGTCAGGCCCTGGAGGATATCGACAAGTTGGGTGTGGTCTTCACCTCCGATTGATGGCGATCTTCTGCGGTCCGGCATGTCGCCCCTGAAATCCCACCCCAGCGACCTGTTCTCGCGCCCGTCCCCTCTCTGGCTGCGGAGCGGGATTTATGGCCTGCTCGCCCTGACCTGCATTCTTCTCGACCATCATTATCACCGCCTGGAAAGAGTCCACCAGATCCTGCGGATCTGGACCCTCCCGCTTCAGGAACTGGCACGGGTTCCCCTCTGGACCGGACGGGAACTCGGCCGCCACCTGACCACCCTGGAACGCCTGCAGGCCGAGAACGATGCCCTGCGCCATCAATTGCTGGGACAGGCCGCTCTGGTTCAGCAAGCCACCCTCCTGACCCGGGATCTGACCCGGTTACACACCCTGATGCAACTCGGGAACAGCCCCCGGTTTACGGGTCAGGTCCACCGTCTCATCGGCAGCGCGCGCAACCCCTTCGTCCAGAAGGTGCTGCTCGAAGGCGGAGAGAATCAGGGTCTCCAGGCCGGCTCTCCCGTCCTGACCGATCAGGGACTGATGGGTCAGATCACGCGTGTCTACCCCGACGAGAGTGAAGTCACACTGATCAGCAACCGCGACCTGACCATCCCCGTCGAAATCGAACGCACCGGATTGCGCACCCTGGCCATGGGAACCGGCCATCAGGGGGAACTTTCCCTGCCCTATGTCCCTTCACAAACCGATGTCAGGGTCGGGGATATCCTGCTCACCTCCGGCATCGACGGCCTGTATCCCCGGGGATTGACCGTTGCCACCCTGACTTCCGTCACGCGCCATCCCTCTTCCGCCTTTGTCGAAATCACGGCGCGCGTCAACGCCGGCACCGATACCTATCCCGACGTTCTGGTCATGGCGCCCAACACGGCTTTCCAGAACCTGCCCACGCTGGACAACCAACGCCATTCCCCGGTTCATGAACCGACTCACAAGAAGCCCTGACATGGACTCCATGGCCCCCCTCCCTGCGGCAACCCTGCGTGTTTCTCCCTCGCGCGGGTGGATTCATGCCAGCCTGGGACTGAGTCTGATCTTTCTTTTTCTGCCCTGGCAAGGCTGGGGACTGTGGATACGCCCCGATATCACGGCGCTGCTCCTGATCTACTGGGGTATCTTTGAACCCGCCGAGATGGGCGCCGGCAAGGCTTTCCTGCTGGGGATGTTGAGCGATGTGGCACAAAGCCATGTACTCGGCATCCACGCCCTGACCTATTCGGCACTCTTCGTCCTGGTTCAGTACTATCGACCGCGCATTCTGTCCTTTTATCGGCTCAACCAGATGCTGCACGTACTGATGTTGCTGCTGCTGACCCAATGGCTGGAAGGGTTGGTGAACGGCGTACTGGGTTACGCCTGGCCGAACTGGTCCTGGTGGGTGATCCAGCCCTTGCTGGGCGCCCTGGGGTGGCCCTTCCTGCCCCGCTTGCTGGAACGCGCGCCCCGTCCCGCCGCCCCCCCGCAGTCCCCCTGACATGACGCCCCCCCTGCGCAATCCACACCAGGAACGGTGGAATTTCCGCTTTCGTCTCGGGGTCACCTGGTGGTTCGTCATCGTTCTGTTCCTGGCCCTGATCGCCCGCCTTGCCTGGCTGCAAATCGTGGCCCAGCGGTATTACCACACCCTGGCAGAAGCCAACCGGATTGCCATCGTTCCCCTGGTTCCCCAGCGCGGACTGATCCTCGATCGCCACGGCGTGGTGCTGGCAGAGAATCGTTACGAATTCGATCTGGAGATCGATCCCCGTCTCTGCCCGGACATTCCGGCCACCCTGGAAGCCTTGACCCAGTTGGTGAGCATCAGCCCCTCGGACCGAAAATTATTCCAGAAAATGCGCGATGAAAGCCACGGACTGGCCCCCGTTGCCATCCGCACCCATCTCACGGAAGAAGAAGTCGCCCGCTTTTCCGTGAATCGCTACCGTTTCCCCGGCGTGGACATCGAAGCCCGCCTCACCCGAACCTACCCTCTGGGCCTGCACGCCGCCCATCTGATCGGGTACATCGGCCGGATCAACGAAGAGGACCAGGACCATCTGGAAGATGAAGACCTGAGCGACCAGTACCGGGGCACCAACCATATCGGCAAATCGGGGATCGAGAAGCATTACGAATCCCTCCTCCATGGAACGACTGGCTCCGAACAGGTCGAAACCGACGCGGCAGGACATGGGCTGCGCAGTCTGGCTCAAACGGCGCCCGTTTCCGGAAACGATCTGTACCTGACCATCGATGCCCGGCTGCAACAAGTGGCGGAGGAGGCCTTTGGCCTCCAGCGCGGGGCGCTGGTCGCCATCGACCCGGAGACGGGCGAAGTCCTGGCCTTTGTCAGCCAGCCGGGCTTTGATCCCAATTTATTCGTGGACGGGATCGACCAGGAGCACTGGAACGATCTGAATACCTCGCCCGACCACCCCCTCAACGATCGCGCCCTGCGCGGACAGTACCCCCCCGGCTCCACCGTCAAGCCCTTCATGGCTCTGGCCGCACTGCAACTGAAGGTGCGCAGCGCCGACGAGGTCCTGTATGATCCCGGTTACTTTTCCTTTCCCGGCAGCAGCCATCGCTACCGGGACTGGCGCGAGGGAGGACACGGCAATGTGGACATGGCGCTTTCCATCATTCAGTCCTGCGACACCTACTACTACAGCCTGGCCAACGCAATGGGCATCGACCGGATGCATGATTTCTTCACCCTGTTCGGATTCGGACAAAAAACCGGCATCGACCTGGATGGGGAAGCGGCGGGACTTTACCCCTCGAGCGCCTGGAAACAAAAAAAATATCACCAGGACTGGTATGCGGGCGATACGGTCATCAGCGGGATCGGTCAGGGCTATGTACTGGCGACTCCCCTGCAACTGGCCGTGGCCACAGCCATGCTGGCCAACCAGGGGAAACGCATGACCCCCCATCTGGTGCGGGCCATCCGTCACGCGGAATCCGGTCGGATCACCCCCATCGCGCCCAAGGTCGGCCAAGCCCTCAGTTTCCGCCCGGAGGACCTGGAAACCGTGCGCAACGCCATGATCGGGGTCATGAAACCCGGGGGAACTGCCGCCCAGGCCGGCATGGGGGCCCCCTACTCGATGGCCGGTAAAACCGGTACGGCTCAGGTCGTCGGCATCCGTCAGGGAGAAAAATACAAAGCCAGCGCCCTGACCGAACATAATCGCGACCACGCCCTGTTCATCGCCTATGCGCCGGCGGAGCACCCTCGTCTGGCCGTGGCCGTCCTGGTGGAAAATGGCGGCCATGGCGGCTCGACGGCCGCGCCCATCGCCCGCCAGGTTTTCGACTATTACCTGCTGGGCAAACGGTCCCCGCCGCCCCCTGCACTTCCCGCTGCCGCTCCCCATGATTAAGCGCGCCTATCTCCGCTGGATCGCGCCCATGGACCGGACCTTGCTCCATACCACCCTGTTCCTCGTCCTGTTCAGCCTGATCGTGCTCTACAGCGCCTCGGGGGGGGAAGTGGGCAAAGTGCTGAGTCAGGTACGCAACCTGGGACTGGCCTTCCTGGTGATGGGACTGGTGGCCCGAACCAATCCCCATATTCTGGAACGTCTGGCCTTCCCCCTGTACGGACTGGCCCTGTTGGCCCTGATCGCGGTTGCCCTGTTTGGAGAAGTCAGTCATGGCGCCCGGCGCTGGCTGCACCTCGGCCCCCTGCATGTGCAGCCCTCGGAATTGATGAAACTGGCCCTGCCCATGGCCCTGGCCGCTTTTTTCGAGTGGCGTGCACGCACCCGGAACTGGCGTGATTTTGTGGTGGCAGCCCTGATGGTCCTGGTGCCGGTGGGCCTGGTCCTGCGCCAACCCGATCTGGGCACCGCGCTCCTCATCGCCAGTTCCGGATTCTACATCCTCTATTTTGCCGGTTTGCCGTGGAAAGTGATGGGGCTCCTGGGCGCGCTGGCCCTGGCGGCCCTCCCCCTGCTCTGGCCCCTCCTGCATGGTTACCAGAAGAAACGCATCCTCATCTTTCTCGACCCCACCCAGGATCCCCTGGGGGCGGGCTATCATACCCTGCAGGCCATGATCGCCATCGGTTCCGGCGGCGTACTGGGGAAAGGCTGGTTACAGGGTACCCAGTCCCATCTGGATTTCCTGCCGGAGCACACCACGGATTTCATTTTTGCCGTGTTTGGCGAAGAATTCGGTTTGGTGGGAGAATTGGTCTTTCTGGGGGCCATGCTGGTGTTGATCACCCGTGGCTTTTACATCGCCAATGAGGGATCCACGCCCTTTTCCCGACTGATGGCGGGGGCGCTGTCCATGACCCTGTTCACCTACACCTTTGTCAACATGGGCATGGTCAGCGGCATTTTACCCGTGGTGGGGGTCCCTCTGCCCTTTCTCAGTTATGGAGGTACGTCCTTGGTTACCTTGTTCAGTAGTGTGGGTTTTTTGATGAGCGTGCATCACCACCGCAAATTGGTCAAACAATGACCTGCCGAAAGAGACGCAGCGCAGCCCTGCTGTCCCTGAGTCTGGGCCTGCTCATCCTGGCCGGGTGTAGTACCACCCCGCCCCCCTCAACCGTATCGCACACCCCTCCGGAAGAAGGGCATTATCGGACCGACGGTCCAGGTCTTCATCCGCCCGCCAATCTGGCCAGCATTCCTGATGCCGTGCCCAGAAAGGAACCCCTGAACAAGTTTGCCAACCGCCCGTATACGGCCCTCGGCAAAGTCTACGTCCCCGACCTCTCCAACAAGCCCTATAAGGTTCAGGGGCTGGCTTCCTGGTACGGGCGCAAGTTCCACAACCAGAAAACCTCCACCGGGGAACTCTATGACATGTACGGCATGACCGGGGCGAGTACCACTCTGCCGCTCCCCTGCTACGTCCGGGTCACGAACCTGGTCAACCACAAATCGGTGGTGGTACGGGTCAATGACCGGGGTCCTTTCAAATCTGACCGGGTCATCGATCTGACGT
>JAJZDE010000055.1 GCA_021828745.1 Pseudomonadota bacterium
ACGGATTGGGTGGAAGGGCGGAACTTGTCGCGTGCCGAATCATGAGAACCTTTGTGGAGGAAGGGCCAGGGGGCAGGTTTGGACTTTCATGCTCAGGGCATTATACTGTACGGCGGGATCAATTTTTCTTCCCGGTTTTCAAACCAGGAAAACCGGCTGCCGCCTTATGTCATCAGTGCCGTTTGCGCTCATCGCTCACCCTCTCCCGGAAATACAGATTGTTACGGATGGCCCTGTCCCCGGAGAGATCGTCAGGAGTCAATATCCATGATGGGACACACCCAATGGCTGTTTTTTATGCGTATCGCGCTTTCCTTCCTTCTGGCTTCCCTGGCTGGAGAGGGAATCTGTCGTCTGGTCAAAATGCCTCGAATCACGGGGTATGCGCTGGCAGGAATTCTGCTGGGTCCCTTGGGGTTGGGCTGGGTGGATGGAGAGGATCTGCCCGATTTCAGATTTCTGGTGGAGTTGACCCTGACCCTGCTGCTTTTCGAGTTGGGTGTTCGGGTGAGTTTGCGTTGGCTGAAATACAATCCCTGGGTCATTGCGTCCAGTCTCCTGGAGTCGGGGGCGACCTTCGTTGCGGTGTTCGGGGTCCTCATGGTGATGGGGTTCGAGGCGAAAAATGCTTTGTCCATCGCGGTCATTGCCATGGGAACTTCACCGGTCATCGTGCTGCGGATGGTGACCGAGATGCGCGCTCAGGGGCAAGTCACCCAGCGATTGCTGGTGTTGTGCGGTCTGAATACGGTTTATTCGGTGGTGTGTTTTTACCTGATCATGGGTTGGTTCCAGGGCACATTTCATGGGCAATGGTTCATGGCCCTCTTCCATTCGTTTTACCTTCTTGCGGGTTCCCTGGGGATGGGGCTGGTCCTGGCCTTGTCTTTCAAGTTGTTGCGTCGGATGTTCGAACTATCGGACGAGCAGAGTGCGCCGGTGCTGTTCGGTCTTCTCCTCCTGTTGCAGGCTTTTCTCGTCGCGCTCGAGTTGCCCGTTTTTCTGGCTCCGTTACTGGGGGGGGTGCTGGCCAAGCACTTCGATCCACGGCCCCATCTCTGGCCACGCCACTTTGGAACGGCGGGGAGCATTTTGACGATCATCCTGTTCATGATGACGGGATCCCTGCTGACCCGGAGTGAGTTTATGGTTGGCGCAGGAGCCGCCATGATCGTCGTGTTGGTCAGGTTCGCCGCAAAAGGGCTGGGGGTGTTGTTGCTGGGACCGATCAGCGGATTGAATTTGCGTCAATCGCTGGTGCTGGGTATCGTTCTCATTCCCATGGCTGAAATCCCGCTGGTGGAACTGATGGATATGCGGACCCTGTATCCTCAGGTGGGGGTCAGGATTCTTCCGATCGTTTTCAGCATGATGAACGTGCTTGAAGTCCTGGGTCCCATGGCTGTTCAGTGGGGATTGATTCGCTCGCAGGAATTCCAGGAAAAATCGTCATGACACTTCCTCCTTTTTCTTCTTCCCGTCCCCTGACATTGGGGGTGGAACTGGAATTGCAACTGGTCAATACTTACGATTATGACCTTGTGGATTCCACCACCGATCTGTTGCGTCTTCTGAAAAAAAAGGGCAAGGATTGGGACGTCAAGCCGGAAATCACCCAGGGGATGGTGGAAATGGCTACCGGGATCTGCACCTCCCATGCCGATGTCTTCGGGCAACTCGACGAGATTCGCCAGGGCATTGTAGAGTGTGCCGACCGTCTGGACATCGGGGTGTGCGGCGGGGGAACCCATGCGTTCCAGCACTGGAGCGAACGTCGTATTTATGACACGCCCCGCTTTGACCAGTTATCCTCTCTCTACGGGTATCTGGCCAAGCAGTTCACGATTTTTGGACAGCATGTCCATGTGGGATGCGACAATGCGGATGAGGCATTGATCCTTCTTCATCTGCTTTCGGGGTTCATCCCGCATTTCATCGCCCTGAGCGCGTCCTCACCCTTCGTTCAGGGGAATGATACGGGGTTTCATTCGGCCCGCCTGAATTCCGTCTTTTCGTTTCCCCTGAGTGGACGTGCTCCCCTGGTTGAAACGTGGGATTCCTTTGGGGAATACTTTGATTCCATGATGGCGACCGGGATCGTCAAAAGTATGAAGGATTTTTACTGGGACATTCGACCCAAGCCCGAATATGGGACGATCGAGGTGCGGGTCATGGATACGCCCCTGACGGTAGGAAAAGCAGCCCAGATTGCGGCATTCATTCAGTCACTGGCCCGCTATCTGACCCTCGAGCGCCCTTATTCCCCGCAGGAAAAGGATTATCTGGTTTATACCTTCAATCGTTTTCAGGCCTGCCGGTTTGGATATGAGGGGGTTTATGTCAGTCCCCGGAACCATGAACACCGTTCCTTGTCCGAAGAAATTCTGGATACCCTGGATAAAATTGAATCCCACGCCATCGCCCTCAAGGCGGATGAAGCCTGTGCCGCCCTGCGTCGTGAAGTGTTGACCGCCAGCAGTGATGTGGATTGGCTGCGTCGACAGCATGCACAGACAAAGTCTCTGGCCGAAGTGGTGCAAAGGCAATGTGCGCGTTGGCGGGCCTGAGGGACAGATTCGCCAGCCGAGACCGGCAGGGGGGCTGCGTTTGACGCTTGACTGAGGGGTAGGGAAATGCATTTTCTGAAGAGATTTGATGCCGAAGCGAGCAAGGTCTCTGCGCCGGTGGTTCCGAAAAAACCCCGGATCGGACTGGTGCTGGGTGGGGGAGCTGCCCGGGGCTGGGCGCATGTGGGGGTGATCAAAGCCCTGGAAGATGCCGGCATTCATCCTGATCTGGTCTGTGGAACCTCCATCGGGGCCTTGGTCGGCGCGGTGTATGCGGCTGGCGAACTGGGTCGGTTTGAACAGTGGCTGATGGAGATGAATATGAGAAATATCTTTTCATTGCTGGACGTCAGTATGAAGGGAGGAATGCTCAAGGGAGAAAAGCTGATCGAGTACTTTCGGGTTCACTTCGTGGATCGTCCCATAGAACAATTGGCTTTGCCTTATGGGGCGGTGGCAACGTGTCTGCATTCGGGAATGGAGGTCTGGCTGCGCGAAGGTTCGGCAATCGAAGCCATGAGGGCTTCCATTGCTTTTCCTGCGCTGTTTACGCCGGTACGGCGAGACGAGAGATTTCTGGTGGATGGGGGGTTGGTCAACCCCGTTCCCGTGTCCCTGGCAAGAGCGATGGGCGCCGAGTTCGTCATTGCCGTGGATTTGAACACGGACCTTCTTCAGCCCTGGATGCGTCCGGAAATGACCAAGCCCTCGTTACGGGAAATTTTGAGTAATAGTATCAATATCATGCAATTACGTATTGCGCGCGGGCGGTTGGCGGGAGACCCGGCGGACGTGCTCATTACCCCCAAGGTGGGCCATGTGGGCTTTTTCGATTTTCATCGCGGGGTAGAGGCCATCGAGGTGGGGTACAAGAGCGTGGCCGGAGTTCTGCCTGCTTTGCAGGGACTTCGTTGAGCGCGTGAGTACTTCTGCCTGCTGTCTGAGTTTTCGCCAAATCGGTCATTTTGAAACCGGCAAGGGCTCATCCTTCAGGATTTCTTTCGTCAGATAAGCGTTGAGAGAGGTCCCCAGTTCCTCTTCGGCTTTATGCAGGCTGGCTTTCAATTGCACTTCCTTCTTCTTTTTTTCGTCCTTGCTCATCTTTTCCAGTTCGTCGCTGTTGTCCGTGATGAACGAACTGTCCTTCCAGATCGTCTGCCGGTCCGTCGACGATACCAGGGCACCTTCCAAAGTTACCGGGGCATAAGTTTCCCCCATCAGCCAGTCAATGCCGTTCCAGGTCAAATATTCCTGTCCAAATTCTTCCGATGCCATCGCAAGGCCCAGCCACGGATTTTGAGTGGCCGTTCCGACAACGATGCCCTGAACAGTCCCTTCTATGATTCCGGAACCGATGAACAGTTTTTTCCACCTTTCATTCAGACTCCCGTAGCCACTCAGGGTAACGGTCAGGTATAACGCGGTCGGGTTGTGCGGTACTGCGGCCAACTCCTGGCAGGAGGGCAGTTTCGTGACGTTCAGGCGCGGCGATTTGATCATGTTCCTGTTCAGGTAATCGTTGACGGCTTCAAGAGCCGCCGCGTTTTCTTCGTCAAACCTGTTCTTGTTTTTTTCCTTGGTGAGCGCTTTATCCAGAATGTTCATCTGTGCCGTCGACTCGACACAATAATAGATCGAAATGGAATCGCTCTGTTTCAGGGGCAGGGGGTCGTGTACAGAGACAGTCGAACATCCTGCAAATACGAGTGAAAAAACTGCCACGAATCTTGATTTGCGCACCGGGTTCCTTCTGTCTTCCAGGAAAATCTCGCCCTATTGTCGCTTTCTTTCGGTTCTGGTGTTGTATCAAATCTGGATGTGAGCGCGGAGGTCTCTGGACTGTCTGATGGTGCCCGGGGCCGGACTCGAACCGGCACACTGTCGCCAGCGTCAGATTTTGAGTCTGATGCGTCTACCAATTTCGCCACCCGGGCAGCAGCCGTGCATTATAATGCGCTTCATGGATTTCTGCACGAGTGACTTCGATTATATTCTGCCCCCCCACCTGATAGCCCAAACTCCGACGGCGGTGCGGCGTGCCAGTCGGCTGCTTCATTTGTCCGGGCGGGGGGTACAGGATCGGTGGTTTGTTCAACTTCCCGAGTTGTTGTCGGCGGGTGATCTCCTGGTTTTCAATGATACGCGCGTGATCAAGGCGCGGGTGTTTGGCCGGAAATCCAGCGGCGGACGGATCGAGGCCCTGGTGGAGCGGGTTGTGTCAGCCTCCGAAGCCTGGGTGCAGATTCGTGCCAGTCACGCGCCCCGTGCGGGAGGCTTGATCCATTTTTCCGATGGTCGGGCATGGGAAGTCCTGGATAAATCCGAGGATCTTTACCGGGTTGGGTTGATCGGTGCAGGGGCCGGGGTGGACTTTCATGCCTGGCTGGAACAGGTGGGGTCCCTGCCGCTGCCCCCCTACATCGAGCATCCGGCCAGTACGGTGGATGCCGAGCGTTATCAGACCGTCTATGCCCGGAATCCCGGCGCGGTAGCGGCCCCCACAGCGGGGTTGCATTTCGATGAGGCGATGATGGAGACGGTGCGCGCCTGCGGCGTTGAAACGGCCTCCCTGACCTTGCATGTGGGCGCCGGAACCTTTCAACCCGTGCGTGTGGAGCGTCTGGCGGAACATCACATGCATGCGGAATGGTTCAACCTCCCTGCGGAAACGGTGGAGGCCGTCCGCCGTACCCGGGCCCGCGGTGGACGGGTCGTGGCGGTGGGGACCACCAGTTTGCGGGCCCTGGAGGCCGCCGCAGCGAGGGGGGAATTATGTGCAGGGGCCCAGGAAACCCGGCTGTTCATCACCCCTGGGTACCGTTTTCAGGTGGTGGATCGCCTTCTGACCAATTTTCATTTGCCTCGTTCCACCTTGCTCATGCTGGTCAGTGCCTTTGCCGGAATGGATGCAGTGCGGCAGGCTTATGCCCATGCCGTTGCGCAGGCTTATCGGTTTTTCAGTTACGGGGATGCCATGTTGGTGGAAAGAAACAAAGATGAAGTTTGAGGTATTGGCCCAGGATGGCAAGGCGCGCCGGGCGCGCCTGAGTTTGCCGCATGGCGTGGTGGAGACGCCCGTATTCATGCCGGTAGGAACCTATGGTGCCGTCAAGGGCGTAACTCCCGATGAACTGATGGCCCTGGGGGCCCGGATCATCCTGGGGAATACGTTCCACTTGTGGTTGCGCCCGGGCCTGGAGGTGTTTCGGGCGCAAGGGGGGCTGCATGGGTTCATGAACTGGCAGGCCCCGATCCTGACCGACTCGGGGGGGTTTCAGGTGTTCAGTCTGGGGGCATTGCGCAAGATTTCGGAAGAAGGGGTCACCTTCCGTTCTCCCATCAATGGCGATCGTTTGTTCCTGACCCCGGAAATCTCCATGGAGATCCAGCGCGTCCTGAATTCGGACATCGTCATGGCCTTTGACGAGTGCACGCCTTATCCGGCCACCGAGCCGGAAGCCCGTCGTTCCATGGAATTATCCCTGCGCTGGGCTGATCGTTCCTTGCGTGGCCATGAAGGAAATCCCAATGCCCTGTTCGGGATCATCCAGGGCGGAATGTACGAACCCCTGCGCGAAATCTCGGCGCGAGAAATGGTGGCGCTCGATTTTCCGGGTTACGCCATCGGCGGTTTGTCCGTGGGGGAACCAGCGGCAGATCGGGCGCGTATCCTGGCGCATACCCCGACCTTGTTGCCGGCCCACAAACCGCGTTACCTGATGGGAATGGGGACACCGGAGGACATCGTGAATGCGGTGTCTGCGGGAATCGACATGATGGATTGCGTCATGCCCACGCGCAACGCGCGCAACGGGTGGTTGTTTACCCGCTTCGGGAACGTCAAGATTCGCAATGCCGGGTACCGGAATGACGGACGGCCGCTCGATCCCACTTGCCCCTGCTATACCTGCCAACACTTTTCGCGCAGTTATCTGCACCATCTCCAGCAGGCCAGAGAGATGCTGGGGGCACGTCTCAATACGCTGCATAACCTGCATTACTATCAGACCCTGATGGGCGAATTGCGTACCGCCATCGAAACCGGCACGCTCGCCAAATTCGTTCAACAATTTCAGGCGGATCGTGAGCGTGGAGTGAAGTGATCCTATCGTGTTAGAATCGTGAAGTTTTTTTGGAGGGACTCATGCTGATTGAAAATGCCTTTGCCGATCTGTCCGGTGGTGGATCCGCCCCTGACATGGGGATCAACCTGTTTTTCATCGCGTTCATGTTTCTGGCGCTTTATTTCATGATCATCCGCCCCCAGTTGAAGCGTCAGAAAGAGCAGAAAGCCTTGCTGGAGTCCCTGAGTAAGGGGGATGAGGTGGTGGTGGGCGGGATTGTCGGCAAGATTGTCGAAATCGATGCCAATTTTGTCCGACTCGAAGTGGCCAAGGGTACCGTGATACAGGTTCAGCGCTCTGCCGTAAGCAATCTGCTGCCTAAGGGAAGTCTCAAATAAACCGGCCTCGGAGGCCGCACCAGGAATATTGATGAACCGTTTTCCGCTCTGGAAGAATTTGCTGGTCTTTTGTGTGATTGCTCTGGGCGCACTGTATACGCTGCCCAATTTTTTCGGCCAGTCGCCTGCCGTCCAGATCTCCCCGCTGGGAACCACCCCTCCCCTGGGGCCGGGGATGCAAAATCAGGTGGAACAGGCCCTGAGGGCGGCCCAGTTGGTCGAGACCCGTGCTTCCCTCGATGGGACTGGATTGCGGGTGCGCTTTGCCGATACGGATACTCAATTGAAGGCGCGGGACATCATCGATCGTGCGCTGAACCCCGAGGGACAGCCTCAGCGCTATGTGGTGGCGCTCAACCTGGTGCCCAATTCTCCGTCCTGGCTGTCGGAGATTGGTGCATTGCCCATGTATCTGGGGCTGGATCTGTCGGGCGGGGTGCATTTTCTGCTCCAGGTGGATCAGCAGGCTGCGTTGACCAAGCGACTGGAAGGGGATGCGGCGGAAGTTCGGTCGGAGTTGCAGGACAAACAGATTTACTACGACGGACTGAACCGGGACGGGGAAAGTCTGGTGGTGCATTTTCATGATGGGACCTCCTTGTCTTCCGCCCAGCAAGTTCTGGAAAACACGCACCATGATATGAATCTGAAGGCCGAAGGGGACGATCTGGTGTTGTCTTTGAAGCCGGAAACCCGCACGGCTATCCAGGATCAGGCCGTCAAGCAGAATATTCTGGCCTTGCGTAACCGGGTCAACGAGTTGGGCGCCAAGGAACCGATCATCCAGCAGCAGGGCGCAGACCGCATCATCGTTCAACTCCCCGGCGTGCAGGATACGGCCAAGGCCAAGGACATCATCGGTCGAACGGCCTCTCTGGAAATCCATCTGGTGGATGAAGATCATCCCAACCCGGTTTCGGTGACCCAGGTGCCGCCCGCTGGCGATCTGCTGGTGCTCGATCGCCAGGGGATTCCGGTATTCGTGCGCAAGGCCGTGGTGTTGAGCGGGGATGTCATTACCGATGCCGGTGCCGGCTTTGATTCCCAGAACAATCGTCCCACCGTGAACATCAGCATGGATGCCAAGGGTGCGCGCATCATCCGTCAGGTCTCGCGCGACAATCTCAAAAAACGCATGGCCATCCTGCTTCTGGAAAAGAGCAAGACCGAAGCCATCAGTGTGGCCACCATACAGGATGAACTGGGGGCGCGTTTTCAGATTACCGGGCTGCAAAGTTCCAAGGAGGCCAATGATCTGGCGTTATTGCTGCGCGCCGGAGCCTTGGCGGCCCCCATGGATTTTCTGGAAGAGCGGACCGTCGGACCCAGTCTGGGGGCGGAAAACATTGCCCGGGGTTTTCATTCCACCTGGATCGGATTTGCCGCCATTGCGGTTTTCATGATGGTTTATTACGCCCTGTTCGGGACCATATCGGTGGTGGCCCTGGCGGTCAATG
>JAJZDE010000056.1 GCA_021828745.1 Pseudomonadota bacterium
GCTCGGCGGGAGTCGAACCCAGCTTCGGAATCTAAATCGGTATACCGTCATAATTTTCATAAAAATGGTGTAAATAGGTTTAATATAATAATATTCATATTGTTATAATCAATCATGCAATTGTTTTTTTGTTTTTTTTGGGAGATTTTATGCCAAATAACACCTATATCTACCGATTTTGTTAAAGATTATTGGCATTTTACAATTTGCATATATTTCGGTTAGAATGACCTTTGGTTACTTGTCCAGGGGCTGGCTTTGTCTAGCGAAGAGATCGGTTCTACAGCCAGTACGCAGCGCTATGAACTTCGTCCAATCCAATTATCGGAGGTGGTCGGTGTTGACGAGTCCATGCTCGACACCCTGAAGCGTGCAAACCTGGCTCCCTTCCTGCCATTTGATAGCCGATTGTGGAAACCGGATTCGATGGCCCGATATTTAGACGAAAACCCCTTCCTGGTCAGAGCCACCACGAAAGGATATTTCTGCATTGGTGGTCTTCGAAGATTCAGGCTTGCTCAGGCTATTTTTACCCAGTATCCCGACCATCAGGTCAATGTTCTGGTTCGGGTTGGGAAGCTTTCCACGGCGGAGCGTATGCGATTGATCGGTCAAGAGTGTTTTTTGGCCTGCGCGGTTGAACGTGCTGATCGCTCAAATGCTCAGGATTACTTTCGCCTGTGGAGCGAATTGGGTGAGGAATCCTCGCCGATCACCGGGAAACGCGAGGGGGACTTTGACCGGGCCATGGGGTTTTTGCCGAGAAATAAGAAAACAGCCAGATGAAATTTTTCTCTCCCCGGAGAAGCAAACCTATCCTGGCCCTGATTGATCAGGTACAAAACGCGGGTTTTCCCGGGGATGACTTCCGCGAACTCCTGTGGCTTATCAACGCTCATCCCGATCTATTGGGCTTCGACCAACTCGCTGAAAACCTCCGCATCCTGTTTCATGGTGAAACCTTCAACTCTTTGGTTGGAATCAACCAAACCTGGATCAGAAAAGTCAGTTCCTGGATATCTATTCTACAGTGGATTTCTGACAACCAAGCTGTTTTGACTCGTCATCCGGACTTGGGGGGAATCTATGACCATTCGGTACAAAACCGTTCACGACATCCCGTCAGCCGCTTTGGTTTGACTAGACATGGGCTCTACGCCTGCCTCTGGAACCGACATGAATCGGGAGGCGGAAAGTTATCGGAAACCCCAGGGTGTCTCGCCTACCAGCGCTTGCAGGCCCATCTTTGCATTGCCCACATGGGCGCTCTCTCCCACCATACCTCCTTGCCAGATTTCGAGTCCTATGACGGGGAAGGCGAGTTTTGTGGAAAGCCTATCCAGGTTTATCCAGCATCCTATGTGGTACGTGAACTGAGTTTGTCTAAATACCTTCCACTGCTCGATAGCCTGCCCAGTCAGGAGACGTTTCTGGAATATCGGAAGGGCGTAACAGAACTGGAATTGTCCCGAAATGAAATTCCGGATGTTGATCCAGATGTTGCGCTGGATTTTGTGAAAAAGTTGAGCAGTTACCTGTCTCAGGTGGCTGTGATTCTGATAACTGGTAAAGATGTTGGTGGAACAAAATCAGCGGGGGCCCATTCGGGCGGTGGGGGTGGTGGAAGAACCCGTCACGGGTACGTGAATATCAACTCTCATGTGTATCGAATCAGGGTGGAACCAGACGATACGCAATTCGACGGATTTGGATCGGTGGACGTAGTCTATCTTCGCTCTGGAGAAGACGAACTGGATGAAGAGCGCGGCGGCGATGCTCCAATGGACTCTGCCTCCCCTATTCTCACGCTGTATTCAACCGAGCAACTCGGCGCTGCCATGGGGCGCGCCAAGTATTCAGAGCGGATCAAGACGTTGGTTGCTCAGCGCTTTCCCTGGAATGACGATCAACTGACCAGCGTTGAGGTGGAAAAGTTATATCAGGGCTTGGAGGGCATTTGGAAAAGATATGCGCAGATGAATGCTCCCAGAATAAAAGACGCAGAATTCTGCCAAGGAGCCTTACTACTTGAGGTCATGCTGAACTTTGGGGTATCTCTGGAAACTGCCAGGAACTTGCGTTGGAGAAAATCCAATACCTTGCCCATTGCGGAATTCGCCCTGCTTGAAGGGGGGGGTGAGTCTCTTGCATGGCGAATTCCGGGCGTGAGTCCAGACTATCGCACCGATCTGGAGGAAGAATATGTCAAAACTAACCGCAGGATGGCAAAGTCATTTACGGTCCCGGATTTGATAGGTCTGGGGCGGAAAATTTTGATATTCAGAAATAGGACGAGCCGAGACCATGAACGGGCGTTTTCCTTTGAACCCAAGACGGCGCAGGCGAATGTACAGGCCGTCATCAAGACATTGGGCGACCCCGGCCGATTTACTTTGGGGCGCATCAGTCGGGTGCTGGAAAATCAGGTTTATGCTCAGACAGGAGATCTGACGCTTGCCTGGTGCGTATGCGGCAACATAGGGGAAAGAAATGAACCGCGCATGTTCTACACGGCCTATCCCGTACAAAAGTTAGTGAATACCTACTGCGGCGCGATTCACGGTCTATATGAGATGGAAACCCTTACACCCCACTCAAACCCTGTGAAAATAGAGGAGTATATCGGGGCACGATTCGTGGTGCGAAAAGACATAGTGAAGCATCTTGTATCAGCCCTTCAAAAAAAACTGAAAACCAGAGTGACCCTGCTGCAATGGAGTCAGGTACGTCAGCACCATAATACTTACACCATCTATACTTGGCTGGTTCAGGCCTTTAGTACTGCCATTCGAGCCATAAATGATCCATCCGAACTGATGGACCAAGAAGAAACTCAAACAAGTCACCTTTACTGTTTGGCTGACAAGGAAACGGTCTACAATGACCGGGCACGCCCCGTTTTTCGATCAGAATTACTGAAAAAGCAGCTCACCCACTACCGTCGCCATCGGGAATATCTGGTCAACGCCTTTGGTTACCAGCAACAGACTCTACGACAAGAGGTAGGCCCACTGCGGTTGTTTTATCTGAATGATCATGATGAACCCCAGTCATTGACTCGAAACTGGATCGAGCAACAATTAGCCCATTGGGGCACTGCTTTGCCAGGAAACTTTCATCGAGCGTACCTGAGGACCGAGTTACTGGCATCCGGTTGTCCCACCCAAGTCGTGGATGCTTTCATGGGGCATGCCAACCGAGGGGAGAGCCCGTTTGATCACTACTCAAGTTTTGAATACCGCCAATTCCGGGATTCGATTGCTGGATATTTGGACGGTCTGCTAAAAGCGATTGGATTGATGTCTTTGCCAAGCCGGGTTTCTTCGTAAATCAGTGAGTTCGGCCACAAGCAGAAATTTAGGCCGACTTGCCGCAACTCGGCCTCTGCTGATGTCCAATTCCGTTTAGGATACCGACCGCTCTGGGGATCGAAACAGTCCTCAGACATATCTACAAAAGTCGTGGCGATTCAACTAAAGTGACTTCCACCAGCGAATCAGGTGCTGCAGCCAGTTCATACTTGGTTGCCATTTGTGAGTAGGTGTAATTTGGGCGTTCGGTTTTGAGACTAGCGCGGCCACCTCCTTAGCATGATTCGTATGGCGGATTTGAGCGGCCTTGTCGGCGCGATCATTCGCTTTCACCCGATGAATCTGTCGCTCCGTCATTGCCTTTGCCTCCAGTATACGGCTGTCCCGGATCACATAGTGCGAGTGACAAGGATAGCTCCAGTTGCCGATCGAAGGCCAAAGCGATATCCGACCGCCATTGTGCTTGACCGACCATTCCGCTGGCGACAGTGGCGTTACCACTTCCTGCCCGCAACCACAGCAGCACTTATGCACCGCCGTACGGTATCGCTCGCTGATGTAGAGTACGCCTTCCTCAATGCGCTCCGGGATGTATTCGACGAATTCAGGTCGGATCTGCTTGATCTTCATGGGGCTGGAGGTTCCGTGTTTCGCTGCGCGTCAGGGAGGCGGAGTCAATCGAATAGGTGTGGTGGTGCGGTTGCCAGTGGTCGAGGTAGAAAGTGCAGTGCTTCTTCCACAACTGGACGGCGAGGACGGCATTGAGCATGTTCATGTCCGCAACTTGGATGTTACTGCGGTAAAGGTCATCCCCTGGCGCATCGCCTTGTGGCGCACACCGGCCGAAATGGTCCGACTTCCCTGCAGTGCACAGGGTTGCTCGGCAGGTGCCAAGAATGGCGTTTGCCTCGGGCAACACGGTCAGTTCCATCCCGGTGTCGACAAACGGGATGCCGCGTGCGATGAGGAATTCGCCCAATATCCTGCGCACGCCGCCCTTGTCGACGCACAGGAACACGAAGTCGAATTTGTCCAGTTCGGACAGGTTCTCGTCGTCGAGGTAGAACGGATGCGGATGGATTCCCTTGCGCATCCTGGCGTAGATGGCAGCGAAGTATTCGACCTTGGACATTCTGCTCTTGATGTCCTCAATCGACGCAGCGCCGGGGGCGCGAAAGGCGCTGTGCTGCTCGAACTTGTCGCCGTCGAAGAGGTGGATTTTACGCACGGGCGTTTTGGTCATCAGGTCGAGGACATAGCTGCCGGTGCCCCCTAGGCCGACGATAGCCACGCGGTAATGCGTGAGTTTCGCCGTTACAGCCAGGATGCCGGCACGGGTTGATGCGGTGTCCCAGTAGTTGAAGATCTGTTCCGGGTCGAATGAAACTACCGGTTCGAACACGTAGGGCGTCGCCTCTGGCTCGACGACCTTGGCCTCCGGGGCGATCAGCGCAAGATAGTGGCGGATCTTGGCCGAGTGCGTTAGCGGAAAGTTTGTTTCGCCGTAAGGCTTGTTCGAGAAGCGGTGTTGTGCAGTAAATCCCGACCAGAGTTCCTTCGGCCCTTCGGTGCGATTTAGTGTCTTGATCGGCGTGCCGTTGGCGTGACAGGGAACCTCGCCGACGAACCAGATCTGATGGTTACCCGGTTTGCCTAGAGTGCCGATATTCCCGGCCAACTCGGTAACCACGATGCCGCGCTGAACTTGCCTGTTGGCATTGACGTAGGGCACTTGATGAACCAGCAGGTGCCCCTGCACCACCTCGACGCTCAGCCCCTTGTCCTGAAGGGACTGGATATCGGGATCAAGAACGGTTGGTCTTGGTGACATTGAATACCATCCCTTCTTTTACATGAACGTCCTGACCGGCGACCAGTTCGCCGTCCTTTCCGTGGGGGTTGGCATAGGCGACCGTGAAGTCGATGTCCTGGTTGGACGGATCGTCTGGGAACGCCAACTTGACGATCTCCTCGTAGGAAACGGTCTTGCCAGTTACCTCACGCGGGCGGCCATTGACTATGATGGTGACGGTCTTATTCTGACCGGGAGCCTGACAGTTGTTGGAATTGCTCATTTCTTTCTCCTAAATGGGATGAAGGGTTGTCGCTCGCATGCAGTGTCATTCACATGAACTGTATGATATGGTGTCTAATAATACGATTGCGCTTACAAAATGTCAAGTAATGTGTATGATTGACGAAAATAGAAGTAACATCCCACCCATACAACAGGAGATATGACCGTGAGCAATCACAATCAGGCGCTGGGCAAGTGGCCCAATGCGCCGTTGGCCCTTGTCCTGGCGCAAGTCCGTTTTGATCCCGAAGTCGATACCGAGTACAAGGGCGTTGCTGCACGCCTCAAGGCTGCGCTGGGCGAGCGCTTCCCTGCCATGAAGGCCGTGCGCCATATGACGCTTGTTTTCGGCAACGCACCTGTCTCGGTAGGGGAGCCCAAAGCGAACGAGGGCGAGGTCGGTCGCGATCTGCGCAGCGACGACAATCGTAGCGCTTTGCGCCTTCAGGACGGAGTGATGACCTATACCACTTCCTTCTACAAGGATTCGCCACACTTCCTCGCGGAGTGGCGATCCATGCTGGATTGCCTGTGCGCCACTGGGGGTGTCAAGGTGCAGCGGATGGGCCTGCGCTACGTGGACTTCATCATCCCTACCGCCGGCAAGGTGCCCGAGGACTACTTCAAGGAAGGATTCGGCCACTCGACCGACCTCTTCGGTGAAATCGCCCAAACTGCCTTCACGAGCCACGAATACCACAGGGACGATGGGGCGATGCGCGTCCAGTATGGACGGGGCGTTGCGCCGCCCCCTCTGCCGCCGGATCTCGATGGGTTGGTCGTGCTGCCTCCGGCCTTGTTGGAGAAATACACTGGAGGGCCATCGGCAGTTCTGGATATCGACCGCTGGCGTATAGATTCCCACCGGTTACAGGCGGGAAAAATTGCCGATGAATTTCAGCATCTTCGTGACGATATCTGCAAGGCTTTTAGCCGTATTATTACGCCTGAAGCCGAAGCCGAGTGGTCAGGCAAGCAGTTGTAAGGAGAAGAGAATGCGCAATTCGCAAGTGTCGGCCAACTGCAATTCCGTGATCTGTCAGGGTGCCATGCGCCATCTCTACGGCGAAGGTACCGGAAGCATCATCGTCGAAGAACAGTCTGCGCCTTACCAAGGCGTTCCGTGGGTGTGGGATCTGCTGAGACACGACGCCACTCAGAAATTATGGGAAGGCCATACCGCGACGACCGGCGCGTGCCTTGTTTTCATAATAAATTGCATCGACTCCCTGGAAGCACCTACTGCGATAGGATCCAATTTCGAAGCCGCGCTGCCACCCACCACGCTCTCCCCAGGGTCCGTGCTGGACAGGGTGCGTTCCGTCTTCGGTCTGAACATTAGCGAGACCGCAGAGGTTTTCGGCATCACACGGCAGACTGCCTACCAATGGATGAAACTCGTCGACATGGAGCAGGTGCGCTCCTACGAGAATCGCGACCGCATCGGGCAACTCTACCGTGCGACGCAATCATGGCAGAACTTTCCGCCGCTCAAGGGGCGCTGGCTCCATGCGCTCCTTCCTGTCGGCAACACCGTGTTCGACCTTCTCAAAGCCACCCAAACTGATCTCAATGCCCTGCAGGACGCCTACCTTGCACTCGCCGCCAGCACACCTGACAGGCGGCGCAAGGAGGGTGAGCGCGCGACCCAAGCCGTAACCGCGCTGGCTGGCGCGTTAGCTGGTCTCGGTGCGGGGCGCAAGGCTCGGAATGAGTGATCTGAGTCCGCGCGCAGTCTTTCTGGAACGATTGCGGGTGCGCTTGCATGGGATTCCCGAAGAGGATCGGCGCCTACTGGTATTGATCGCCGGCCATAACGGTGCCGGCAAAACCACGATCTACAACGAAACGCTTGCCAACGCCCTCGACGCCTATCTGGTATCCCATATTAACCCGGATGAAGTCGAGCAGACCATCACCATCGGTATGGGTGAGCATAGTCTTACCAAGGATGAATTCGAGGAATTTGCCGCGAAGGAAGTTGCCCGCTTGCGCCAGCAATACCTCGACCAAGAGATCAACTTCAGCTTCGAAACCGTACTCTCCGACCCCAAGCAGGACAAGATTGGGTTCATGAATGAAGCACGTCGTCGCGGCTACTTGGTGCTGCTCATTGCCGTTGGCCTCGAATCGATTGAGAAGTCCAAGGCGCGCGTGGCCATCCGGCACGCCAAGGGTGGCCACAATGTCCGCGAGGACAAGATCGAGGATCGTTACGGGCGGGTGCTGCTAAATTTCGCGCACGGCGCTCACGCCGCCACGCTGGCGATCTTCTTCGACAACAGCGAGGATCGCAGTGAGAACGGCTTGGATACCTACTGGGACATTGCTTTCTTTGAGAATGGGGAGTTGGTTGTCAAGGATGAATCTCCACCGGCATGGTGGCATCAAGTTGAGAGTACCTTCCATCGATTGAATGCCGGTGCAATGTAAATCGCCTCAGCTTTTTAGATATGTCTGGGGACTGCTTCGACCCCCTGAGTGGTCGGTATCCTAAACAGAATCGAAAGTCAGCAGAGGCCGATAACCCGTCTGACATTGTGCCAGATAAAATACTGCTTCTGACCTGACCGAAATAGTGCAGTAGCACCCGTACGCAATGTGTGCCATATTGCTGACATTGGCAATGCCCAATGCGAATGCTTTCCATGACCCTCCCAGCCGACCTGATTTGCTTTGAGCCGGATTTTGACCGGTGGCTGAGTGGTCAAGACCTGACACTGGCCAGATTGCTCCTGAATGAGCCTACCGTCAGGTTGGAAGACTCTGACGCTCGCCGCTTTGAGGATGCATTGCTGGCACAGATGGAGGTCGATGGTGGTAACAAGACTGCCATCATCGCTTGGTTACGGATTGCATACCTGAGAGCGAAGCATCTGAGAGATGCGGGCAGAACTGACCTGCCTTCTCTGCGTCTTGCGGTATCGGTGGATCCCCAGAAGAGCCCCTTTGTTCGTTCCCGGGTCGAAATGTTACCCAACGCCTTGGTTTGGCGATCCGCTTTATG
>JAJZDE010000057.1 GCA_021828745.1 Pseudomonadota bacterium
GGCATTGATGGTCCTGTGGCGCCAGGGTCGTCCCTGGGATGCGCTGCTGATCGAAGAATTGATTTATTTCCAGGAATCCCTGGTCCATTGAGTGATTGACCGTGTCAAAAAAACTACTGATCGTTGAATCCCCCTCCAAAGCCAAGACCCTGAAAAAATATCTGGGTCCGGATTTTGAAATTCTCGCCTCCTACGGCCATGTGCGCGACCTCATCCCAAAATCTGGTGCGGTGGACCCAAATACCAACTTTTCCATGAAATATCAGTTGGTTGAGCGAAACAAAAAACATGTGGACGCCATTATGCGGGCAGTCAAGTCGGCGGATCATGTTTTTCTGGCCACTGACCCGGATCGCGAAGGAGAAGCCATAGCCTGGCATTTGGTGGAAATTCTTCGGCCCTTGTTGGAAGGAAAGCCTTTTGAACGGGTCGTCTTTTATGAAATCACTCAAAATGCCATCAGGGATGCGGTAGCTCATCCGCGCGCCCTGTCACTGCCCCTGGTCAACGCACAGCAGGCCCGCCGTGCGCTGGACTACCTGGTGGGCTTCAACCTTTCTCCCTTGTTATGGAAGAAAATTCGCCGTGGATTGTCAGCGGGACGCGTACAAAGTCCGGCCCTGCGCCTGATCGTGGAACGCGAACAACAAATCACCGCCTTTCGTCAGGAAGAATACTGGACCCTTCATCTGGAGAGCCTGAAAGAAGCGCAGCCATTTCAGGCCCGTTTGGTACAATGGGCGGGAGAAAAGTTGCAGACGCTCAGCATCACCTCGGAAGATCAGCAACGTGCCTGGCTGGATTCGCTGAAAGATCAGCCGGCTCAGGTCCGCACCGTGGAGCGGAAGCAACGGCAACGTCACCCGGCCGCCCCTTTCACCACCTCGACCCTGCAACAGGAATCGGTGCGCAAGTTGGGCTTCACCACCGACCGCACCATGAAAATGGCGCAGCAGTTGTATGAAGGGATTGATATCGGAAGCGGCGCCGTCGGTTTGATCTCTTACATGAGAACCGATTCGGTGCAACTGTCTCAGGAAGCACTCACAGACATTCGAGACCATATCCAGGCAAATTTTTCGGCAGAATTTTTGCCGGTGAAACCGGTGTTCTACGCCAACAAAACCAAAAATGCCCAAGAGGCCCATGAGGCCATCCGACCGACCTCCATTGCGCGGACTCCGGAAAGCATGAGGGAACATCTTGCCCCTGATCAATTCCGCCTTTATGAAATGATCTGGAAGCGCACCGTGGCCAGTCAAATGACCTCTGCCCAGTTTGACACGGTCAGTGTGGATATTTCCGTCGGTCCCCAGGCCTTGTTCCGGGCCACGGGGCAAACCATGACCTTTGCCGGATTCATCGTGGTCTACCGTGAAGATGTGGATGAAGCCCCCACCGCACACACCGAGGGTGACGAAAGCGATCGTCGCCTCCCTCCTCTCGTGGAAGGAGAGATGCTGCCCGTGGAGCGGTTGTGGGGAGAGCAGCACCACACTCAACCCCCCCCACGGTACACAGAAGCCAGTTTGGTCAAAGCGTTGGAGGAATTCGGCATTGGGCGCCCCTCGACCTACGCCAGCATCATCAGCACCTTGATACAGCGCGAGTACGTCACCCTCGATAAAAAGCGCTTCATGCCCACAGATGTGGGAGAAGTCGTCAATCGCTTCCTGACCGAACATTTTTCGCGCTATGTGGACTACGATTTCACGGCTCGGCTCGAAGATCAACTGGATCAAATCTCCGAAGGACGGTTGGAGTGGATCCCTGTACTGGATCAATTCTGGAAGGATTTTTCCGCTCAACTGGAAGAAAAATCTTCCGTATCCCGGGCGGAAATCACGCAAGAACTTCTGGAAGAAGTTTGTCCGAAATGTGGCAAACCGCTCACCGTACGTCTGGGAAAACGGGGAAAATTCGTCGGCTGTAGCGGCTATCCCGACTGCGATTTCACCCGGAATCGGGAAGGAACGCCCACCGTCGAGGCACCGACCCCCGTGGGAATGGATCCGGAGTCTCAACTTCCCATCGTGCTGATGAGTGGCCCATATGGGCCTTACGTACAATTGGGCGAATCTGGAGAAGCAGGAAAAAAACCCAAGCGGGTTTCACTTCCCAAAGGGTTACTGCCGGCCCAGGTCACTCCAGACATTGCACTCAAACTCATTCAGTTGCCTCGTACGCTGGGCATGCATCCCGTCACCGAGAAGCCTGTGATCGTCAATATTGGTCGTTTCGGTCCGTATATCCAGAATGAGACCAATTTCCGTTCCATTCCAAAAACCGACTCCCTGTTCGACATTACCCTGGAGCGCGCCACCGCCTTACTGGCCGAACCGAAATCCCCAACTCGGGCCGCCGCCTCAGGAGGATTACTTCGCGCTCTGGGGGAACATCCCAAGGATCATCAACCGATCGAACTCTTCACTGGAAAATATGGCCCCTACGTCAAACATGGAAAACTGAACGTGACCGTTCCAGCAGACATGGCGATCGATCAATTGACCCTGGACGACGCCCTGGATCTGATTGCCGCCAAATTGGCCAATGCCCCGGACGCGCCGGAAAAACCACCGGTCAATGGGAATCTGCTGTCTTTTACCCCGAAAGAACCCAACCGGCGGAGCAAAGCCCCACCCGGCAACAAAAAGCCCCGTTCTCCTTCCGCATCTCAGGGGCCTGCAAATCCCCGCAGCGCGCGCACACGAAAATCCTCACCGCGTAAAACCCCGGCATAGTTTTCATGTGGTCGGTTCTCATCCCCACCTGGAACAATCTGGCGCTATTGAAACAGTGCCTGGCGTATTTGGAAAAATACACCCAGTTTCCCTATGAAGTGATTCTGCACATCAACGAGGGCAAAGATGGAACGCTGGAATGGGTTCGAGAACAGGGCATTGCTCATACCCATTCCACGGAAAACGTCGGAATCTGCCAAGCCATCAACCAGATTGCGGAATTGGCAAACTATCCCTATCTGGTCTATCTGAACGATGATATGGTTTGTCTGCCGCAATGGGATGTGGAACTTCAACGCCGCATCCAGTCGCTCGATACCGAGGCTTTCATGCTTTCCGGGACCATGATCGAACCGGTGGCTTCCGGCAACGCCTGCGCCATCGTGGCAGATTATGGTCGGGATCCCGAATCTTTTCGCGCTCAAGATCTTGTTCGAGATCTTCCCCAACTCGTGATTCCTGATTGGTACGGGGCAACGTGGCCCCCAACGGTCGTACATAGAAACTGGTGGAACAAGGTGGGGGGATACAGTTTGGAATTCTCGCCGGGCATGAGTAGCGATAATGATTTCTCCATGAAAATGTGGCAAGCCGGTTGCCGCATATTCCTTGGAGTCGGAACCGCGCGGGTTTACCACTTCATGTCCCGCTCAACGGGAAAAGTCAAAAAAAATGACGGACGCAGGCAATTCCTCAAAAAATGGGGGCTGACCCAATCCACTTTTGACCGTCATTTCCTGCGTCGAGGGTCGCCCGTCACCACGCTGAGCCTTCCCGAACCCTCACCCAGTCCAAGGTATTTCCTGGACCGGGCAAGAAGCTGGCTGAAATCCTTGGGTTGACCCCTCAAATATCGATATTGGTGACTCCCAGCGCATTATTTTCGATGAATTGTCGGCGCGGTTCCACCTCATCGCCCATGAGCGTGGTAAAGATTTCGTCGGCCCGGATGGCATCCTCGATCTGAACCCGAAGCAAGCGTCGGGATTCCGGATTCATCGTGGTTTCCCATAACTGGTCCGGGTTCATCTCGCCCAGCCCTTTGTAGCGTTGCAAAGCGACTCCTTTCCGGGCTTCTTCCAACAGCCAGCGGAGGGCTTCAGGAAAACTTTTGATGGCCATTCCTTTTTCCCCGCGCCGAACCACCGCGCCCTCTTTGACCAACCCTTGAAACAGATGAGCCACGGCCTTGATTCTTTCGTAATCCCCGGAAGTCAGAAATTCGGAATCCAGAAATGACGCATGCACGACTCCGTGATCCGTCTTGAGGATACGAAGACGAAAATGACCCGTCAAGTCGTCCATTTCTTGGTGGAGCGTAATAGTTCCATGATTTTCTCCTTCCTGGCGCAACAAAAGGATCGCATTCAAGCGGTGGGCCGCACTTTCCGCTTCTTGTTCCGTGGCTACCGTCACATCAGGAATTTCGAGAAGTGCTTCCAGAACCTCCTTGGGAAGGATCCGCGCAATACGACGGATTACAGCCTCTGCCAGAAGGTATTCACGTGCGATGCTGCCCAACGCCTCAGCACTGACCACACAATCGCCAGAGCAGATCTCTGAGCCTTGTAGGGCTAATCCAAGCAGGTAGTGATTCAATTCATGATCATCTTTCAAATATTGTTCCGTTTTTCCCTGTTTGACCTTGTACAGCGGCGGTTGGGCAATGTAAATATGTCCGCGTTCCACCAACTCGCGCATCTGGCGATAGAAAAAAGTCAGCAACAAAGTACGGATATGGGATCCATCCACATCCGCATCGGTCATGATGATGATGCGGTGATAGCGCACTTTTTCAGGAGAATATTCATCCTTTCCGATCCCTGTCCCCAATGCCGTGATCAAAGTCACGATTTCCTGAGAGGACACCAACTTGTCGAAGCGCGCCCGTTCCACATTCAAAATTTTTCCCTTGAGAGGAAGAATGGCCTGAAAGCGCCGGTCTCTTCCTTGCTTGGCGGACCCGCCGGCAGAGTCCCCTTCGACCAGATAAATTTCACATTGTGCCGGATCCTTTTCCTGGCAATCCGCCAGTTTCCCTGGCAATCCAAGACCGTCCAGTGCTCCCTTGCGCCGGGTCAATTCCCGGGCTTTTCGGGCGGCTTCCCGGGCACGCGCAGCGTCGATGATCTTTCCTACGATGATGCGCGCTTCTACAGGTTTCTCGAGAAGAAAATTACGCATTTGCTCTGACACCACTTCTTCAACCGCAGGGCGCACTTCCGAAGAAACGAGTTTTTCCTTGGTTTGAGAAGAGAACTTGGGGTCAGGTACCTTGACAGACAAAACACAGGTCAAACCCTCGCGCATATCGTCACCCGTGGTTTCTACCTTGGCCTTGCGTGCCAGTTCATTCTCCTCGATGAACTGATTGAGGGTACGGGTCATGGCCGCCCGCAGAGCGGTCAGATGCGTCCCCCCATCTCTCTGTGGAATGTTGTTGGTAAAACAGAGCACATTTTCCTGATAGGATTCATTCCACTGCATAGCCACTTCCACAGCGATGCCCTCTTTTTCACCGACCGAATGAAAAACGGTAGGATGAAGCACGGTTCGGGTACGGTTCAGATACTCGACAAAACCCCGTACTCCGCCACTGAAAGAGAAGTTTTCTTCGTGGCCATGACGCAGATCCTTCAGAAGGATGGAAACGCCGTTATTGAGAAAGGAAAGTTCCCGCAAGCGGCGCGCCAGTATGTCGTAATGGAACTCGATGACTCCAAAGGTTTCAGGACTGGGAAGAAAGTGAATCTCCGTTCCATTCTTCTGAGAGTCACCGACCACCGCCAGAGGGGCCACTGGATCACCTTCCCGAAATTCCATGAAATGACGTTTTCCATCTCGATAAATGGTCATTTTCAACCAAGTCGACAACGCATTGACCACCGACACCCCAACGCCATGTAAGCCGCCGGAGATTTTGTAACTGTTGCTGTCGAACTTTCCTCCAGCATGCAGCACCGTCATGATGACCTCCGCTGCGGAACGCCCTTCCTCAGGATGGATATCTGTGGGAATACCTCGACCGTTATCTGTGACCGTAATGGAATTGTCCATGTGAATAATCACCTGGATTTCGTCACAATGGCCCGCCAACGCTTCATCGATGGCATTATCCACGACTTCAAAGACCATATGATGAAGGCCGGATCCGTCGGCCGTATCCCCGATGTACATTCCAGGACGTTTGCGAACGGCCTCCAATCCCTTGAGCACTTTGATATTTTCAGAAGTGTATTGATTTTTTTCCTGAGTTTTCTGTTCCACGTATATTTTCCTGCTGTCGAAGGTCAAAAAATTGAAAGGGACTCAAATTCGCATGGGCATGACAACGTATTTAAACTGGAGTTCGGCAGAAGGAAGCGTAATCAACATGCTGCTTCCCGTTTCTCCAAAAGAGCAGGTCACCTGATCCACGCTCAAATGTTGGAGAACTTCCAATAAGTAATTGATATTAAAACCTATATCCAAAGGATCCTGAGTGTATTCCACTTCAAGTTCCTCATGGGCCTCCTCCTGTTCACTGTTGGAACAAATGATCGCCAGATTTCCTTGTGTCAGCAAAAACCGTACCCCCCGTACCTTATCGTTGGACAAAATGGAGGCACGCTGGAGTCCCTGCAACAAGGAAAGTCGTGAAATGGTGAAATGCCGATGATGCGTAGTCGGTATTACCCTTTGATAATCAGGATACTTTCCTTCAATGACCTTGGTAAGAAATTCGGTTTGAGAAAACCTGAACTCCACCTGCGTTGAGTGAAATATCAACTCTACCGGATCATCGTTGGGTTGCAACAATTTGATCAACTCACTGACAGACCTCCGCGGTAGGATGGCTTCAACTTTATCGAAATTCTGATCCATCTGATGGGTCGTGTAAGCCATCCGATGACCATCGGTAGCCACGGCGGTCACCTGATTGCCTTCAATGGCCAGATAAGTCCCGTTCAAATAAAACCGGACATCCTGTTGAGCTACTGCGTATTGTACTCGCTCCAGGAGGCTTCTGAGGAGTTTTTGGGTCAAGGTGACGCTTTTTCCTTCATCCGGTGCACGAGCCATGCCGGGAAAATCAACCCCTTCCAGAGTCAGCAGGTTGAACCGGCTTTTACCTGACCGTATCACCATTTTACCCGCACTTTGATCCAGCGTGAGAAGGCTGTTTTCAGGAAGACTACGCACGATATCATGAAGTTTTCGAGCAGAAACCAGGATGGCACTGGGTTCGCTGACCTGTTCCACAGGAGAATGGGTTTTCACCTGGATCTCGAGATCTGTTCCTTGAACCTGCAACCGGTTTTCGAAGGTGTCGATCAGAACATTATTCAGAATCGCCATGGTTTGGCGTCTTTCGACAATACTGAGCAAAGGCTGCAAAGAGGTAAGAAGGTTTTCTCTTACTATCACTATAGTTGTCATATATCCCTCTTTAATAGGTAATGATAGGAGGCTGAAAAATTCCGGGAAAACTCTTAAAATATAATAAGAAACATAATGATAAAGTGTTTCAAAGGATGTTGATAAGCCATTTTTTTACCGAATTGCTTTGTGGATAACCAAGAAAATAAAAAAAAATTCCTGTTTATCCACAAAGCATCCACTGGTTTTCCCCGGGTTATACCGTACTTATTTTGGGTTATCCATTGAGAATGCTGTTCAAGGCTTCGAAATCTCGTTGGGTCGTTTGATCGCTGCCACAGAGTTCCTGTATTTTTCTACAGGCATGTAGTACCGTCGTGTGGTCTCGTCCCCCGAAGGATTCTCCGATGTCAGGCAGACTGAGACTGGTAATTTCCTTGGCCAGGGCCATTGCCATTTGTCGAGGTCGTGCGAGATTACGGGTACGTTTTTTTGAGAACATGTCGCTGACTTTGATTTTGTAGTAGTCCGCTACCGTTTTCTGAATGTTTTCAATGGATATTTGCCGATGCTGCAGTGCCAGAACATCTTTCAGCGCTTCCCGTGCAGAAATGACGCTGATGGATTCATTACGAAAGCGTGCGTAAGCGACCACCCGTTTTAATGCGCCTTCCAGTTCACGTACATTTGAACGAATGTGCTTGGCGATGAAGAAAGCGACGGATTCTTCAAGAACGATCGACTCCTTTTGCGCTTTACTGATCAAGATGGCTACCCGCATCTCGAGTTCAGGAGGCTCTATGGCAACGGTCAACCCCCAGCCAAAACGTGAGATGAGTCGAGGCTCCATGCCTGATATTTCTTTGGGGAAGCTGTCGCATGTGATGATTATTTGTCGGTGTGATTCAACTAATGCATTGAATGCGAAGAAAAACTCTTCTTGAGTTCGAGTTTTATTACCAAAGAACTGGATATCATCGATCATCAACAGATCCAGGGTGTGGTAATACTGTTTGAAACTGTCAAAGGATTTGTGTTGATAAGCGCGGACGACATCAGAGACGTATTTTTCCGCGTGGATATAACGTACTCTGGCTTGAGGATTCCGCTCCAGAATATTATTGCCAATCGCTTGAATCAAGTGAGTCTTGCCGAGGCCTACTCCCCCATAAACGAAGAGAGGGTTGT
>JAJZDE010000058.1 GCA_021828745.1 Pseudomonadota bacterium
TAGTGACGCGGTCACTGCCGATTCCCGCTTCGAGCAGGGCCTCCCGTACAGCATTGGCGCGTCGCTCGGACAGTTCCTGATTGTAATCATCGCTGCCCGTACTGTCAGTATAGCCTTCAACCAATACCTTGTACTTCGGGTACTGGTTGAGAAAACCAGCCAGTTTTTGCACGTTGTGCTTTCCGCCAGAAGACACCTGCGCCTTGTCAGTACTGAACAATAAATCGCCGAGTGTCACCACCATGCCGCGTTTGGTTTCCTTGGCATTCAACTCCTTGAGTTGTTCTGCCTGTTGAGCCATGAGGACTTGGTCACGATCAGCTTCAGCCGTTCTTGCCGCCAACTGGACCTTGTCGCGTTGGGCAGTGGCGTTTCTGACTGCCAGTTCATCCGCTTTCCGTTTGGCGGTTTCCAACGCAATTTCTGTTTTGCGTTTGGCTATGTAAGCCAGATGATCGACTGTGGAAGAACTTTCCCCCGTACTCAATGCATTGTCCGCCTTGTCCAGAGACTCGCTGGCATCCTTCAATTCAGCCGGCGCCAGACTTGTGACCTGAGGGTTGGCTCGCGCACGTTCATAACTGCTCTGTGCTTCCGAGAGATTTGAATTTTGCGACATCGAACTGCAACCAGAAAGAATTGTAGCGGCGGCAATCAGGGTCAGAGAAAAATATCGGTTTTTTTGCATGATGAACTCCATGAATGATTATTGGGCATTGCGATCTATTTCCTGGTGCAGTGCGCGGCTATCCTCCTGCACTGCGTCCGCTGCTTTCTTTGCCTGATTTGAACGCGCTATCGCGACAGCCAACTCGGCATCGACTTGCGCTTCTTCCGCCAATTGCTTTGCAAGCACATAATTTTTCTCTACCATTGCCCGCTCGGCAGCATCCAGTTTCTCTTTCGCAGACTTGAGTTGAAGCGGTGCATACTCGGTTCCTCCAGCGCTGCTCGCATTACTGACTGCGGTTTTGGAAATAGCCATCTGCGCCGTAGGCGGTGGAGTGCTCGCACAACCCGCCACCAGGATGGCAGCGCCCACGATCACGCCAATTCTGCGCAGTATTTGATTTGACTTTATGTAGTGAAAATTTCTCATCATTTTTTCATCCTTTGAAATAAGCACTGCACAGAACCACGGTCAGGGTCAACACGACTCCTGAAGCCATAACTTTCAACATAACGACCTCTCCTCACCCCCGCGAACGGGCACGCGACCGTATTCACGAAAGTTTCTGGTATTCTGTTCAGCGAACCTATCCGGAAAACACCGAACTTGGAGGGTCCATTTGACCTCTGTTTTGATATAGGGGCTGTACGTTAACCCACATAACGACCAAGTTTTAATCTGGTGCGCACGATGAGATTACGAATCACCTGATGGAATTGAAAAACTTGCAGGCGCGAATGCCGCTCAATGGTCATGCCTTGGTTGTCTTGCCAAACTTACGGGTGCTCGCTCTCAACGCTGATCAGCCCCACAGGAAAATCCGCCAGCAATTCTGCGATGGACAGGCACCAACCAGACAACTGCTGATGCGGCTTCAATCCCTTCCCGGTAAAGACGCAGGTATATTGGTCATCGGAGCGATGAAAGGGCAGATCCACCGTTGTGTTCCCCCAAACCTTTTCTCCCAGAGGGAGCGTATCGGCATCGCTCAGCAATTGCGCGAAGAAACGTGGCGCCAGCGTAATGACCTTATGCCTGCCGTCAATACGGGCATAAGCGCACAAATGAACCGCGTGTTTTCCCTTGATGGGCAGTCGCAAATATTTCCCTTTCTGAAACACATCTGGCCAGCGCTTCCGTAATTCCAGCGCCGATCTTACGATCAGCAATTTGGCCCGCCCATCTTCCAAACCATCACATAACGCACGCACCCCTGCACTGCGTTGCTGCGACGTTTTGCTTTCGAGTTTCTGCAACGCATCGAGCATCCTTCGCCGGACGCCAAAGTCAACGGATCGCCGATTATCCGGATCCACCAGACTGAAATTCAACAACTCGCAACCTTGATAAATATCTGGTACGCCTGGCACCGTAAACTTGATCAAGGTCTGTGACAGGCTGTTGAACATGCCCATCCGTGCAACCTGTCGCTGGAAAGGCAGGAAATCCGTCATGAATGAACTTTCCACGGGCGAATTGACCAGCGCATCGACAAACGCCAATACGGCATCCTCATAGGCCGTATTGGGACTTATCCAACTGGTATGAACCTTGGCCTCACGCACTGCCTTGATCAGATAGTCCGCCAACCGGACCCCCAAGCCGGTGATTTCCTTTGCATCCGGTTTTCCTTGAGGCCAGACCCCCAACAAGGTCTGATAGATGAAATATTCATCGTTGGGCGTGGGTACCAACCGCCCATCCACCCTGCGTTTGAAGTTGCGGTTGGCAGATCGCCAGTGTCGCAACGCCAGCCGCCAGGCAGCCGGTATTTCGGACAATACATCGAGGCGAGCACGCACATCCTCGCTACGCTTGGTATCGTGCGTGGAAGTGGTTAACATCGCATGCGGCCAATTCAGTGCTCGAAACTGATTGGCTCGGTGGAATGCTGTCAGGGTCACCCCAAATTGACGCGGATCGCTACCGACTTCGTTAAGTGACAGCAAGCGGTTATAGCGATAAGAACTGGTATCCTCCAGTCCTTTCGCCTTGACTGGACTGGTCACTTGCTGGAATTTCATGGTAAATTCAAGCACTTTGTCGGCGTATGCGGGCAATTTTCCCTCGGCTGCGACAAGCGTAAGTACATCAAGTAAAAAATCAAAGATGCTGGTATCCGCGGCGGTACTTCTGCGTTTGGCCTCCAGAGTTGCCTGCTCGATGTTGAGATGGTCTTCTGCCACCACTTCCCGTGCGTTGATGTAACCACGATATACCGGGAAGCAGGCGACGATTTCGGCCAATGCCGTACGCAATCCATTCAACGTGTAATCACAGGTATGACGGTCGGCTTCAGCGATTTTAGAGAGCAGGTTGGCCAATACATTCAACTCCCCGGACAGCGCAGTTTTGATGACAAGCCTCTTGGAATCGTAGAGCAGATCATCAAAATCGACATGTTCTCCAATGAAATTATTGTAAAGACGCGTCATACGCTCGGCGGCACCGGTCACCACAAACAACCCATTGACCAAATTAGTAAATTCGTATCCCGTGGTCCCATGCACTGGCCAATCGGCACGCAAATTCTCATGGTTCGCCAGAATCTTTTCCACCACCACATAAGGTGCACGACCAACGCGTCTGCATTGTTCAACCAACTTGCAAAAATACGCCTTTGGGTCGTACAGTCCGTCAGGATGATCCAGACGCAGGCCATCCAGTTTTCCTTCCTGAACCAGTCGCAGTAATAGTTGATGGGTCGCGTCGAAAACCTCGTCGTTTTCCATACGCAGACCAGCCAGGTCATTGATATCGAAAAATCGCCGGTAATTGATTTCGTCCGAAGCCACTTGCCAGAAAGCCAGACGGTAAACTTGTGCTTCAATCAAATTGTGAAGTCGATCAAAAGTAGCGGGTTCACCTGCCGTCCCGTTGAAGAATTTCAGGTTTTCTTCAATAAACCAAGTGATATCCGAAGAGCCTTCAACAAGACCGGCAAGATGGCGTTTATGAACTTCCTTGTCTCGTCTGCGCTCAACCTGACGCTCGAGCACACGCTCAGCACGGGAAGGAAGATTCTGGAACGCAGTGACCAGACTCTGGTATTCCATCAATATCGGGTTGTCTTGCCCCAACCGTAGGCCCAGAGTATCGATGCGATACGCCATGATCTGTGGATATTCGGAGGGATCCACCGGAAAGCGATGCTCGTAATAATAAGTCGTGAATTCACCCCGGCCCGCATCAAAACACAATTTTAATTCGGCATTCTCCAATACCGTCCCATAATGATCAGCCAATACCGGCAATACCACCTTGCCGCGCAACTCGGTTTTTGTCGGTGCCCAGTCAATATCGAAGAATCCGGCATAAACGGATGTTTGACCATTTTCCAGAACATCCAGCCACCAGGCATTATCCCCCCCCTGAACGCCCATATGATTAGGCACGATGTCCAGCACTTGCCCCATGCCGTGTTCGGCGAGGGTAGCGCAAAGCAACTCAAACTCGGGGTATGTGCCAATCTCGGGATTCAACTGGTTGTGATCGATGATGTCGTAGCCGTGCCGACTTCCTGGACGCGCCTTGAGATACGGCGAGGCATACAGGTGTGAAATGCCCAGTGCGCTCAGGTAGGGAACGATTTCCCGTGCCTGGTTGAAAGTGAAATCACGATTGAATTGCAGACGATAGGTGGATAATGGAATATGCAAATTGTGTACTTGCGGTAGGTCGAACGGTTGTGGCAGTGCTTTCCCGGAGCCAACTCGTTCGGCGGTAATGGCCTCGACCATGTGCTTCAACCGCGAGTCGTCGCGCCATTCTTCCAGATTGATGATCAAACGCCGTCGCCAATTTGGATAGGCATCACGCGTGCTACCGGGCAAATTAACCTGATCCATCTGACCAAAAACGTCCTCGAGCCAGATCATCATCACCTGTGCCGGTGTTCTGGCCAGGAAGCGGTGCACCGAGCCCACCAATTCCAGCGACATGTCTGGAGTGGCACCCGGATGCAAGTTGTCCCCCGCTTCCAGCATTCCCTCGCGTTCGAGGGCCATGAGCAAGGCAGCGCGGTCATTCACGCGTTCCATCACCTGTTCCTGCCGCATATTTTCGCTGGGAAAGAGCCCTAGCGTCGTGCGTAGGTCAATATCCTGCCCATGCCAAAAACCGTAGAGGGTAGGCAAATCGTGGGTAGTCACCGTTACCAGAGACTGCACAGGATAGTCGGCAGGGGGGATAAACCCACCCTGTTCATCGCGTGAAAAAAACAGCACACGATAAGACAAGATACCAACACGTTGCAATTGTTCGCGTAAATGATCAGGGACACTGCCCAGATCCTCCCCGATAACCAGACAACCGTTACGTTGGCTCTCCAGCATCAAGATACCAAGCAAGTCATCAAAAGGATAATTCACATAGGTGCCCGCCACGGCAACGTCATCGTGCGGAATCCAAAATAGCCGCATCAGTCCCATGACATGATCGATACGCAACGCACCCATTGAACGCATATTGGCGCGCAGCATCTGAACAAAGGGCGCATAGGCCGCCGCACGCAAACGCTCTGGTATCCATGGGGGTAATTCCCAATCCTGTCCGTTCGGATTGGAATAATCAGCCGGTGTACCGATACTGGCACCGAGCGCATAATCGCTCTGGTTAGCCCATACTTCCGCGCCACCGCGATTCACACCGACCGCCAGATCGCCATAAAGTCCAATGCTCAAACCCAGGTCCCGAGAAGTTTTGCCAACCGCATCGAGTTGCAGGGTCGCCAGCCACTGCTGGTATTCGTAATACTCGATCTGTTCCCAATGATCTTGCAAGAAATCGGCAATTTCCTGCGATGCAGGGTCGTGGTAAGCTTCCGGCCATACCGGCCAACCCCATATACTGATATCCTGCTCTTGAAAATGTGCCTGTAACGCTTCGAACAATGCATAGCGCCGCAGGCTTTCCGATCCACTCGATTGAAATGCACGAAACTGCTGTCCACGTTCGCTATTCTCGTTCAGATGCCGTTTTCTGAAGTGCCGATACAAGCAGTTAAGTATCGTCTGCTTGACCACCATGACTTGGGAATAATCGACCAGTTCCTCAGAACGTAGCGCACGTAAGCGGGCCTGAAACATTTCATCCGCAACCAAGGTGCGGGCTTCATCACATTCAGCAAAATCTGCTACCGCTTCCAGGTCCAGATACAAGATATTGAGGAACAAACGACTTGATGGACTGTACGGGCTGGCATGGGCCGGATTGCCCGGAAATAAAGCATGCAATGGATTAAGACCAATAATATCCATGCCTGCCTCACTGGCCAGTTCGACCATGAGGCGCAAGTCGGTAAAGTCGCCGATGCCCCAATTACGCTGGGACCGCACTCCATAAAGTTGCAGCGCGGCCCCATGGATTCGCCCCCCATCAGCAAGTGCCTTGGGCTGGTAGCAAGTAGCAGGTGCAACAATCAGCGACATGCAGGTTTCCACACCATCGGGTGCACGCACTGTCAGTTGGTGGTAGCCTGGTTTCGGACAGGAGGGCAACTGCAGCAAGCCACGCTGGTACTGCCCGCCATCGATCTGATGGCTGCCCGTGGCCTCAAGATCCGCCGGCCGGAACCCCCCCTCTTCACACATGCCATCTTCCTGCGTTAACTGCCATCGATACAAGTCAGCCCCGCACGTGGAAGGAAATGCAACCGGTACCGCAACGGTCTTTGTCACCGCTCGCACGACCCATACGGGCGGCAGCAAGTTACGCCATGACCGCGCTTCATGTTCGGCCAGAATGGTGGGCAAATCGCCCTCCAACTTTACCCCCATCGCGGTGAGCAAGGCGCGTTGCGTGGCCGGATTGGTGTGACAGAAATCACCCTTCAGGTCTTGATAGTGCGGCGCGATGCCATACAAATCGGCAAGTTGTGCGAGCGCATCCTTGGGGTTCATGTTTGCGTTTCCTTGATAAACCAGGCCGCGCACCAAGGGGGCATACGCCCGGCAGCAAGGAATCCCGGCAGATCGACCTGGCTCAGGTAGAAGGGAGCGCCATCAAAACGCAATGGACCTTCGACTGGATCAGCGCCCAGATTGGCCAACAACGTCAGTTGCGCACCATCCCCCAAACGCCAACGCACGATCAGGCCCGTCTCCCCCATCAGTTCAAATCCGGCACCCCCGTGAAGACCCGGCAAATGTGGCACGATCTGTGTACGTCGCAATGCCAGTAAACGTTGGTAATATTCCAGCCAAGCTTGATGCCGGGATTGATTCAGGCAGTCCCAATCAAGTTTGCATCGTTCAAAGGTAGCCAAATCGTTGGGATCTGGAATACTCGCCAGTGCAGCGGGGTCGGCAAAGGCACGAAAACCGGAAAACTCGCGCCGGCGCCCCTCCGTAACCCTGCTGGCCAGTTCACCCTGGAAATTGCAGAAAAACTGAAAGGGCGTTGCCGCAGCGAATTCTTCTCCCATGAAGAGCATCGGTGGGGACGGGGCCAGCAGTAATAGAGACAGTGCAACTTGCAGCGGTTTTTCTGAGGCCAGCAGGGCGATACGTTCACCGAAGGCGCGATTGCCGATCTGGTCGTGGGACTGGGTGAAGTTGATGAAAGCACTGAGCGGCAGGTGTCTGCTTGGCTCACCACGCAACTGTCCCGCACGAAAAGCAGAAGGCTCACCCTGAAAAGCAAAGCCTTCTGCCAGGCAACGGGCCAGATGGCGGGTCGGCTGATCGGCATAATCCGAATAGTAGCCATCCGATTCACCCGTCAGCAACAGATGCAAGGCGTGGTGATAATCGTCATTCCATTGGGCGGCAATGGTTCCTTGCTGTAAATAACTGGCGATATTTGCGTCATTTTCCAGGATCAGGTGTACTTTCCGGGTGCTTCCGGGCCCTGCCCGTACGGCCCCAGCCAGTTCTGTCACGATATCCGGTCGGCTATTGTCGACAATGGCGTGTACTGCGTCGAGCCGCAACCCGTCGAAATGGTATTCCTCGAGCCAGTACAATGCGTTATGAATGAAAAAAGAACGGACTGTGGAACTGTGCTTGCCCTCAAAATCGATGGCTGCCCCCCACGGCGTGGAATGGCGCTCGTTAAAGAACTGCGGGGCATAAGCATGAAGATAATTGCCCTCCGGTCCGAAGTGGTTGTACACCACATCCAGAAATACCATCAATCCGCGTGCGTGGGCAGCCTGCACCAGTGTCTTCAGTTGATCTGGAGTGCCGTAACTGTGGTCGGGTGCAAACAGCAGCACGCCGTCGTAGCCCCAGTTCCGTGCCCCCGGAAAATCCGCGACGGGCATCAATTCGATGGCGGTAATCCCAAGTTCCACCAGATAGTCCAGATGCTGCAGGACAGCCGCAAAGGTCCCCGCGCTCGTGAAGGTACCAAGATGCAGTTCATAGATGACCGCCTCATGCCAAGGGCGACCCTGCCAGTTCGTGTCCTGCCAGAGGAAAGCAGCCGCATCGACCACCTGACTGGGGCCGTGGATGTCCTGAGGATTGGCGCGCGATGCCGGATCAGGGATATCCAGTTCGCCATCCAGCCGATAATGATAGAAAGTCCCAGATCGCGCCTG
>JAJZDE010000059.1 GCA_021828745.1 Pseudomonadota bacterium
TACAACATCGATCAAAAGATGTTGACCTTTCGAGGTGTCTGTCCCCATCGTCTAGAGGCCTAGGACATCGCCCTTTCACGGCGGTAACCGGGGTTCGAATCCCCGTGGGGACGCCAGCAAAACCCCAATCGAGACGGTATCTAATCTCGCCTGTACGGGTCTCCAGGTCCAGAATGACGGACGCCACCACCCCATGGATGAAGTCTTGAACCCGGCTCTGATCTAATGCTTCAAGGTTTTCGGATACCGCTTGAGCAGGTTCCGCACATCTTTCTCAGTCACGCGACTGAGGGATTTTTGAGCCTTTTCTTCTTCGGCTAGAGTTTCCATGCCAGCCTTATCCATGGCCTGGAGTATGTGGCAATGATTATCGGATAATAGGATGTTCTGCAATGTACTGACGCAGGGCAGCATTCACGCGGGTCTGCCAGCCCTTTCCGGTGGCCTTGAAGGCTTCCAAAAGATCGGCATCCAGACGAATCGCGGTGAAGACCTTGGTTTCGTCTGCCTTTGGGCGACCGCGTGGGCGTTTCATGGCGACCAGCGCGGTATAGGTTTCAGGCGCAAATGCTTCGCTGGCGGGTTTGGCTTGTGAAAACCATTCGGTCTCAAGTTCACGAGCATCAGAGTCAGACGCAACACCCGCATCGATGGCCACGGTCTCATCGAGCGTGGGGATGATCGTCCCAGGTTTAAGTTTCGGCATAGATTTTCACCTCTCTTGGGTTGGCCTTGCGCAAGCTTATGACGCGTACAGTCTCGGCGCGAAGGCAGAACACCATCACATGCAGGCGGTGGCCGATGTAACCTGTTTTGGCTGGGTCAAATTCATAGCGCATCTTTTTTATTGTATAAACAAGAAATGGCTGTGTCAAATATAATCTATAATATTCGAAACAAACAAGGTTGGACGATATTCGAACGGGCCAACTGAAGAGAGGCTCAAGAGTGGTACGAAATGGTCTGTTTTATGCGGTGCGGGGTGTGATCTCGTACACATTTTAGCTGTGTTGCACGATGCTCGCAATCCGAACCGTTGGCCTCAAAGCCGAAGAGGTTGAAGCCACGTTCGCCGCTCGGCGTGCTGCCGTGACGAAGCAGGCGTGAGAGTCGTTTGGACGCCTGAAGCGCTGCAGGATCGCGCTCACGTTTGGGACCACATCTGGGCCTGAGTCAACTTGAGTTTTCGCAACGCATCGATGTTTCGCTTGAAACGATTCGAAATTGAGAGCAAGGAAAACGCCAACCAACAGGAGCGGCCAGGGCACTTTTTAAAGTGCTTAACAAGGTCCCCGAAGCCGCATTGTCCGCATTGATTTGAGGGAACAGGTTAGCGCGCGGTGCACATCGTAGTGTGAAGGATGAAAGTTGGAACAGGGCCTTGCAAAGTGTCAGAAGTAGCCTCATAATTCTATCAGTCAGGAAATATCGCCATGCAGACCCTCGCCAAACAAGTTCTGGAGCACGCCGCCGGATTGCCGGAGGGTACCCCTTTGGTCGCCAAAGAACTGTTGCATCTGGGCAGTCGCGCAGCCGTAGATCAGGTGTTATCCCGCTTGGTGCAGCGCGGCGCCCTGCTGCGCGCTGGCCGCGGTATTTATGTCCTGCCCGTCGAAAGCCGCTTTGGTACCCGTGCGCCATCGGCCGTCAAAATGATCGAAGGCTTGGCGAACCAGCGCGGGGAAACCATCGTGTCGCACGGTGCCGCTGCCGCCAACGCGCTGGGCTTGACCACGCAGGTGCCGATGCGGGCGGTCTATCTCACGTCCGGCCCCAACCGCCGCTTAAAATTGGGCGCGCAGGTGGTCGAGTTCCGGCACGCGCCGATTTGGCAACTGATCTTTCCTGGGCAAGCTGCCGGCGAAGTGGTGCGGGCACTGGCTTGGCTGGGCCCGAAAAAGGCCGGAGAAGCGATCCGAAAGTTGCGCGCTAAACTGCCGCCATCAGAGTTGAAAGAAATCGTGTCGGCGCGGTCGCGCCTGCCAACGTGGATGGCCCAAGAGATCAGTGCCCTGGTGACCCATGGCTGAGTTCTTCCATCTTTCCACCGCCGACCGCTTGGACGCGCTCAACGCCGCAGCCAACGTATCGGGCCTGCTGCCCCATCTGCTGGAAAAAGACATCTGGGTGGTCTGGTCGCTGCGACACCTCTTTACCGGCCCCTACGCGGACCGCTTGGTATTCAAAGGCGGCACGTCCTTATCGAAGGCTTATGGCGTCATCCGGCGCTTCTCCGAAGACGTGGATCTGACTCACGATATCCGCACCATTGCCAGCGATCTGGTGGGCGATGCGGAGGCGCCACTGCCAGCCAGCAAGAGCCAGGAGAAGAAGTGGAGCAAGGAGATTCGTGCGCGCCTGTCGGACTGGGTCGCCGCCGAGATCGTGCCACGTCTCAGGCACGACCTTGAGCAGTATGACCTACCGGCAACCGTGCGAGCCGTGAGCGATAAAGTATTCATCGACTACACACCACTGGTCACCGGCACCGGCTATATCGCGCCCGCAGTCATGTTGGAGTTCGGCGCCCGCTCCACCGGCGAGCCCAGCGAACCGCGCGCCATCCACTGCGATGCAGCTACCTGTCTGCAAGGCGTGGAGTTTCCAACTGCGACGCCGAAGGTCATGCGCGCCGAGCGCACCTTCTGGGAGAAAGCCACAGCGATTCACGTTTTCTGCGCGCAGGGCGAATTTCGGGGTGGTGACCGCTTCGCGCGTCACTGGCACGATGTGACGAGACTGGATGCCACCGGCTTCGCCGATGCTGCCATCGCGGACAAAGCCCTCGCCCGCGCAGTTGCCGAACACAAGAGCGTGTTCTTTGCAGAAAAGAATACCCTTGGCGAGGTCATCGACTATCACGCTGCCGTCGCAGGTGAACTCCAACTTGTACCTGCTGACGATGCGTTGGCCAAATTGGCCGCCGACTATCAGCACATGGTCGATGACGGTTTGTTTCTCGATGATGCCGAACCTTTCGACGCTCTGCTGGAGCGCTGCCGAGCAATTCAGCAGAAAGCCAATGCAGGGCAATCACCACAATGAAATTCAATTGACCCGGCAACGTCTCAACAAGCGACTGTGCAAGGCCCACTGGGGCAACCTGATCGGCGTGGCACCTACTCTGCTGAGACCACCAAGAAACCGAAACCCTGAGCGCATTGCGCGCCGAGGTGGTGCAGGCTTTCCGGACTTCCCGGGATAATGGGCAGACCCGCATCGATGCAGGCTCATGGCGGAAAGAGCCGTAACCTCCTATAATGGCGTCGTGAATCCACATCATATTTTTGGGTATCTCGGCTCATGAACGCAGCACTTCTCGCTCAACTCGATGCTTTGGGGCAGCGGGCCCGTCAGGCCGCCCGGCTCGGTGCACGCGCCAGCACGGCGGCAAAAAATCAGGCGCTGCGCGCGGCGGCCCGGATTCTGCGCCGGGATCAGGAAAAACTTCTGCAAGCCAATGCACAGGACGTGGCCAATGCCCGGGCTCATGGGCAGGATGCAGCCTTCATCGAACGCCTCACCCTGACCGTCAAATCCATCGAAGCCATGGCCATCGGCCTGGAACAGATTGCAGACCTGCCTGATCCGGTAGGTGCGATCAACGGGTTGACCCGCCGTCCCTCGGGCATCGAGGTGGGGCAAATGCGGGTTCCGCTCGGCGTCATCGCCATCATTTACGAGTCCCGTCCCAATGTCACCGCCGATGCCGCCGGCCTCTGCCTCAAGGCGGGCAATGCCTGTCTCCTGCGCGGCGGTTCCGAAGCGCACCATTCCAACCAGACCATTGCCCGCGCCCTGCATGAAGGACTGGAGTCTGCCCAGCTCCCCGCCGACCTGATCCAGGTCTTGCCCATGACCGACCGGGCCGCCGTGGACATTCTGGTCACCCTGACCCAGTGGGTGGATGTGGTCGTCCCGCGGGGCGGAAAAGGACTGATCGAGCGCATTTCAGCCCTGGCCCGGGTGCCGGTCCTGAAACACCTGCATGGCGTCTGCCACACTTATGTCGATGCCGACGCGGACATTCCCATGGCCCTGCGCGTGGCGGACAATGCCAAGACCCAACGCTATGGCACCTGCAACACCATGGAAACCCTTCTGGTGCACCAGGCCATCGCCCCGTCCCTCCTGCCCCCCCTCGCCGCCCTGTATCTGGCCAAAGGCGTGGAACTGCGGGGCGACGAAACGACCTGCGCGCTGGTTCCCCAGGCCCTTCCCGCCACCGAGGAAGACTGGTCCACCGAATACCTGGCCCCGATCCTGTCCATTCGGGTCGTGCCCGACCTGGACGCCGCCCTCGACCATATTGCCCGCTACGGTTCCCAGCATACCGATGCCATTCTCACCAACCATTGGGAACATGCCCAACGTTTCCTGCGCGAAGTGGATTCCAGTTCCGTCATGGTCAATGCCTCCACCCGCTTTGCCGATGGTTTTGAATACGGATTGGGGGCAGAAATCGGCATTTCCACGGACAAACTGCATGCACGCGGCCCCGTTGGCCTGGAAGGATTGACCAGCCAGAAATATATCGTGCTGGGGCACGGGGAAATCCGCACCGGATGAAATCCATGATTGGTGTACTGGGCGGGACCTTCGACCCGATCCATGATGGGCACCTGGCCATGGCCCGATTCGCCCGCGCCCAACTGGATCTGTCCAAGGTCCTGCTGATCCCGGCCGGGTTTCCCTGGCAACGGCAACCGCGCGCTTCCGCCGAAGACCGTCTGCACATGGCCGAACTGGCCGTGGTCCAGCAACCCTTCATCGAGGTGGATGCGCGGGAGGTCCGCCGTCCTACCCCGACGTACACCCTGGACACGCTCGAGGAACTGCACGCATCCTATGGCAGCGACCAACCCTTTTGCCTGATTCTGGGCAGCGATGCCTTCCTCAACCTCCCCACCTGGAAGGAATGGACGCGGGTGCTCGAACTGGCCCATGTGGTCGTGCTGTGCCGCCCGGGGTTCGACCTGCCCGTCGAACACCTCAGCCCCCCTCTGCGCGAAGCCTGGGATGCGCGGCAGGGCAGTGTGGCAGAACTCCAGAACTCGCCGGGCGGACGGATGATTCGCCTTGAAATGCCCCCCGTCCCCATTTCCTCGACCCAGATCCGCCACGCCCTGGCCCACTCCCTCTCCTCGCTGGAGGGTTTGTTGCCCCCGCCTGTATTGAATTACATCGAAACCCACCACTTATACCGCCCCCGCTCATGAACGCATCCCTGTCTCCCTCCGTCCCCTCGGGTTCCCCGGAACCCGTTTCCTCACCCGCCGTTTCAGGTTCCCTGCTGCCCACCGTACTCAACGCTCTCGAAGACATCAAGGCGAAGAATATCGAAGTGCTGGATGTTCGTGCGCTGACCAGTCTGTTCGACACCCTGGTCATCGCGAGCGCCGATTCCACCCGCCAGACCCGCGCGCTGGCACACCATGTGGCCGACGAAGTGCGGAACGCCGGAGCAAGGGTTCTGGGCATGGAAGGCCTGCGAAGCGGCGAATGGATCCTGGTGGATCTGGGCAACATCATCGTCCATCTCATGCAGCCTACCGTTCGTGATTTCTATGACCTGTCTTCCCTGTGGAAAGGCCCCCTCAGGCCGGCATCGCCCCAGGTCGGGGACCCCGCTCCTTGAAATTGCGCCTGCTCACCCTGGGCCAGCGCATGCCCGCCTGGGTCACCGATGCTTCCCGGACCTACCAGGCACGCATGCCCCGGGAATTCCCCCTGGAGGTGGTGGAACTAAAGGCCGCCCCCCGCCAGGACGGGCGCACACGCACCCAACTGCTGGCCCGGGAGGCAGACGATCTTCTGGCCGCCCTGGGCAATACCCCCTTCCATGCACTGGATGAACGGGGCGCCCTCTGGACCACCCTGGAACTGGCCGGGAAACTGGAGCAAGCCCAGCAGGCCGGGGACTCGCTGGCCTTTGTGATCGGCAGTGCCGACGGCCTTCATCCCCGCATTTTTGAGCACTCGCGCGCGCCGCTGGCGCTCTCGCGCATGACCTTGCCCCATGGTCTGGCGCGCGTATTGATGGTGGAACAACTCTACCGTGCCGTCATGATCCTGAAAGGTCACCCCTATCATCGAGACAGTTGAGGAAGACGCCCGTGAACAATCAGATCCTGGTCAACATCACCCCTCAGGAAACCCGCGTGGCCATCATGGAACTGGGCGTTCCCCAGGAAATTCACGTCGAACGGTCCTCGGCGCGGGGTATCGTGGGCAACATCTACTGGGGACGGGTGGCCCGCATCCTGCCGGGCATGCAATCGGCCTTCGTCAACCTGGGGCTGGAACGGGCGGCTTTCCTCCACGTCGGCGACATCTGGACCCCACGGCATGTGGACAACCCCCCGTGCCCCATCGAAAAGACCCTTTCAGAAGGTCAAACCCTCCTGGTTCAGGTCATCAAGGACCCCATCGGCACCAAGGGCGCCCGTCTCTCCACCCAGATCAGCATCGCGGGCCGTTATCTGGTCTATCTCCCCCAGGAAAATCATATCGGCGTCTCGCAACGGATCGAAAGTGAAGATGAACGGCAAATCCTGCGCGAACGCCTTCAGAACCTGATTCCCAGTTGCACCCAGGGCGGATTCATCGTCCGAACCGTGGCCGAATCCACCTCTGACAAGGAACTCCGACATGACCTGGAGTACCTGACCCAACTCTGGACCGAATTGCAGTCAGCCTGTCGTCAGGCCACGGCCCCCTACCTTCTGTATCAGGACCTCAGCCTGGGACAGCGGGTCATCCGCGACTTCGTCATGGAGGATACCGACCGGATCATGGTGGATTCCCGGGAGAATCACGCCAAACTGGTGGAGTTTGCCCAACATTATTGCCCGCAGGCGCTTCCCTTCCTGGAGCATTACAGCGGAGCCCGCCCGCTCTTCGACCTGTTCGGCGTCGAAGAAGAAATCGAAAAGGCCCTGTCACGTCGGGTCGACCTGAAATCAGGCGGCTACCTGATCATCGACCAGACCGAAGCCATGACCACCATCGACATCAACACCGGCGGTTTCGTGGGGCACCGCAACTTCGATGAAACCGTTTTCAAGACCAACCTCGAGGCAGCCCACGCCGTTGCGCGTCAACTGCGCCTGCGCAATCTGGGGGGCATCATCATCGTCGATTTCATCGACATGGATACGGAAGAACACCGGCAGGCCATTCTCGAGGAATTTCGCAAGGCATTGGCACGGGACCGCACCCGCATCACGGTCAACGGGTTTACTTCCCTGGGCCTGATCGAACTGACCCGCAAGCGCACGCGTGAAAGCCTGGCCCATGTGCTGTGCGAACCCTGCCCCTGTTGCAGGGGCAGCGCCCAACTCAAGACCCCGCAGACCGTGTGTTATGAAATCCTGCGCGAGATCGTGCGCGTTGCCCGCCAGTACGACGCACGGGAGTTTCGCATCATCGCCCACCCGCTGGTCACCGACCTCTTTCTGGACGAGGAATCCCAGACGCTGGCCAATGTCAGCGACTTCATCGGGAAACCCATCACCCTGCAGACCTCGAACGATCCCAACCAGGAACAGTACGACGTCATCTTCACATGAGGCGCTGCACCAGCATTTCCAGCCCCCCCACCCCGACCGTCAGGGAAAACTGAAAGAAAAGCATCAGGATGACGGGGCTCAGGTCGATGCTCCCCAAGGGACGGATGAAGCGCCGCAACACCCCCAGAAAAGGGCGAACCAACCCCTCCACGGCACCCAGCAACGGGCTGTAGGGATTGATCCAGCTCAGCACGGCCAGCAAAAACACGGCAGCCATCCAGACATACAGGATCTGGCGCACCACCTCCACCAGCGCCAGCGCCATGCCCCAGGGCAGCAAATGCCACTGCCCACCCCCCGATCCCAGCACTTGCAGACTCAGGTGGGAGAGGACCATGACCAGGTCCAGGAACCAGGCCCAGAACAGGGCGGAGCGGTCCCGCCCCGGCAGGGCAGCCAGGACCGGACGAATCCAGTGCAAGGCAAACTCCGTCGAGGTCACCGCCAGTTTCATGAGCGGATTGGGACGCTTCGCCCCCCCTCCTTCCAGCAGA
>JAJZDE010000060.1 GCA_021828745.1 Pseudomonadota bacterium
CCCCAACTGGTAGTTCATGGTTTTTTCCGGGGCGAGGTACGACAGACCTGCCGAGGTATTGGGCTGGATCGGCTGATTCGGGTTGTAGAAGGAACCGAACAGCAGGGGCGCCACGAACCCCTCCGCCATCTGCCCATAGGCAGACCAGTCATTCGAGATATAGTAGTGTGCGTCCAGAGAGGGCAACGCAGCAGCCCAACTATGGGAATAGGCAAAGGCGCCGCCCACCGTGGTGTCGTAGGCGGCATTGTAGGTCCGGGTGAAGTCGTTGAATTTCAGCCCCGGGGTGATGGACCACTTGCTGGTGGGGCGCCAGACATATTCCACATAGGGCTGAATGGTGTTCATGGAACTGGTTTCCGCCGGATTTCCCCCGTTGGCCACTCCCGGGGTGGTGACGATGGATCCGGTTCCGCCGGTGGAGAGATCCACGTTGTTCATCCAGGATTGACGCAACTGACGCTCGATCCACAGTCCGAAATTCAGGTCGTCGTTGCCCAGCGTCCGGGTAGCCCTCAGGATGTCTCCATAGGAGGTATACGTGGTCATACCGGTCAGTCCTGCAATGTTTTGGTTTCCCGGGGTTGCGCCGCCCAGGAGAACGCCTCCGGGGTATGCCTCTGAAATATTGTCCGTCGTCCCATTTGGGTTATATCCATTCACGGCATCATGGGCATAGGATGTGGTGTAGACCTTGTTGTCGACCTTCCAGTCGCCAAAACGGGTTTGCAGACCGATATAGTCAAAGTTCGAATTAAAGTTGTCGTTGTTGTAGCCCACATAGGCGCTACTCAGAGGATTCTGGTTCAAACCATAATGGGACCCATATTGGGCAATCTGCTGCGCCGTTGCCCCCGGTGAATCATTCTGATAAGTATGGTTTTGCATGACTACCACGGTGATGGCCGTATCTTCGCTGAGGGGCTTGATGAACTTGGCAAAGACGTTGCCCCGCCGTTCGTTGTTGTTGGTCAGCGCCCCGTCGGTCTGGTAGTGGTTGTAATCAATGAACCCGCTGGCATCCCCGTAGTTCTGCATCACCCCCGTGTCATACTGGAATCCCACCAGACGGGAATTGAAACTGCCGATCTGGCTGCGCACCGTCGCGGTCGGGTCCCCCATCGGGTCGTTGGAACGAACGGCAATGGTCCCTCCATAGGTCGCATCCCCCACCGTACTGGCCCGTCCCGGCCCCCGGTCCACGGTGACTTCGCCCGTATCCTGAGCCAGGAAATAACTGTTGACATGATGCGAGAAGTTGGCGCCGTCGACGAAGGGAATTCCATCGAAGGTGACGTTGTATTGCCCGTCGACGAAGGAACGCATGGTTAAGGACGGGTTTTCGTTTCCCCCCGGTCCGTTGGGACTGATGGCCCAGACTCCGGGTGCGACGGCGGCATTGTCCACGTAACTGGAGGCACCGGTCTGGGTATTGTTGATGTAGTTGCGGTTGATGACGGACTGAGGTTCGGTGGCGCTCAGGGAGCCCTGGGTGGGGGCATTGGCCGGCGCCGATTCGGCGGGCGGGATGGCTTCGTTGCTGTTGCCCGCGCCGCTCGACACTGAGCCCAGATCATAGGCCCACAGGGTTCCCGGAAAGGCCGTCAGCATGGAGGCGTGAAACAGTCCTGAGATGAGCGGCTTCAGACGAAATTTCTTGTGCATGGCGCGTATTCCTGTCACTAACGTGAACGGCTCTGGACATGCCATTCATGATTTGCAAATGATATTCGTTATCATATAGCAAATAAGAATCATTATCAATAGATAACTGAAAGATTCTGAACGCGGGGGGAGATCTGGCGTTACCAGGTGAGGTGGAGGGTGGTTCCCGAGGAAGAGGAGGTGATGGTCAGGGTAATGCCCAATTGTTGGGCGCGGCGGTAGAGGTGCGGTAATCCCCGTCCTGAACGCGTGGTTGCCATATCAAAGCCCTGTCCATCGTCGCGGACTTCCAGATGGTGGGCGCCGACACTGAAAAATACATGACGGGCGTGACTGTGTTTGGCAATATTCGTGAAGATTTCCTGGACCATGCGCATCAATTGCAACGTGTTGGAGGTGCTGGGAAAAGGCAACCTGGGTGAATCCTCTACCTGCCAGTGCAAAATGGCTCGGCTGGATTCCATGAGGGACTCCAGGCGCTCGCGCAGACTTCCCATCTGGGTTGCAAGATCCGTGGGATCTCCATCCAGAGAATCAATCATGAGGCGCAAATCTTCCAGGGCAGAGCGCAACGTCTGCTGAAGGGGCAGTAATTGGGGCGGCTGCCGTTCGGCCTGGACCAGGGCACTCACCAGATAACCCCCCAGTCCGTCGTGCAGGTCGCGCATGATGCGCTCCCTTTCTCCAAATACGGCCTGGCGCATTTCCAGGGTCTGGCGTTCCTGGTAACTTTGCGCCAGGGTTCGGCTCTTTTCTGCCACCATGGAATTCAAGTCTCGATTCAGGGTTTCGAATAAAACCAGGGAACGGTCAAAACGCAGGAGCAGGAGGAATGCGATGGCAATTCCCAGAACGGTGGAGCCCCAATAAAAGATGAAAACCGGAATCTCGCGCTGGGCGTGGAGAATATAGGCCAGGTCATGGTACCCCGTCAGGGCGGAAAACAGGATGGAAAAGAACAGGAGCCAGGTTTCGCTGGGCAGACACTGGTGGCGAAACTGGTAAATGGTGAACAGAATATACAGGGAAATCGCGCTGTACCCCAGGCCCAGCAGGCCGAACCCGCGAAACAGATAGGGCGAGGGGAGCAGAAAGATCAGAAATGGGCCCACGGTCGTATAGATCAGAAAAATTTTTTCGAGGGTAGGGCGCTGAACCTTGACGAAGCGGTGGATCAGAAGCAGGAGGCAATAGATGTAACACATGACGGCGGTCAGTTCCAGCCATAACCATTGATGGTGAGTGAGCCAGGGGACTTCCTGAATGAAGAAAACGGCGGTGTAGAGGGCGCTGAATCCGCCGCACAGTGAGAACATGAGGTAGAGGGTTTCCTGGCGCCGTCTCAACCAGATGATGAACAAGATGAAGGAGAGCAGCAGGAGCAGGGTGAAGGAGATGGTGGGGACGATGACCTCGCGGAAATACCGGGCGTTGTAGGCGGGTCTCAATGTGGCGTCGGGACCTATCTGGAAGGGGCTCAGACCGGATTCTTCCTGGGCATAGCCGAGGAGATTCAATACGATCTGGTTCTCCCCGGCGTGGAGGAGCGGGCCTGGAAAACTGAAGAATGAAGGGCGGTAACTGTTATGGCTGACGGGCTCGGTGAAACGTCCTCCGGAGCCGACCAGCTGGCCGTTGATGAATATTTGGGCATTGACGCTCAGGCGCGGGAGATAGACGGCCCAAAGGTCATTGGGAGAGCGGTCGAGCGTGAAGGAAAAACGATACCAGCCGAAGCCCCCTTTGAAGGGATGACTCAGATCCCAGTTATCCGGCAGTTGGACGGGAGTCCAGCGGGACTGTGGCCAGGTGGGGGGAGTCTGGCTCTGATCGAAGACAAACTCCCCATGATCCAGCCGTTTCACCTCTGCGTTGGCATCAGACAGCAGCAGACCCATGAAGAGGAGGCCCAGAAAGGGCATCCAGGAAAAGAGTTTTGCGAATGGATTTCTGGCCATCTTGGTCGGGACCGGGTTACCTCCTGTTTTTGATGAGTCCCAGTTGAACCGCTTCCTGGGTGGCTTCAATATTCGAATGTACGGAAAGTTTTTCATAAATCCGGCGGATGTGCGTGCCAACGGTATTGTTGCTGATGTTGAGCAAGGAAGCGATCTCGTTGCGTTTGTACCCCTTGGTGATCAGATTGAGGATATCCTTTTCCCGTTCTGTCAGGGCCACCTGAGGAGTCGTGGGGGTGGATTTTTCCCATTCCCCGAATTGACTGAGAAGGAAACGGGCGACCTTGGGGTTGATGGGACTTCCCCCGTCGATCAGCATCAGCAGATTGTCGGCAATGGTCGTGAAGGAACTGTCCTTGAGAAGATAGCCACGCGCACCCGCCTTGAGGGCATTCACCACGTGCTGTTCATCACCGAAAACAGTCAGGACCAGAGACTCCGTCGGACTCTGGCTGTTGTGGATCTGACGAATCAGGTCGAGTCCCGAACCATCGGGAAGTCCCAGGTCGATCAGTGCGACACGCGGAGGATGTGCAAGAAAGGCTTCCTGTCCTGCGCGCAGTGATCCTGTGGCTGCAATGACCTGAAGGAGCGGATGCGCGCTGATGGCCTCAACCAAGCGCTCTCGAGTGATGGGCTCGTCCTCGACGATCAGGACGGAGTTGCGTTGGGTGGGCGGGATCATGGCGGAGGTCCAGAGAGGGAAAATTCGGTCGAGTGCGGGAGAGCATACTGGCTCGATGACTTTCTGACCATCACCGGAACAGGTGATTCACGAGGTTTGGATCAGACGGCCATGGGTGCTGTCAGGGAAGGGTGATGCTGGTATGCTTCCAGGATGAAATCTTCGGGTTGAATCTGCTCCAGCCATTCGGGCGCGTACTGTCCCGTTTCGGCATAGGCAGGAATGCGGGGGGAAAGAGACAGACGGGGAGCGGGGTAGGGCGCTCGTTTCAGTTGGGTTTCCAGCATGGGCAGGTGATTTTCATAAATGTGTGCGTCCCCGATGAAATAGGTGAACCAGCGTGGGCGATATCCGCTCAGATGACCCATCAGGGTCAGCAGGGCTGCGCCCTCGGCCAGGTTGAAGGGAGCCCCCAGCCCCAGATCGTTGCTGCGGATATACAGACAAAGGGAGAGTTCCCGGGTTTCGGGGTTGGCCAGAAACTGATAAAGCAGGTGGCAGGGTGGGAGCGCCATTTCGTCCAGTTGCGCCCAGTTCCAGCCATGGAACAGGATGCGACGGCTGGTTGGATCGGACATGAGCGTATCGAGACAGGCGCGCAGTTGATCGATGGCCTTGTAAAGCAGGAGGCGGGGATGACCTGCAGGGTCGGGTAGGGTACAGAGGGGCTGGAAGCCCTGGTCCAGGGCACGTTGAGTTTGAGCCGCATGTTGTGGATGGGTCAGGTCGATTTCCTTGTATGCCGGCCAGGCGCGCCATTGAACGCCGTAAAGCGGACCCAGGTCATCGATCCCCTGGCGGAAGGGGTTATTGAGCCAGGCGGCATTGTCATTGGCATTCTGGTCCCATACCCGACATCCCAGAGCACGAAAGTTTGCTGCATTGCGGTAACCACGCAAAAAACCTACCAATTCTCCCATGGCCGAACGGAAGGCCAGTTTGCGGGTGGTCAGGGCAGGGAATTCCCGAGCCAGGTCAAAACGCAGCATGGCCCCCGGCAAACTCAAGGTGCGGATGCCCGTACGGTTGGACTGCCAGGTTCCCTGGGTCAGGACGGTACGAATGAGGTCGAGATAGGACTGCACGATGAAACCCCTTGTCATGGAGGTGCCCATGATACCATTGGCAATCGTTCGAATCCTTGTGGTTGCCTTCCATGTCCGTGTCTCACGTCCCCTCGCCCGCTGGTCTTCCCGTATTTCCTGAATTGAACGGATTGACCGAAATCCCTCATTTCATGGTGGCGGAATGGACCCCGGCGGAGTGGGTGAGACAGGGCGTGTTTCACGTTCTGGTCGTGTTACCTGAGGCGCCTGAGGACGGGGGTACGGGCCCGGGCCAGGAGACTCTGAATGCGCTGCGCCAACGACGGGCCCAGTCGGAAGTTTGCGCGTCTCAAAAAAAGAAGAAGGGATTCGACCCCCATGTGGCCATGCTGTCGGACGGCGTCCTCGTCTCCTGGGTCTGGCTGGCGGGTGCGTCCCGGAACTTTGAACGACATACCCGGCTGCGGCAAGCCCTCCAGCCTTTGCTCGAAGAGAAACCCACGCATCTGGCGGTCTGGTTCAGCGGGCAGGAATCCTCTTCCGAGCGGGAAGAGATTCTCTACACCCTGACGCTCAATGGGCGATCCTTGCCGAGTGCCCAACGTGCCGCCTGGGGTGGGGTAAAGGCATGGTTTCTGCTGGGTTCACCCCCCCCTCCCGACCTTTCTGCGCGTCCGGTTTCCCTGGCGCTCGCCAATACCTTGACGCGGGCCTTGACGGTGCTCCCCCCGAATCGGCTGACTCCGGCAAACTATCGCGAATTCCTTCGACAGTGGGCACGGGAAGAGCGTTGGGATTGGGAAGAATATGGGGTGGAACGTTTGCAGACCCTGGGGGCAGGGGCATTTCTGGCGGTGGCACAAGGCAGTGCAGAAGCTGATGCGGCGATTGTCCATTTGACCTGGTCTCATCCCCAGGCCGCCCATCGAGTGGCTCTGGTGGGAAAGGGGATCTGTTTCGATACCGGCGGCCTCAATCTCAAACCGGCACGCTACATGCAGGGCATGCATGGAGATATGAATGGTTCCGCCGTGGTTCTGGGGCTCATGCAGGCCATCGCCCGCCTCCAGTTGCCGCTGGTCGTGGATGCCTGGTTGGCGATTGCCCAGAACTCAGTGGGTCCTCGGGCTTATCGTCAGAATGAAATCGTGACGACGCTGGAGGGAACTACCCTGGAAGTCGTTCATACCGATGCAGAAGGGCGGATGGTTTTGGCTGACACACTGACGCTGGCGGCACGACAGAAACCCGACCTGATCGTGGACTTTGCCACTTTGACCGGGAGTATGCATACCGCATTGGGAAGCCGGTACAGCGGGTTGTTCACTACGTCGGCGGTGCTTGCCCGCCTGGCGGAAGAGGCCGGAAAGAGCAGCGGTGAGCGTGTGTGGGTGTTTCCTCAGGATGAAGACTACGATGAGGCATTGGAAAGTTCAGTGGCGGACATCAAGCAGTGTACCTTGGAGGGTGAAGCCGACCACATTCTGGCTGCCCGTTTCCTGTCCCGTTTCACGGCACAGTTGCCCTGGGTTCATATGGATCTCTCCGCTTCGCTTCACCCCGAGGGGTTGGGTGCCGTGGCGACGGAAGTGACGGGCTTCGGGGTGCGCTGGGGGGTCGAATTTCTGGACAAGTGGATAAAAAATCCTTTATAATCTCCAGGATTGAGTAGTGTGGTGTCTCTAGCAGTGGGCCTCGGGCCCTTTTTTTATTTGTGTGATTTCAGGGAATAGGTTACCAGGCGAATATGGATCTCGTGGGATTGGTGGATAAAACAGTGACAGGACTGGGCTATGAGTTCGTGGAACTCGAACGCGCAGGCCGGGGGTTGTTACGTGTTTTCATCGATCATCCCAATGGGATCGGTGTGGAGGATTGCGCTACGGTCAGTCATCAGTTGACCCGCCTGTTCGGTGTGGAAGAAGTGCCCTATGAACGGCTCGAAGTATCCTCACCCGGTTTGGATCGACCGTTGAATAAGACCGCCGATTTCGAACGGTTTTTAGGGCGCGAGGTCAAAGTCAAACTGCGCATTCCTCATGCAGGTCAGAGAAATTTTTTGGGGCGTCTTGAAGCAGTGACTGAACAGACCCTTACTTTGGCAACCTCGGCGGGATTATTGGATATGGCGCGCGAAGATATCGAACGTGCCCGTCTCGTGCCGGAATTGTGAGTGGAGAGAACAGAATGAGCAAGGAAGTACTGTTGTTGGTCGATGCGCTGGCGCGGGAGAAAAACGTTTCGCCCGAGATCGTGTTTGTGGCACTGGAACAGGCTCTGGCATCGGCCACCCGTAAGAAGCATGGGGAGGAAGACATCGATGTGCGGGTCAGCATCGATCGTCATACCGGCGATTTCCAGTCCTATCGGCGCTGGCGTGTCGTGGAGGATCAGGAATGGCTGTCCGAATTCCAGGAATTGCCCCTGTCCCAGGTACGCGTAACCAATCCGGACGCTCAAGCCGGGGAGATCATCGAGACTCCCCTGGAGCCCGTCGAGTTTGGACGTATTGGGGCACAGGCAGCCAAGCAGGTGATTTTTCAGAAAATCCGGGATGCGGAACGGGAACAGATTCTGGCCGATTT
>JAJZDE010000061.1 GCA_021828745.1 Pseudomonadota bacterium
GTTTACTGCGCTACCGGGAAGCCGAGGAAGTCATGGCCACCTTCGCCCAGCACCTTGGTCTCAAGGTGATTCACGTGGATGCCCGAGCAACCTTTATGGGGCATCTGGCAGGCGTCACAGACCCTGAACAGAAACGAAAAATCATTGGTCGTGAATTCGTCGAGGTTTTTCAGCGCGAAGCCGAACGCTTGCTGCAGGCCAAGTGGTTGGCTCAAGGAACCATCTATCCGGACGTCATTGAATCCGCCGGCTCCAAAAACGGCAAAGCCCAGAATATCAAATCCCACCATAATGTGGGCGGGCTTCCCGATACGCTTCATCTGAAACTGCTTGAGCCCTTGCGCGATCTGTTCAAGGATGAAGTACGCGCCCTGGGGGTGGAACTGGGGCTTCCTTCCGAAATGGTTCATCGTCACCCCTTTCCGGGGCCGGGTATGGGCGTGCGCGTACTGGGCGAAGTGTCTCCTCACTTTGTTGATCTGCTGCAGCGTGCCGATGCCATCTTTATCGAAGAATTGCGCTCTTCGGGGTGGTATGACCAGGTTTCCCAGGCTTTCGCGGTGTTCTTGCCCGTGCGTTCTGTAGGTGTCATGGGGGACGGGCGGACTTATGAACATGTCGTGGCTTTGCGTGCCGTGGTCACCAGCGACTTCATGACAGCCCACTGGGCCGAACTCCCTTACGCTCTGCTGGGAAAAGTTTCCAATAGAATCATCAATGAGGTACGTGGAATCAACCGCGTGGTGTACGATATTTCCGGGAAACCCCCTGCTACCATAGAGTGGGAGTGAATTGACGTCTTTCGAGGACTGTCGCCAGTTCGTCCACCGGACGCTTACAGACAATAAATCTGACAACATTGGTAAACTCTGGCAGCAACTTTCATTCAGGCGTGCCTGGTTTCACCCAAAAAGTTCATGGTATTTTCGTTTGTATCAGGCAATCTGAACGTGAACGTGCTTGCCGAGCACGTTGGCAGCAGCTTCGATCTGGTCGAGTTTTGAGGCGTGACGCAGGTCAAACAAGCGATCAACTTGCGGCATATGCCACCCCAAGCGGCGGGCGAGTTCTGCCTTCTTGATTCCCTGATCGGTCATCGCTTGGTAAACGCCCAACTTGGCGCATTCCAGCGCCAGTGGCCGCACGGTCTTTTGTCCTTCTGCTGGCTGACTGGCGGCGGGAAGAGGTTTGCGGGCATCAACGTAGAACGACAAGCCGGTTTCCAGCGCGTCGACTGCGTTCAGCAGGGCTTCATCTTCATCGGCGCCGAAAGTGATGGCTTCGGGCACGTCGGCAAACGTGACCAGCACAGTGCCGTCATCGGGGGTCAAGGTCACGGGGTAGTCGAACATCATTCTCTCCTTCACTTCATCAAACCAAGCTGTCGTTTGATCGCGGCTTCTAGCCCTTTACCAAGTTCGGCGGTACCGTGCATGGGTAGGGAAGACTGCTTGCCATTCAGAAACACCTTCAGGTGCGAACCCTTACCGGGCTGGAAAGTCGCGCCCTGTTGCTCTAGCCATTTCCTCATCTGCTTGGAGTTCATAGGCGAAGAATAACAGAAGTGTTGTGTTTGTCAAGTGGAATGCAACACTTATGTTATTTTTCGTGCTGCCAAGGGGGGACACCTCCACCATTCACGGCGAAATCCTATCCCGCTGAAATCAGCAAGGTGGCCTGGTCGGACGCTTGCACAAGAACAAATAATTGGAATACACAACTGGACACCGACGCATTATGTTCGATACCGTCCAGACAGGTTCCATATTTTATTCCATGGTGCTCGGTGCCCTCCCATAAGATCCTGGAGTTATGGATATGCAAACGCCAACTTCCTTGCCGCTCACAGACCCAGCACTTAGAGCGCTACGAACATCCGAAAGTAGTTACCGTCGATTGTTTGAAACTGCCCAGGACGGGATCATGCTTCTTAACGTTGATACGGCCCAGATTGAAGATGTCAACCCCTATTTGGTCAATATGCTGGGTTACACGCATGCGGAGTTTCTGGGGAAAAGGTTATGGGAAGTGGGGCCGTTTTCGGACAGATTCAAGAGCAAAGAAATGTTTGCGGAACTGCAAACAAATGGGTATGTCCGGTACGAGGATCTTCCTCTCAAAACAAAATCAGGGGAACGGGTTCAGGTTGAATTCGTTAGTAATACCTACGACTGCGATGGTATCCGGGTCATTCAGTGCAACATTCGTGATATTACCAAACGCAAGGCAGCCGAGGCGGAAATCCAGCGGCGCACGCATCTCTATTCTGCGCTGAGCCAGTGCAACAAGGCGATTGTGCACTGTACCAGCGAGGAAGAGTTGTTCCTGAAAATCTGCTGTGCGGCGGTGCGGTTTGGAAGGATGAAGATGGCCTGGATCGGCCTCATCGATGCCGAGACGCTCGTGGTGCGACCGGTCTGCAGTATCGGTAGCGGCGTCGAGGAGTTGGGAAATATCGAGATCTCGGCAGACGTTGATAGCCCCTTCGGGCACGGCCCCATCGGTACCGCCATTCGCGAAAACCGGACGATCTGGAGCCAGGATTTCATGAATGATCCACTCAATGCCCCATGGCAAGAACATGCCGCGCGCGGTGGTTGGGCGGCCTCGGCATCGCTGCCGCTGCACCGGAATGGTGTCGTTATTGGTGCTTTTTCCTTGTATGCAGGCGAAATCAATGCGTTCGATGAAGCCGCGTGCGACCTGCTGGTTGAAATGGCAAACGATATTAGTTTTGCACTGGGCAATTTCGCTAACGAGACTGCGCGCAGGCAGGCGGAGCAGGACCTGCGCATTGCCGCCATCGCTTTCGAAACACAGGAAGGCATCATCATCACCGATGCACATAACGTCATCCTGCGCATCAACAAATCTTTCACCCGCCAGACCGGGTACAGTGCCGAGGAAGCCGTCGGAAAAACCCCCGCTCTGCTCAAGTCTGGGAGGCAGGATGCTGAATTCTATCGACAAATGTGGGAAACTCTGGCCCAGGACCACTACTGGCACGACGAAATCTGGAACCGGCGCAAAAATGGAGAAATCTATCTGGATTGGCTCACCATTACGGTAGTGACTGACGTCGAAGGTAAAGTCACGAATTATGTCGGTTCCTTTTCCGACCTCTCCCAATTCAAGAAAGACGAAGCCGCGATCCACGCCCTGGCATTTTATGATCCATTGACTGGTCTACCCAACCGGCGCCTGTTGGTCGAGCGCCTGCAGCATACCTTTGCCGCCAGTGCGCGTGATCACAACCACGCCGCCCTCCTGTTCATCGATCTCGACAACTTCAAGATTCTCAACGATACCAAGGGTCATAATATCGGCGACCTATTGCTGATCGAGGTGGCCAGTCGGCTGCGGGCCTGTGTACGTGAAGGGGACACTGTGGCGAGGCTGGGGGGCGATGAGTTCATCGTCATACTGCAGGGATTGGATGAAGAGTCTTTGCAAGCTGCTGCCCAGGCGGAAATTATCTGCGACAAAATACTTGTCGCCATCAGTCAGCCCCGTTATTTGCTGGCAGATGACGAATATCAAAGTTCCGCCAGCATTGGAATCAGCCTGTTTTGCAATCAGGAGGTCACGGTAGACGAATTGCTCAAACGCGCTGATACTGCCATGTACCAGGCAAAGAACGCCGGACGCAATAGCCTGCGTTTTTATGACCCGGCCATGCAGGTTGTACTGGAGGCTCGCACGGCATTGGAAAGTGATTTGCGTCGTGCCCTGTCGGAGAACCAGTTCAGGCTACACTACCAAATGCAGGTTAGCCGTACCGGCCATATTTTCGGAGCCGAGGTGTTGATCCGTTGGCAGCATCCGCAACGGGGCCTGGTTTCACCCCTGCAGTTCATCCCGTTGGCCGAAGAAACGGGGCTGATCCTGCCCATCGGGCGGTGGGTGCTGGAAACGGCTTGTGCCCAACTCAAGATATGGGAAGCCGACCCGCTCACCTGTGATCTGCAACTTGCCATCAACGTCAGCGCACAACAATTTCACCAGCCTGATTTCGTCGAGCAGGTACGCCAGACGTTGCACAGACATGCGCTCAACCCCAACCGGATCAAACTCGAACTCACGGAGAGTCTGGTTCTGGACAACATCGATGACACCATCGCCAAGATGCAAGCGCTCAGACAGAGTGGGGTGCGTTTCTCCATGGATGACTTCGGCACTGGCTACTCATCGTTGTCTTATCTGACCCAGTTGCCGCTCGCCCAGTTGAAAATTGATCAGTCCTTCGTGCGCAACATCGGCGTAAAACACAGTGATTCGATCATCGTGCAGACCATCATCGGCATGGCTAATAACCTGGAGATGGAGGTGATCGCCGAAGGGGTGGAGACGGAAGAGCAGCGCGTATTTCTGGAGCAACATGGTTGCATTTTCTACCAAGGATACCTGTTCGGTAGACCGATGCCTGTTGAGGAATTCGAGGAAAAACTGGGAAGTTTGCAGCGGTTTCCAGTGATATGAAACAGCCGCTGTCGCGCTGCGAGAAGCGCTCTGATTTTCAGGGATCGTTTTTCAGTGAAGGTCGATTCACTAAAACCAGCGATGCATCATCTTGCGGGGGGTATGAGGTGCATCGCTGGAAGGGTAATGCCTGATTATTTTTTGCGTTGCCAGTTGGCGTTGTCAGCAATGAAACAGAATAAGGCAGTTCCCACGATTCCAATGATTTCATACATCACGATGTTACCCATGGCGCAATCTCCTCAAATTTTTGTCTGAATGCGATACCGTTCTATCCCGCCGATTATTTTTTGGTAGGACGGCCTGATTTTAACCATAAATTTGATTAAGATCAAATAAAAATAATGAAAAATATGGTAGCGCTTGACCTTTATGTATAACTAATTGAACCGATGGGTTTTTTATTGAGACCTTTGAATCGTTCTCCGTGCGATTCAAAGGTCGGGCGGGGGGGAGGAAGGCAAAAAGTCGCTTGATGCCGAGTGGGAGAATTCTGCTATAATGCCCGCTTCATGGCGTGGGTCGTTAGCTCAGTTGGTAGAGCAGCGGACTCTTAATCCGTTGGTCGAAGGTTCGAATCCTTCACGGCCCACCATCAGTCCAATGAAAATAAACAATTTTTTTGACTATTGTCTTGGGTCAGGGTCGTGACGGTTGATTCTGGCGGGCTTCGCTCTCGCGAACTCAGGCCCCAATCAGGTCGGGCCGTTCCGGTTACTGCTTTCCAGGGTTTCCGTTTCATTCGAGAAACGACGGTCATGGGTTCAGGTGCTATCATATGCGCCGCGTCCGATCAAAATGGGAACTGCTCCATACGCTCCCGTCAGGAGGTAATGCCATGCGACAATTCGGATTTCTGGGTACTGCAATGTGGATTGCGGTAGGTGGAATCGTCAGTGTTTCTGCGCGGGCTGAACTGCCCATGAAACCTGGGTTATGGGAAATTCAACCCACGGTGCAGTTGCCGTCGCCGTCACAGAATGGTACACGGCCTACGCTCGACATGAGCCAGGTCATGCAGAGCATGTCGCCTCAAATGCGCGGTCAAATGGAAGCATTGCTTCAGAAGCAAGGGGTGTCCATGGGGGCCAACGGTGGTATACGCATCTGTATCACCCGGGCCATGATCGAACAAAACCGACTGCCTCAGAAAAATGGTTGTGAAAGTTCCGTGACCAGTCAGTCCGGAGACAAGTACAAACTTCATTTCAGTTGTGGCAACCCACCGACCACCGGCGAGGGTGAAGTCGTGTTCCAGAACAGCGAGGCTTATACCACGCAGGTAGAAATTACCCACCCGGAGCAGGGCAAGGAGTTGAGCGTGACCATGGAATCCAGCGCCAAGTGGCTGGGTTCGGATTGTGGCAGCCTGCAACCGTAGCGCCATGCTTTCCGCCGGACGATTTCCTCATGGGAAACCCCGTCAGGAGTTGCAGTAACGGGTGTCATGGACGCAAAGCAGGGGCTGCGGGCGTGGGGGCTTGCCCGGTACGGGGTTCATCGTGCTGAAGGTGCCGCATCAGTTCTGAACGGATGGCTTCCAGTTTTGCCTTGAGTTTGCGTTCATTGGTTAACCCAAGCCGGATCATCATTTTTTGTCCGGCGGATCTGTTTTCCAGATCATCGTCAGAAAACTGGTACAGAACATGTCGCTGAACCAGTGGTATGGGCAGTGAAATTTCCGGGGCCTTGATCAGGTCATCCAGGACGGCCAGCAGACGGGCGTTGAAATATTGCCCGGGGTGCCCCAACTGTTCGTAGGCCTCCTGAAGCAGGGGATAGGCCTCCAGGTACAGGCTGACTACCGCCTTGGCATCCACGGCGTCAACGAGGCGCATATAGGGGGCATATCGCGCCGAGTTGGCGGGATCGATGCTCAATACCCCTGCCTGATCCCTTACCATGAAACTGCCATCGGGCACGTCTACGGGCAGTCCATTCGCCGGAATATTCTGGCGCAGGAGGTTGTCAATGGTGGAGACGATATGGGTGATCAGGTTTTCATCATTGAAGAGGCGCATCGATGATCTGTTTTTGGTCAGGTGCGAAATGCTCTCGAGCATGAAGGGATCACTCTTGCCCAGAGGTGGGAGGCTGGGACCCTTTGGTGCGGGTAACTCGATGATTTTTGCCGACTCTGGAACGAGAGGTGGGTTCGGGGCAGACGCGGGGCCGGAAACTGGCGGGGGAGGAACCTGCCGTTGAAGGCTGGCCTGTTCGTCCGACGACTTTTTCCAGTAGAGATACCCGGCAAATGCACCACCGACAATCGGGAGGATGATCAATGAGACCTGCAATGCTTTCTTCATTGAAGTGTCCTTGTCTAATGGGAAAGGGAGAGGTTGGACACTGTAGCACAGGAAATATTGCAGGGGCTTCTTCAGAATGTCATGAAAATGGCGCAGTGATGGTTATTGGCCCAGAGGTGAAATGCCCCATGCCTTTACCCCATCCTTGAGGGCAACCCTTCATGTTCTACAGGTCTCCGTGGCCTTCGGATTCCTTGTCTTCATCTTTCCAGTGGCGAATATTCTTGTAATCGATGCGTTTCTCCAGTGCACGGCTTTCATGAAAAAAGAGTCGCATGACAAGCACGTACAACACCAGAAAAATCGCTACGCCTATACCTATCCATAGTGTCATATTCATTCCTTCAGGATGGAATGGAACGCAGAGAACTATAGACTTCTTGAGTTTCCATGCGTTTCTCCGTAAGTTCTGGGCTGCTTCCATGCCAGGTTGTTGTCAACCGACAGGACGCCACTGACGGCACAGACCATTGCTTGTACCTTATTCATCCACTTGCTTTCCGTGCGTTATCGCACATAGATCGAGCCCGCTTTTGCGACATACGATAACAACATGATCGTGATCGTGATATTCTTTTCCTGGCTCGCCCAACCGAACCCTGTGCCAAAGTCGCCGTACGGTTTGAAAATTGTTTTTTATCATATGGTTGTGGAAGTTTTTTGGAAAGTATCTGGGGGCAGGTGGGTGGCTGATCTAAATGCGTGAGGGGGGAGTGCTGCTCAGCAGCATGCAAGAAGAACGAACTACAGGGGTAACCTCAATGACGAAAAAGCAAAAGATTGCCATCGTAGGACTGGGAAGGGTTGGATCGGTTTTTCTGGAAGCGCTGCTCAGCAAGGCCAACAAAGGACTCGAGATCG
>JAJZDE010000003.1 GCA_021828745.1 Pseudomonadota bacterium
CTGATCCCTCTGCTTTATCGGATCGGACGGGAGGCTTCCTGGCAGGATCTGGGGATGGAAGGATCCCTGGTTTTCTGGATCGTCCTGGTTCCTCTGTGGATGAAACAGCAATGGCGGATCAGTGGTCTCCCCCTTCTCGCCGTGGGTCTTCTGGTCCTGCTTCCCACGGGCTGGTCCCTCATGCGTCTTCAGCATCAGGGCAATCTCGTGCTCCTGGCCCTGATGGCCGTACTCTGGATCTCGGACAGCGCGGCCTATTTTACGGGTCGTCTCTGGGGAAAGCACCGACTGGCTCCTGCCATCAGCCCCGGGAAAACCTGGGAAGGCGTGGCGGGCGCGGGACTGGCCGCCACGGTTTATGGGGCCATCTGGTGGTGGCTGGCACGGACGGGATCCTCCTCGATGACTCCGCTGGTCAACCACCTTGGATGGGGTTGGTTCCTGCTCGTTTGGGGACTGGTGGGGTTAGGCATTCTGGGGGATCTGTTTGAGTCCTGGATCAAACGTTGTGCCGGCGTCAAGGACAGCGGCAATGGATTGCCGGGGCATGGCGGAGTTCTGGACCGAATCGATGCGCTGACGGCAACGCTTCCCCTGGCCGCATTGAGCATTCATCTGCTGGGGGGCGCATGAAGCAACACCTGACCATTCTGGGGGCCACCGGCAGCATCGGCATGAGTACCCTGGAAGTCGTTCGACGTCACCCGGAATGCTACGAAATTCACGCCCTGACTGCGCATCGCAACCTGCAGGGCCTGGCGCGTCAGTGTGTGGACTTTCGTCCCCGTCTGGCCGTGGTGCCTGAGGCCGCGCAACTGGATGAACTGGCGCGGCTCCTGCGCATGCTGGATCCCCACTGTCCTACGGCACTGAGGGCTGGGGAAGGGGCGCTCGAAGAAGTTGCCTCGGCGCCAGAAGTTACCACGGTGATGGCGGCCATTGTGGGCGCTGCTGGTCTGGCATCCACCTTGGCGGCGGCCCGTTCGGGCAAAAAAATACTTCTGGCCAACAAGGAATCCCTGGTCATGTCGGGTCCCTTGATGATGCAGGCCGTGGCGCAGGGCGGCGCATGCCTGCTTCCCGTGGACAGCGAGCATAACGCCATCTTCCAGTGCTGGCCGAATGGCGAGGGAGGGCGTTCTGGCGTGGAAAAAATTCTATTGACGGCTTCCGGTGGACCTTTCCTGAACACGCCGTTGCAGGACCTGGAAAAAGTCACCCCGGAACAAGCGTGTCAGCATCCGAAATGGCGCATGGGCAAGAAGATTTCGGTGGATTCGGCGACCATGATGAACAAGGGACTCGAGCTGATCGAAGCCTGCTGGCTGTTTGGTTTGCCGCCGGAAAAAGTTGAAATCGTGATTCATCCCCAGAGTCTGGTTCACTCCTTGGTCGGGTTCAGCGATGGCTCGTTGTTGGCCCAATTGGGACATACGGACATGAGGATTCCCATTGCCCACGCCCTGGCCTATCCCGAACGTCAATCTTCCGGGGTGCCCCTGCTCGATCTGACTGCGGCGGGTCCCTTGACTTTCCTGCCCCTGGAGCGGCAACGTTTTCCCGCCGTGGCACTGGCAGAACAGGCCATGCAGGCCGGGGGAACGGGACCCACCCTGCTGAATGCCGCCAATGAGGTGGCGGTGGCGGCATTCCTGGCGGGAGGTCTGAGTTTTCGGGCGATCACCGATACCATTGCGCAGGTGCTCGACCAACTTCCCTCTCAAGCATGTACCACCCTGGAGGAAGTCAACGAGGCGGATCGACGGGCACGCCACCTCACCGGGCAGATCCTGGCCAGGAGAAATGCGTGTTGAATGGGAGTGTGGGGACGTTAGGGGCTTTCTTGCTGGCGCTCAGCTGCCTGATTTTCATCCATGAACTGGGGCATTTCGTGGTAGCCCGTTGGGTGGGAGTCAAAGTCCTGCGTTTTTCCATCGGACTGGGGCGTCCGATATGGCGTCGACAGGCAAAAAACGGGACCGAGTGGGTGGTGGCGCTCCTTCCCCTGGGGGGATATGTACGCATGCTGGACGAACGGGAGGGCCCGGTGTCCCCCCGGGAAGTTCATCAGGCCTTCAACCGGAAATCCCTGGCGCAAAGAAGTGCGATCGTGGTGGCGGGACCGTTGGCAAATTTTTTGCTGGCCTGGTCATTATTCAGCCTGCTTTATGTTCTGGGGATTCCTGGACAACGACCCTGTCTGGATGCACCGGAGACAGGCACCCTGGCATGGCATGCCGGGATTCGGGCAGGGGAATGCGTGTTACGCCTGGAAGGAAAGGCGATCCGAACCTGGCAGGACTTTGAGTTGGAATGGCCTCGAGTGGTTCGGCGCGAAGGAGCGGTGAGGTTGGTGACACGGAATGACCGAGGTCAGGAAGAAGTTCATCGGCTGGTCACGGCACAAGTCAACGCGGCGGCAGAAGAGGGCGTGGAAGGGAGCGGTTTTCATCTGTGGACACCGCCGTTGCCTCCGGTGGTTGGGCAAGTCATCCCGGACAGTGTGGCGGACAAGGCCGGACTGAAACCTCTGGACCGTTTGTTGCGCGTGGCGGGGCAGCCGGTGGAAACCTGGGCGCAAGTGGTCCGGGTCGTTGAAGCCCATCCCCAGGCTGTCGTGGAGATCGAACTAGCGCGTGCCGGTCAGACCCGAGCGGTGCAACTCATTCCTCGGGCGGTGGATTTGCCCAATGGTCGCCGGATCGGGCGGATCGGCATCAGCCCGCAGGTCACCGAGGCCATGCGCCGAGAATGGACGGTTCTGGATCAGGATCCCCCTTTGATGGCGCTTTGGCACGGTGCCGTGAAAACCTGGTCACTCACCCTGTTGACCCTGAATTCCTTTGGACAGTTGCTCACCGGCCAGGCATCCCTGGACAATCTGGGCGGACCGGTTCGGATCGCATCGCTGGCGGGAGACAGTGCTCGCCTGGGGCTGCTGCCCTATCTGCAATTCATGGCGTTGATCAGTATCAGCCTGGGCGTTCTCAATTTATTGCCGATTCCCTTATTGGATGGGGGGCATTTGTTGTATCATGCCGTGGAGTGGGTGAGGGGGCGACCCTTGTCCGCAGAAATCTTGAGTCTCACCCAGCGCTGGGGGTTCTTTTTGCTGGCGGGGCTCATGGTTTTTTCCTTCCTGAATGATTTGCGCCATTTTTTCAATCACTGATTTTATTTCATGTTTCTTCGTTCACTGTTATTCCTGTTCTGGATATGTTGGAGTTCTCTGGCGTTGGCCTTGGCGCCGATCACGATCCAGGATATCCGGGTGGAGGGCGCACAGCGGATCGAGCCCGGGACGATTTTCAGTTATCTGCCCCTTAAAGTGGGTGACACCATTACCACGGAAAAAGCTTCCGCTGCCCTGAAGGCGCTCTACGATACTGGTTTCTTTTCCGATGTGCGCCTCGAATCCGAGGGCAATGTTCTGGTGGTCTATGTTCAGGAACGTCCCTCCATCGCCCGTCTTGAAATCAACGGTGCAAAATCCTTTACCAAGGATCAACTCAAGGATGCCCTGAAAACCATCGGGATCGCGGAATCGCGGATCTATGACAAATCCTTGCTGGACAAGGCAGAGAAGGAACTCAAGCGACAGTATCTGGGAAAGGGGAAATATTCGACGCAAGTGTCCACCACCGTGACGCCGCTTCCCCGCAACCGGGTTGCGCTGGCCTTCAACATCGTGGAAGGGGAAGCAGCGCATATTCGTGAAATCAATATCGTCGGGGCCCATGCTTTTTCTGCCAAGGAACTGCAGGATCAATTGCAGTTGAATACGCCCAACTGGCTGTCCTGGTATACCAAGAATGACCAGTATTCCAAGCAGAAATTGTCCGGCGATCTGGAAGCCCTGCGTTCCTTCTATCAGGATCGGGGTTACCTGGAGTTTGCCGTGGATTCGACCCAGGTGTCCATTTCTCCGGACAAACAGGACGTCTATATCAGCGTCAATATCACCGAAGGACAACCGTACAGGGTATCGGATGTGAAACTGGCGGGCCAATTTCTGGTACCCGAGGCAGAGTTGCGAAAACTGCTCACGCTCAAACCGGGGGATCTGTTCTCCCGCGAGAAAGTCACGAGTTCCACCAAGGCCATTGCGGATCGGTTGGCCCAGGATGGCTATTCCTTTGCCAATATCAATGCCAATCCGGAAATCGACAAGGAGCACCATACCGCCGCCTTTACCTTTGTCATCGACCCCGGAAGGCGAGTGTACGTGCGCCGGGTCAATATTTATGGGAACACCACGACACGGGATGAAGTGATCCGGCGCGAAATCCGTCAGATGGAAGGGGCCTGGTATTCCGTGGAAAAGGTCAACCGCTCCAAGGAACGGATCGACCGTCTGGGTTTCTTCTCCGAAGTCACGGTGGACAGTCCGCCTGTGCCCGGTACCACCGATCAGGTGGACGTCAACTTTACGGTCGCAGAACGTCAAACCGGTTCCATCCAGTTGGGGGCCGGGTACTCCAATGCCGAAGGGATCATTCTGAGCGCGGGGATTACCCAGAGCAATCTGTTCGGGAGTGGAAACTCGCTTTCCTTCGGGGTCAGTACCGGGTTGGTGACCCGTACTTATTCTGTCGCCTATACCAATCCCTATTGGACCGAAGAGGGGGTCGCGCGCACCATCAGCCTGTATGACCGTTCCATCGATACCTCCTATCTGATCGGGGTCAGCCCCTATTCGACCCGGACTTTGGGGGCCGACGTGACCTATACGATCCCGGTCTCGGAAGTGAATGCCTATTCCCTCGGGTATGGATTCGAAGCCACCAGCGTGGGGGTATTCAATACCAGCCCCGCCGAGTACGTGGATTTCGTCAATCAGTTCGGTTCACAGGCCAAGGCCATCAAGGTAAGTATGGGGTATACCCACGATACCCGGGACAGCATCATCTACCCGATGAAGGGATGGAGTCAGAAATATGGGGTGGAAGTGGGGGTGCCTGGAGAAAACCTGACTTACTACCGCGCGACAGCCAGTGAGCAAGTACTTACCCCCGTCAGTCTGAATACGACGCTTTCCCTGTCCGGTCAGTTGGGTTATGCCAACGGTTATGGAGGCGTACCCTTGCCCTTCTACAAAAACTTTTTTGCCGGTGGGGTGGGATCGGTGAGAGGCTATTTCCCGGGCAGTCTGGGTCCCCAGGTTTATGACAATTATGGTAACCTCCTGAACCTTGGGGGGAACAAGATGATTACCGGGAGTGCCGAATACTTCTTTCCCTTGCCGGGGTCGAAAGGTACGGACAAGTCCTTCCGCCTGAGCACGTTTGTGGATACCGGGAACGTCTATGGCTACAATCAGGGATTTTCCATCCCCCAACTGCGCTATTCGGCGGGGGTTGCCCTATCCTGGTATTCGCCCATGGGGCCTCTTGAATTCAGTTACGCCGCCCCCTTTCACTATAACTCAGTCACTGATAACATTGAGCGACTACAATTTCAGTTAGGTAATACGTTCTAAACTTGAAGAGAGATGCCCCATGCATAAGATCGCTAAATCCGTTTCCCTGCTGTTTGCCTTCTTCTTATTGAGTACGTCGGTCATGGCCACCGAACTGAAGGTGGGCTGGATCAATATCGAGCGAATTTTCCGCGAGGCGGCGCCAGCCCAGGCGGCCACCAAGAAACTGGAGAAAGAGTTCGATAAACGGCAGGCAGAGTTGCAAAAAATGGGCAAGCAGATCCAGGATCAGCAGGCCGAACTGGACAAGAACGGAATGACCATGGGCGAGGGGGAACGCGCCCACAAGGAACGTGATCTGGCCAACCTGAACCGTGATTTCCAGCGCATGCAACGGGAATTCCGGGAGGATCTCAATACGCGTCGCAACGAGGAATTTGCTTCCATTCAGGAGCGGGCCAACAAGGCCATCAAGGAAATTGCCACGACGGAGAATTATGACCTGATTCTGACCGATGCCATTTACGCCGGCCCACGCATCGACATCACCGACAAGGTCATCCGGATCATCGACAGCGGCAGTAAATAACCTCCTTCATGCGTGGACAGTGTACTTACACCCTGGGTGAACTGGCCCGGTTCTGTGGCGTCGAGGTAGAGGGAGATCCGCGTACCCTGATCGAGGGGGTGGGGACTTTGGAGGGAGCGGAGCCTGGCGAGATCACCTTTTTGACCAATCCGCTGTATCGAGCGTATCTGGGTCATACTCGCGCTGCTGCCGTGATCCTCCGGAAACAGGATCGGGAAGCCACGGGTTTGCCCTGCTTGATCACGGATAATCCGCACGGGTGTTATGCCCAGGTGGCCCGGAAACTTTTTCCCGAAGTCAGGCCCCGACCCGGTATTCACAGGACGGCAGTGGTTCATCCCGAGGCACGGGTCTCACCCCTCGCCAGTATCGGCCCGCAGGCAGTGATCGAGGCGGGCGCACTGATCGACGATGGGGTCGTGGTGGGGGCCGGTGGATATGTCGGCGAAAGGGCCCATCTGGCTCAGGACGTATTCCTGTACCCGCGTGTCACGTTGTACGCAGGCGTCACCCTGGGGCCACGCACCCTGGTGCATTCTGGCGCCGTGATCGGGGCTGATGGCTTCGGCATGGCCTGGCAGGAAGGACAATGGTTGAAGGTCCCCCAGGTGGGGAGCGTGTGGATCGGGGCTGATGTGGAAGTCGGGGCCAATACCACCATCGATCGCGGGGCTATCGAGGATACGGTGATCGAGGAAGGGGTCAAGCTGGATAACCTGATCCAGATTGCCCATAACTGCCGAATCGGCGCCCATACCGTGATTGCGGGCTGCACGGGTATTTCGGGGAGTTCGCGGATTGGGGCGCGCTGTCGGATTGGTGGGGGCGTGGGCATCGTGGGACACGTGGAGATCTGTGACGGCGTCACGGTGTCCGGATTTTCTTTGATCACCAAGTCCATCACGCAGCCGGGTGTATATACTTCGGCCATTCCTAGTCAACCCCATCGCGCGTGGTTACATACCCTGGCGCATTTGAGGGGACTTCCGGAATGGGCAGAGCGGGTTCGCCGGCTTGAAATGGCGCAGGTGCAGCATGATCACTCAATAGAGAATGGAGAATGAACGATGAGTAGCATGGACATCAATGAAATCATGGAATATCTTCCTCATCGCTATCCTTTTCTCATGGTTGATCGGGTTCTGGAGGTCACGCCGGGCAAATCCATCGTGGCGATCAAAAATGTCAGCCGTAATGAAGAGTATTTTCAGGGGCATTTCCCTCACCATCCGGTCATGCCGGGTGTGTTGATCATTGAATCCCTGGCTCAGGCGGCTGCTTTGCTCAGTTTCAAGACAGAAGGCATCAAACCGGATGGAAAAATCGTGACCTATTTCGTCGGCATCGATGAGACCCGTTTTCGTAATCCGGTTTTTCCCGGTGATCAGTTGCGCCTCGAGGTCTCATTGTTGCGGCATTCCTATAAAATCTGGAAGTTTTCTGCCAAGGCCTGGGTGGAGGATCGCGTAGCGGCCGAGGCCCAGTTGATGTGCGCAGAAAAAAATCTGGCCGAATCCGCATAACGCCGATTCATGAATTCCTGGAATTCTGCAGACCCGCTGCGCCATCCGACGGCTCTGATTCATCCTGACGCTGTACTGGCGCCTGATGTACGGGTCGGCGCTTACAGTTTGATCGGCTCCGGCGTCACGGTAGGCGCGGGAACGGTCATTCATGACCACGTACGCATTGCGGGTCGGACCACCATCGGCCAGCGTAACCGGATCTACTCGTTTTGTTCGTTGGGGGGCGAGCCCCAGGACAAAAAATACCGGGGAGAAGAGTCGGCGCTGGAGATTGGCGACGACAATACCATTCGCGAGTTTTGTACCTTCAACCTGGGGACCGAAGAGGATGCGGGGGTGACCCGTCTGGGCAACCATAACTGGATCATGGCCTATGTCCATCTGGCCCATGACTGTCAGGTGGGGAACCATACCACCTTTGCCAACCATGCCACGCTGGCCGGGCATGTCCATGTGGGAGACTGGGTGACGCTGGGGGGGTTTGTCGGGGTGCACCAGTTCGTACGGATAGGTGCCCACAGTTTCATTGGCATTTCTGCAGTCATTACCCAGGATGTCCCGCCCTATCTCCTGGTGGCCGGGATTCCTGCAGCACCCCATGGCATCAATGCGGAAGGGTTGAAGCGCCGGGGCTTCACGACGGAAGAACTGAGCGCGCTCAAACAGGCCTACCGCAAGTTGTATCGTTCGGGATTGTCCCTGGAACAGGCTCAGCAGGAACTGACCCTGCTGGCACAGAACGCTCCCTGTGTGCTTCCCTTGCGGGAGTTTCTGGCCCAGTCCGCCCGCGGCATCCTGCGCTGATCATGCGCATCGGCGTGGTGGCAGGGGAGGCGTCCGGCGACATGCTGGGGGAGGCCTTGATGAACGCCGTGCGCCAGCGTTACCCTGAGGCAATTTTTGAGGGGATTGCAGGTCCGCGCATGCAAGCCCTGGGGGCACGCTCTTTGTTTCCCATGGAGTCCTTGTCGGTGCGGGGTTACTGGGAAGTCTTGCGTGCCCTCCCGCGACTGCTGTGGATCCGCTGGCAGTTGCGGCGCCATTTTCTCCGTCATCCGCCGGATCTTTTTGTGGGCATCGATGCGCCTGACTTCAATCTGGGCCTGGAGAAAGCACTCAAGGATGAATGCATTCCCACCTTGCAGATGGTGGCGCCTACGGTCTGGGCCTGGCGTGCAGGGCGGTTGCCTGGAATTCGTGCGGCAGTCTCCGGCATTCTCTCCATTTTTCCTTTTGAAGCACCGATTTTCGAGCAGGCGGGTATTCCGCTGACCTACATTGGCCATCCCCTGGTGCACCGTCTGCTTCCGCCGAACCGGGCTCAGGCTCGCGCGGCATTGGACCCCGGCTGGTCTGGACCCTGGATCGCCTTATTGCCGGGCAGTCGAATTTCGGAACTGGACTATCACGGGCGCCTGTTTCTGGAGACGGCATTGCGTCTCCAGCGGGATTTTCCGCAACACCGTTTTGCCGTTCCGTTGATCAACGCGGGAACCCGGGCTTGCTTTCAACGATTGTTGCGCGAACCCGCCTACGCTTCCCTGCCGGTAACGGTATTTGAAGAAGATGCCCCCCGCATTCTCGCCGGCGCCGAGGTGGCTCTGGTGGCCTCCGGTACCGCAACGCTGGAAGCCGCCTTGCTGGAATGTCCTCAGGTTCTGACCTATCGACTGTCCGGACTGACGGCTTGGCTGGTGCGCCGCAAGGGCGTGAAGGGATTCGTGGGACTCCCCAATATCATTCTGGGCCGCGCCGTGGTTCCCGAGATCTTGCAGGAGCAGGCGACTCCCGATCGTTTGGCCGAAGAACTGGGCAATTTGCTGCGGGACGCCGAGCGTCGTGCAGACATGCGCCGATCCTTTCAGGAGGTGCGCCAAAGGTTGCAGGCGGATACCGTGAACGCCCTGCTGCAGGGGGTAGAGGGGGTATTGACCCATGCGCCCTGATTTTTGTTACCGTGCCCGGGATGTTCTGCCCGAATTTCCTGCTGGCGCCTGTGGCGTGGATGAGGCCGGACGAGGTCCTCTGGCGGGTCCGGTGTTGGCGGCTGCCCTCATTCTGCCCGCCGGCGTGGAACTGGAGGGGCTGAGGGATTCAAAATTGTTGAGCGCTCCCCAGCGCACCCGTCTGGCCGCGGAAATCAAGGCGGTGGCTTTGAGTTGGGCCATCGGCGAGGCTTCTGCGCCAGAAATCGATGCCCTGAATATTTTGCAGGCCACGCTATTGGCGATGCAACGGGCCTTGGCAGGGTTGGCTCAGGTCCCAACGGAAGTCTGGGTGGACGGGCTTCATGCACCCTCCTTTTTCAAGCCCAGTCGGGCAGTGGTCAAGGGAGATCAACGGGTCGTCAGCATCTCTGCCGCCTCCATTCTGGCCAAAACAGCGCGGGACGCGCACATGATTCGCCTGGCCGACCATTATCCGGGCTATGGTTTCGAGCAGCACAAGGGTTACGCCAGTGCGGCACATCGTGCCGCGCTCCAGCGCCAGGGTCCCTGTCCCGAGCACCGGCGCAGTTTTGCTCCGGTGCGGGCGCTGCTGCCATGAAGGCTGTTCGTTCCCCTGCCTTGCGCCTGTGGGGGCGCCTGGCAGAGTCCGCCCACCTTCGACGCAGGGAGCGGCAAACGGTACTGGAAGGGGTGCATTTGCTGCAAGGTTACCAAGCCAAGGGGGGAGTTCCCCTGCATTGGTTCATCCGTGCGAGCGTCGTGGCAGATCCGGAAGTCTCCGCCCTGCGAAGGCATTCCCTGTGGCCGGAAGCCGCAGTGCTTGCCGATGATCTATTCGATGAATATTCTTCCCTTCAGTCGCCCGGTGGGGTGGCAGCACTGGTTTCCTGGCCTGCTGCGCCCGCTTTCCTGCCCACGGAAGAATCCTGTCTGGTGCTGGATGGGTTGCAGGATCCCGGCAACGTGGGAACGCTGCTGCGCTCTGCGGCAGCGGCAGGCATGCCGACCGTGGTCTGCGCCTCAGGGACCGTGCAGGTATGGTCTCCCAAAGTGTTGCGTGCGGGAATGGGCGCCCATTTTCAACTGACCCTGCACGAAGGCGCAGACCTGCGAGACTGGTTCCCCTGCTACGCCGGGACCATTCTGGGGGCAGAGCGCGAGGCTTCCCGCGCCTACGATGATTTTGATCTCACGGGGACGGTAGCGTTGGTGATCGGGAATGAGGGGGCCGGATTGACGCCCGACGCCCGGAAGTTGCTTCATGACCGAATTCATATTCCCATGGCTGCCGGGGTGGAATCCCTCAATGCGGGGGTGGCGGGATCCATTCTGCTATTTGAACGACAACGTCAGATTCGTGCCGGCAACCGGGAAAGACAGGAGCGGCAGGGATGAAACGGATCACATTGCTGGGCTGTGGATTGATGGGGGTCCCCGTGGGGAGACGTGTGCTGGAGGCAGGGTATGCGCTGACGGTGTGGAATCGCACCCCGGAAAAGGCGGCTCCTCTCTGCGCGGCTGGCGCCCTTTGGGCCCCTACCCCGCAGGCTGCCGTGGGTGAGGCGGAAGCGGTGATCCTGTTGCTGGCCAATGGTCCGGCGGTCACGGAAGTGCTGGTGCAAGTGGAAGACGCCTTGCCTGAAAATGCGCTGTGGCTGGACATGAGTTCCATTCCCCCGGAAACCGCCCGGCAGCACGCCCAACGTTTGGAGAAACGTCAGGTATGGGCGCTGGATGCACCGGTTTCAGGCGGGGTTCTGGGGGCTGTCGAGGGGAATCTGGCGATCATGGTGGGTGGGGACCCAAGGGGATTTGAACGAGCCGAAGAACTCCTGGGGCACTTGGGTCGAGCGACCTGGGTCGGGCCAGCGGGGACCGGCGCGCTGGCAAAGTTGGCCAATCAGATGATCGTGGGCGTGACCATTGGGGTCGTTGCTGAAGCATTGCTTCTGGTTGAGGCGGGGGGCGCGAATCCCGCCGCCGTCCGGCAGGCCATCCGGGGGGGATTTGCCGAGAGTCGGGTGCTGGAGGTTCATGGGGACCGGATGATTCGCCAGGATTTTACGCCGGGGGCCCATGGTCGGACCCAACTCAAGGATCTCGCCAGTGCGCTGGACAGCGCGCATGCGCTGGGGGTGTCTCTTCCCCTGACCCAATGTGTGACCCAACTTTACCGAACTTTTGTCGAGGAGGGGGAGGGCGGCGAACTGGATCACAGTGCGTTGTGGTTGGCCCTGCGTGCCTTGCGTCCCGCTTGAAGGCCGGATTCGGACAAAACCCCTGGGCTTGGCTATAATCGAAACTTTGAAAACGATTTTTTGCTTAACCCCCCGGTGGGGGTTTGACCCAGACGGAGAAATTGATGGAGACGACTGCAACCCCAACCCCTGACCAAGCCCAAACCCTGAGTGGTGGGCAGATTGTCGCAAAAATGCTCAAGCAGGAGGGGGTCAGGCATATCTTTACCATCTCCGGCGGTCACATCATCGATATCTATAATGGCTGTCTGGACGAGGGCATCCGCATCGTGGACGTGCGCCACGAGCAGGTGGCCGCCCATGCTGCCGATGCGGCGGCACGGATCACGGGTACGGTGGGGTGTGCCGTGGTGACGGCAGGACCTGGAACCACCGACGCGGTGACGGGGGTGGCCAACGCTTTTCGTGCGGAAAGTCCCATGTTGCTGATTGGCGGCGGCGGGCCCCTCAAACAGTACCGCATGGGTGCGTTGCAGGACCTGCCCCATGTGGCCATGATGACACCCATTTCAAAATTTTCTTCCACGGTCATGACCACGGAACGCTGCGCGGAAATGATGGGGCAATCGATTCGCGAGATGTTTCATGGCGCACCGGGGCCGGGATATCTGGAGATTCCCCATGATGTCCTGGATGCGCGAGTGGAGGTGTCGAAGGTAAGGATTCCGGTCAATTACCGGGTCAAGGGGGAGTTCATCGGAGATCCCAACGAAATTGCCCGGGCTGCCGAGGCCCTGGCCCGCGCCGAGCGCCCGGTCGCCCTGTTCGGCACGCAGGCACGTACCTGTCGTGCCCATGAGGCCATCGACCGCTTCGCCCGGCACTTCAACATGCCCATTTATGTGAATGGTGCGGCACGCGGGACTTTGCCGCGCACTCACCCCTATGGTTTGATGTCTTCCCGCAAGACCGCTTTTGATCAGGCCGATGTCATTCTGCTGGCGGGGACGCCCCTGGATTTCCGTATGGGATACGGGCGTCGACTCAATCCCAAGGCGACTATCATCATTCTCGACATGGATTATCGCAATGTGGGGTATAACCGGGACTTTGACATCGGTCTGGTCGGGAACATTCGTGCGGTGGTGAATGCCCTGTGTGACGCCTCTGCCGGGGATACGGCCCGTCGTCACGACCCTTTTCTCGATCTGTTGCGGGCGGAAGAGGCCAAATCCCAAGGCAAGAACCGGGCCATTATCGACGCCAATGCCACCCCCATTCATCCCATTCGTCTGGTTCACGAAATCAATGAATTTCTGCTGGAGGACACGGTGTACATCGGTGATGGCGGAGACATTGTGACTTTTTCCGGATCGGTGGTGCGACCCCATAAACCCGGGGGGTGGATGGACCCAGGTCCTCTGGGAACCCTGGGGGTGGGGACAGGGTTTGCGTTGGCTTCCCGATTGTTGCAGCCCGAACGTGACGTGGTGGTGTTGTTTGGAGATGGGTCCTTTGGTTTGACTGGTTTTGACTTCGAGACCATGGTGCGTAATAAATTGCCCTTTGTCGGCGTGATCGGCAACAACGCTTCCTGGAACCAGATTCGTTATGGACAGGCCCGGAAGTATGGGGCAGAGCGGGGCGACGTGGGCAATATCCTCGAAGATGTGCGCTTCGATCGCTTTGCCGAGTCCATGGGAGGGTTCGGGATTCGCGTGACCGATCCGGCAGACATTCGACCGGCCCTGGAAAAAGCCCGGGATTCTGGAAAACCGGCCCTGGTGGATGTGGTGATCGACCGCGAAAAGTATTCCAGCGGAACGATGAACCAGACCATGTACAAATAATCGCGGGAGACAGGGATTCATGGACAAAGCATTGGCAGGTGTACGCATCCTTGACATGACCCATGTGCAGGCTGGGCCCACGGCGTCCCAGCTGTTGGCTTGGCTGGGGGCGGATGTGATCAAATTTGAACCACCGAGCGGTGATATCACCCGGGGACAGTTGCGCGATATTCCAGGGGCAGACAGTCTGTATTTCACCATGCTCAACTGCAACAAGCGGTCGATCACGGTGAACATGAAAAATCCGGCTGGCAAGGAGGTTTTTGAAGCTCTCCTGCAGGAATGCGATGTCATCATGGAAAACTTTGGCCCCGGCGTGCTCGATCGGTTGGGCTATAACTGGGAGGCCATCCATGCGAAGAACCCGCGCATCGTCATGGCTTCCATCAAGGGATTCGGTTCTACCGGTCCCTATGCCGAATTCAAGGCCTACGAGAACGTGGCTCAGGCCATGGGGGGATCCATGAGTACCACGGGATTCAACGATGGACCACCTCTGGTCACGGGCGCGCAGATCGGGGATTCGGGGACCGGATTGCATCTGGCCATCGGGATCCTGGCCGCACTCAATGCGCGCCACCGGACCGGGCGCGGTCAGTTTGTGGAAGTCGCCATGATGGATGCGGTCATGAACCTGTGTCGGGTCAAGTTTCGCGACCACCAGCGTTTGACGCGCGGGGCGCTGCCCGAGTACTCGGTGCCCACGGAAGGAAACGAGGCAACGCCCCGTAGCGGCAATGATTCGGGGGGAGGACAACTGGGGAATGCCATTCGCTGCAAACCCGGAGGCCCCAACGACTTCATCTACGTGGTGGTTCAGGAAGTGGTTTGGGATGCTCTGGCACGCCGGATCGGTGGGGAGGCGTTGGTCACGGACCCGCGTTTTGCAACGTTGACCGAACGGCGTAAAAACCAGTCACAGATGTGGCAGATTCTGGAAAATTTTGCGCTGGGTCATACCAAACGGGAATTGATGGCTTTGTTCAATGAACTGGATGTGCCCTGTGGTCCCATCATGAGTACCCAGGATCTGGCTGAAGACGAGCATGTCCGGTTGCGTGAGATGTACGTTCCGCTCGATCATCCGGAACGGGGGCCCTGGCATAACGTCGGGATGCCCATCAAGTTGTCCAACAACAAGGTGGACATCACCCGTTCTCCCCTGCTGGGGGAGCATACCGATGAACTGTTGCAGGAAATCCTGCAATGGTCGCCCGAGACCATCGAACGTCATCGTCAGAATGGAGCCTTCAACAAATGAAAGTGGTGATCATTGGACAGCAGGATTTCGGCAAGGCTGTACTGGAAGCCTTTCTGGCCCGTCAAGACGAAGTGGTGGGCGTGTTTTGCGCGCCGGAGAAGGAAGGAGCCAGGCCCGATCCCTTGCGGCAGGCCGCACAGGAAAAAGGGCTCCGGGTCATTCAACTGCCCAGTCTGAAAGCCCCGGAAGCCATCCAGATCCTGCGTGAACTGGCCCCGGAAATCGGGATCATGGCTTATGTGCTGCAATTTGCCCCCCAGGAATTTGTTTCCGTTCCTACCCACGGGATGATTCAGTACCATCCTTCCCTGTTGCCCCGTTATCGAGGCCCCAGTTCCATCAACTGGCCCATCCTGCGCGGAGAGAGGGAAACCGGTCTGACCATTTTCCGTCCCACCGACGGGCTGGACGAGGGGCCCATCATCCTGCAAAAAAAGGTCCCCATCGGCCCGGAGGATACCCTGGGTTCGGTGTATTTCGACCATCTTTTTCCCCTGGGCGTACAGGCGTTGCTGGAAGCTGCCGATCAGGTGGTGGCGGGGACGCATCAGGAAGTGGTGCAGGATGAGGCGCAGGCCAGTTACGAAGGCTGGTGCCGGAGTGCTGAGGCCGAGATTCATTGGGCACAGCATGTGACGGTCATCCACGACCTGATTCGGGGGTGTAACCCCGCTCCGGGCGCCTGGACTTTGCTGGGCGGAAAGAAACTTCAGATCTTTGAGGTCCGCAAGCATCTGTTCCGGACTTTTGGCGCGGTGCGGGGTAAGGTCGGGGAAATCTCCGGAATGACCGATCAGGGATTTCTGGTGACTGTTCAGGGGGGGCAGATTGAAGTTCTGCGCGTAACACTCGAAGGGGGCAAGAAAGTGGACGCGCGGCCCTTTGCGGAAGAGCAGGGACTGCAGGTCGGAACGCGCTTGGGGGGCTAGTGGAGGGGGGGCTGGGAGAACAAATCCAGAATGACCTGGCCCAGGGTTTCCCAGGGGTCTCCGTGGCCCAGTCCCTTGATCAGTTGATCTACCTCGGCAGCACCCTGAAGGGCTCGAGCGCAGGCGCGACTGCTGGTTTTCTGGGAAAAACGTTCGAGCAATGGCCGGCGTTCCCCCCATAGACGGGCTTCCTTGAAAGTTGACGGCGACGGGGTTCGTCCCTCTTCACGAGTGCGGCACAACAGGTACGCTGCGCGCCAGTCTTCGCTCAGGGACCAGAGTACCAGAGGCAGGGCTTCGCCTTCCTGATTCAGGGAACGCAGGAGTAAAAGCATCTGGGCTCCGTTGCCCTGACTCAGGGCGCGGGTCAGATCCGTCAGGGTATGACGGCTCATGACCATGACGGCAGACTGCACTTGTTCCAGGGTCAGGGGGCCGGTGGGATAGAGCAGGGAAAGTTTGGCGATTTCCTGGGCAGTGGCCAGAAGATTTCCCTCCGTGCAGTCCGCCAGAAACTCCAGGGCTTCGGCGCTGGCCTGGCAGGACCCCAGGCGCTGGGCAATCCATTGGGTGAGTGCGCTCCGGGGTACGGGTTGGGTTTCCGTCCAGAGGGCTTTGGTTTGCAATTGGCTCAGCCAGGCGGCTTGACGCGTCCGGTAATCCAGTTCGGACAGGAGAATCAGGAGACGTTTGTCTGCCTGCGGCGCGTTCGCCAGTTTCTCCAGTTTCCGGATCCCCTCGGGGCCCGGCTTGCCACTGGGGATATGGATCTCCACGGCACTTCGTGAACCAAACAGGGAACCGCTGTTCCAGTGCAGGTCTACTTCGGCCCAGGAAAAGCGCGCTTCCACGGTCCAGACTTTGCGTTCCTCGTAGTTCTGGGCGCGGCAGGCCCGTCGCCAATGGTCCTGACATTCCAGGGAAAGAAAGGGTTCGGAACTGATCAACAGCGTGAGCGGCGGAACCTGACGGCTCAAATGGGTGGGCCACTGCTCGGGGGAGAGACGCATGCTCAGTGGGCAGCAGTGCCCAGGGCGGGATGCAGGGCAAGAACGCGGTGCAGCAACTGATGGACCAGATCGATCTGCATGTCGTGGGTGAGTAATTGCTGTTCGGCGGGTTTGCCCAGAATCTGGATGACGTTGTAATTGTACAGACGGGTGACCGTCAGGGTAGAGGGCGGTATCAACTCATTCCCGAGGTTGTCCGACGCGCGATAGGATAAACGGGCGTAAAGGGTATATTGGGAAACGGTGCCCTCTGCATTGAGGGTCAGGATCTGCTGGGTGTTCTGGATTGGAGAGAGAGTCAAAACGACGTCGGCTTTGTCCGACTGCTTGACCAGGGTAATATGGGTCTGGTGCAGAATCTCTAGCTTGAGTTCCTGGTCAGCCACATCCCCCATTTTGCCGTCCACATACAGGGTGTGGAATTGCGCCTCGGGGAGACCGCGCAAATGAAAACCGCAGGCACCCAGCGTGAGGGGAAAAAGGACGAAAAAAATGGTCTTCCACAGTCCTGAAAAATGGGGTGTGAGGGGGGCAAGTGAGCGCATTCAGAGCACGATATTGATCAGTCGTTGAGGGACCAGAATGATCTTGCGCGGGTTGTTGCCCGCCAGGAATTTTTCCACGACTGGGTGGTTCAGGGCCATTTTTTCGATCTCTTCCGCAGCCAGGTGGGTAGGGACAGAAAGCGTGCCACGCAATTTTCCATTGATTTGCAGAACCAGTTCCACAGATTCGCGCTCGAGTGCCCGTGGGTCGGGGATGGGCCAGGGTTCATCCAGGATGGATTCGCCAAAGCCGAGTTGTTGCCAGAGGTCATCGCTGATATGCGGCGTGATGGGGGCCAGGATGCGTAACAGGAAAGACAGGCCTTCCTGAGCCAGAGAGTCATTGACTCCGGCAATTTTTTCCAGGGCGTTGAGCATTTTCATGGCCGCCGAGGTGACGGTATTGAACTGCTGACGTTCCATGTCGTGGGTTGCCTGTTGCAGCAGGCGATGGACCTCATGGCGGACATGGGGCGTTTCGAGGGTTTGTCCGGCATGGGCCACCTGTCGTCGGGCCTGATATTGGGCGGCAAAATTCCACAGGCGCTTGAGAAAACGGTGAGCTCCCTGAACCCCGCTGTCCGACCATTCCAGGGACTGCTCCGGCGGACTGGTAAAGATGATGAAGAAACGGGCCGTATCGGCACCGAAGGTGTCGATCAGGGCCTGGGGATCCACGGTGTTGCCCAGGGACTTGGACATCTTGCTGCCCTCCTTGAGGACCATGCCCTGGGTCAACAGACGGGTGAACGGTTCATCTGTCCGGATCAATCCTTCATCGCGGAGTAACTTGTTGAAGAATCGGGCGTACAACAGGTGCAGGATGGCATGTTCCACGCCCCCCACATACTGATCGACGGGCAACCAGTAATCGACCCGTTCATCCAGCATGGCCAGCGCATCGGGGCAGGCGTAGCGGGCATAGTACCAGGAGGATTCAAAGAATGTATCCAGGGTGTCGGTTTCACGCTCGGCAGGTTTTCCGCAGGTCGGACAGGTCGTGGCGCGAAAGGAGTCACTTTGTTTGAGCGGGGAACCCGTGCCGGAGAGGGAAACTTCTTCGGGTAGGACGACCGGAAGTTGATCTTCCGGGACCGGGACGGTTCCACAGGAAGGGCAGTGAATCAGAGGGATGGGACATCCCCAATAGCGTTGGCGTGAAATTCCCCAGTCGCGCAGGCGAAATTTGGTCTGGCGCCGTCCACTGTCCAGGGCTTCCAGAACCAGGGCCATTTTTTCCCGGGCATCGGCAGAGGTGCGCCCATCAAAATCTTCGGAGTGACAGAGAATACCGTCCTCCGTAAAGGCAGCGCCGGAGGGGGCTTCTCCCGTGACTGGGCGGATCACGGTTTTCGAGGGCAGTCCGTGGTCGCGCGCAAATTCATAATCCCGCTGATCGTGGGCGGGAACCGCCATGACCGCTCCTTCGCCGTAACTCATCAGGACGTAATTGGCCACCCAGATGGGGAGGTGCTGCCCGGTCAGGGGGTGAATGGCCTGCAACGAGGTAGGAAAGCCCTTTTTTTCCTGGGTAGCCAGATCGGCCTCGGCCACGCTGCCCTGGCGACATTCCACCAGGAAGGCAGCCAGCCGGGGGTCCTGCAGGGCGCATTCCTGAGCCAGGGGATGTTCGGCGGCAATGGCCAAATAAGTGACGCCGTAGAGGGTATCGGCACGAGTGGTAAAAACCTTCAGATCGGTTGCGCGGTCAGTCAACTTGAAACTGAGGGTGACGCCTTCGGATCGTCCGATCCAGTGACGTTGCATGGTTTTGACCTGTTCAGGCCAGGAGTCGAGGCGCTCCAGATCCTGCAGCAACTCTTCGGCATAGGCCGTGATGCGCAGGTAGTACATGGGGATATCGCGCTTTTCCACCAGGGCTCCCGAGCGCCAGCCGCGTCCCTCGATGACCTGTTCGTTGGCCAGAACGGTTTTATCCACGGGATCCCAGTTGACGGTGCCGGTTTTCTGGTAGATCAATCCTTTTTTGAACAGCCGGGTAAACAGCCATTGTTCCCAACGATAATAATTCGGGCGGCAGGTGGTGATTTCCCGTTCCCAGTCGATGGCCAGTCCCAGGGCCTGCAACTGACTCTTCATGGTTTCAATGTTTTGATAAGTCCACTCCGCAGGGGCCACGCCTTGCTTGAGCGCCGCATTCTCGGCGGGCAGGCCAAAGGCGTCCCACCCCATGGGTTGGAGGACGTTGAATCCCTTCATGCGGTGGTAACGGGCCAGCACATCCCCTAATGTATAGTTGCGCACATGCCCCATGTGCAACTTGCCGGAGGGGTAGGGAAACATGGACAGGCAATAATATTTGGGACGGTTTGGCAACTCGCAGGCGCGGTACCGTTGCGTCCGGGTCCATGTCTCCTGACAGCGACGTTCGAGGGTGTGGGGATCGTACAAATCTTCCATGGCAGCACAGGTCAGGCAAAGGGACGATTATACTCGTGCATGGGTAAGGAAGGGGACTCCCGTATAATGCAGGGAATCAAGTAGGCGGCGATGGCAATACCCATGGAAAATTTACTGGAAGGACTGAACCCGCAGCAACGGGAGGCTGTGACCTGGGATCATGGGTCGGCCCTGGTTCTGGCGGGCGCCGGGAGTGGCAAGACCCGGGTTCTGACCACCCGGATGGCGTGGTTGATGGCAACGGGAAAGAATCGTCCAGAGGAGTTGCTGGCGGTCACTTTTACCAATAAGGCGGCGCGCGAGATGACGACGCGCTTGTCATCCATGGGGAACTGGCCCGTCCGCTCTCTTTGGGTGGGGACGTTCCACGGATTATGTCACCGCTTTTTACGTTTGCACGCCCTGGACGCGGGGTTGACGCCTCAATTTCAGATCATCGACAGTCAGGAGCAGTTGGCGGCGCTCAAGCGGGTCATGAAGGCGCTGAATCTTGACGAAGAGCGGGTGAATCCCCGTCAGTTGCAGCACTTTGTCAACGGGCACAAGGAACAGGGGCTACGCGCAGAGAATGCCGTGGTTTCCCATTCTGCACAGCGCTCCTTGCAGGAAGCCTATGCGGCTTATGAGGTGCAGTGCCAACGGGAAGGGACCGTGGACTTTGCCGAACTGTTGTTGCGTTGCGTGGAATTATGGCAACACCATCCCGTGTTGCGCGAACATTACCAGGCTCGCTTCAAAACCTTTCTGGTCGATGAGTTCCAGGACACCAATCCGCTCCAGTACCGCTGGTTACGCCTGTTGTGTGGGCCGACCAGTACGGTATTTGCGGTGGGGGATGACGATCAGTCCATCTATTCCTTTCGCGGCGCGGAAATCGAGAATATGCGCCATTTTGAGCGGGATTACGGGGTGACCCGAGTTCTGCGTCTGGAACAGAATTATCGTTCTCTGGGGACCATTCTGGAAGCGGCCAATGCCTTGATTCAAAACAACGCCGGGCGATTTGGCAAGACGCTCTGGACGGAGGGCGCGCAGGGAGAGCCGATCCGGGTCTACGAGGGAGAAACGGATGGAGATGAAGCCCGTTTCATTGCGCATACCGTAATACAGTTGCGCGAGCAGGGGACTCGTCTGTCGGACATGGTCCTGCTGTACCGGTCCAATGCTCAGTCCCGTGCGCTCGAGCAGGCCCTGTTTTCTCTCAACTTGCCCTATCGGGTGCACGGCGGGTTACGTTTCTTCGAGCGCCAGGAAATCCGTCATGCACTGGCCTATCTGAGACTGGCGGTTTCGGCGGATGACGACGCGGCTTTTCTGCGCGTGATCAATTTCCCCCCCCGAGGCATCGGGGCCCGCTCCCTGGAAAATCTGCAGGTCGAGGCACAGACGCTCCGCTCCAGCCTGTTCCAGGCGACGCGTGCCAGTTCCTTGACCGGCAAGGCGGGACAGGGCGTGCAACGCTTTGTGCAGGGAATCGACCAATTGGCGGAACGGATTCATCAGGGGCTGGACTTGCCCGGCGTGATCCAGGCCGTACTGGAGGTCAGCGGCCTCCTGGCGCATTACCGTCAAGACAAGGAGGGCACCGACCGGGTCGCCAATCTGGAGGAACTGGTGGCTGCTGCCGTGGCGTTCACCCAGGAAGAAGGGTCAGGGGACGTCCTGTCATTTTTGGCGCATGCCTCTCTGGAGGCTGGAGAACACGAAGCTGCGCCAGGGAGCGAAGCGATCCAGATGATGACGGTGCATGCGGCCAAGGGGCTGGAGTTTGAAGTGGTGTTTGTGGCAGGACTGGAGGATGGTTTGTTTCCCCATGAGAACGCCTTGCAGGAGGCTCGGGGCCTGGAAGAAGAACGTCGTCTGGCCTATGTCGCCCTCACCCGGGCCCGGCGTCAGTTGTATCTGACCCATGCCCAGAGCCGCGTGCTCCACGGACAGATGCGTTATGGCGTGCGTTCCCGTTTTCTTGAAGAAATTCCCGAATCCCTCTGTCATATTTTGAATCCACGCGCCAGAAGACCTGAACTTTCCTTTGGGTCACGGGCTCCCAGTTCTGTGCGTCCCCCGACTTTCTCCACAGAATCCACCCGAACCGGAAAGTTCCACATCGGGCAGCGGGTTCGGCACGACAAATTTGGAGAGGGCGTGGTTTTGGCGCGGGAAGGTCAGGGAGATGAGGGGCGGGTTCAGGTAAATTTCAGGGATGTTGGCACGAAATGGTTGGCGCTGGCTTTTGCCCGGCTGATTCCTCTTTGAGCCGCGGATTTGATCGTGTGCTTAATTTTTGGTGGGGGGGCATGATAGAATGGGACGATCGGTTTCCGTATCCCTCTCTGGCGAGTGAATTCAAGGAAATGACACCATGAATAAATGGATGACTGGACTCCTGCTTGGTTGGCTGGTTCTTCCCGCCTGGGCACAGCCGGGGGATCCGGAAAAAGGCAAGGTCATTGCGGGTTCCATCTGCTATGCCTGCCATGGTCTGGATGGCGTCAGTCCGATCCCGACCCAGCCCCATTTGGCGGCACAGATTCCGGACTACGTGGTCAAGCAGTTGAATGACATGAAATCGGTCAACGGGGCTCCTCCCGCCCGGGACAATCCCATCATGGCAGGCATCGTGTCCATGCTCAGTGCAGAGGATATGCGCAATGTGGCGGCCTGGTATGCGATCCAGCCCCCCCATTTGACGCGCGCCAACGATCCAAAACTGGTGGCCATCGGACAGAAGATTTGGCGGGGTGGGGATGCGGATCGGGATGTGCCCGCCTGTTCCGGTTGTCATGGTCCCGCTGGCGCGGGGGTTCCTGCGCCTTATCCGCGTCTTTCGGGACAGTATCAGGAATATACCGAACTTCAACTGCAACATTTCAGGGATGGCACGCGCAGCAATGATCCTGACGCCGTGATGCGTTCCATTGCACATCGCCTGACCAATGAGGAAATCAAGGCCCTTTCGGACTACGCTGCGGGCGTGTATTGATCTGAGCTTTTTTATTTGACAAAGTGGTTGCTTGATTCAAGGAGTTCACGGATGTTGGGTTTGCGGCAATGGGGTATGTTGGCCCTTCTGGTTTGGGCTGTGGCGACGTTTCTGGTTCTGCATCGGGGACCCTACGGAATAGAGGAAGAAGCCGCCAAGGCATTGCTGCTGGATTGGTCGGTGGCCGACCACGTGGCCAACTCCATCGTGACCCTGGGCGTTCCGGATTTTCGTGATCTTCTCTGGCTGCCTCTGGGATTCCTGTGGCCAGGGCAGGTCATGGCGGCCAAGGGGGTGATGATCGCCCTGGCTGCGCTCACGGCATGGGGGTTATACCGCTGGCAGTCCCTGGAAGGACAGGACGAGGCCGCTTTGCTGGCGACGGGATTATGGCTGCTGACGCCACTGACCCTGTTGCAGATCGATCATCTTTCGCCCGGACTGGGGATACTGGCTGCGTTCATGGGCGGATACTGGCTGGATCGTTCCTACCGGCAACGACCCCACGCATTGGGCGGACTGTATTTCGGGCAGTTGGGGCTGGTCGCCTTTGCCGTCAGCCTGCATCCGGTGGGGCTGGTCTATCCGCTCCTCCTGGCTTGGACCTGGCATAAAAACCCGGTGAATTCCCTGCAAAAAAAATCCTTCTTCATTGGACTGACGGTTTTTTCAGGGATTTCGATTCTTCTGCGCTGGGGTTGGAGCGGCGTTCTCTGGTTCCAGAATCCGGTGCGCGACTGGGCCCCCTTTTGGCGTCATTTTCCCGGTTTTGAGCCCGAAGTCACGGCGACTGATTGGGGGGCAGGGGTTCTGATCCTGGCTCTGGTGCTTTGGGTCTGGTGGCACAAGCGGCAGATGCTCTGGAAAACATTGCTGGGCCAGTGTCTCTGGTGGGGGGTTCTGGTTTCATCCTTCAATGGGGATGCCACCTTTGCTCTGCTGGGCATGATCACGTTACTTTATGCAGGGATTCCGGCGTTGCTCGAATGGGGTGCCGGAAAAATCGGTTTTCTGGCTCAACGGGGCTGGGTCCTTCTGGGCGTTTTTCTGATCTCTACCCTCAGCATGCAGGATGACCGTGGCTGGTTCGAGTTGGGACAGGCACGTCAATTGACCGAACAGGATCAGTTGATCCTGACGCTCACCCAGACGGTGGAACACTATCGCACCGATGCAGAAACCCGTCATTTGCCGGATCCGCGTTTGCGGGTAGCGAGCCAGTGGCCGGCACGGACCATGCTGGCCTGTCGGTGCGATGCCTTGCCCCTACCCCCAGCCGCCAAGGATCCCGCTGCCCAACTGGTCATGATGAAAGGATTGACCCATTTGATCATGGCCCCCAAAACCCCGGCCAATCTGGGGTTGGCTCAGAACCTGTCCCTGCTGGGGAACGAAGTGGAAACCATTTCCCTGCAAGCCGGGGGGGTCGTTCTGCAGATCCGTACCCCAAACCTGGCACCTGCGGCGCCGGCCCCGGTACTGGATGAGCCGCCGCCTCCTGCTCCTGGAGATCCCGTCAAATGAAAATCAGCCCTCGCGAAGCCCTGGTTTATGTGGTGGTGACTCTCAGTTCGCTGTTTCTGACTGCCTATACCGTGCATATGCTGGTGGGTGGCCTGATTCCGGCGGACAGGGAATACCACTACATGGGGCTGGCCTGTTCGGGGGTGGCGGTGGTGATCGGGTTCATGGCCTGGGATGTGGTGCGTCGCCGGCGTTAGAAACCGCCGGTTTCCCTCAGGTCCGAACGGCGCTCAGGGGAGAGGCGCCTTCTTTTTGGCAAAGAAATCCTGAAGGGACTGGTAATCCCGTTCAAGAGAAAACTGCCCTTTATGAAAAACGAATTGCAGGCGCTTGCCTGCTGCATCCAGTCCGGTCAATCCGATGGAACGGCCGGAATAATCACGATACACGTGGATATCCTTGAGTAGTTCGAGGCTCGTCCCGTTTTTCAGGTGGACACGCACGCAGGGCGCCTGGGGGTCGGCTTCCAGTCGAACGGGCGCCGTGGGAAGGCACAGCAGACGAGTCTTCAGCACCCGATTGGCGCCTGCAAACAGGAAAAAACAGGCCATGAACAGGAGCAGATAGGTAAGATTCGGGTTCGACGCGTACCAGGCATTGGCGGCAAAGGCCCCCAGAGCGGAAACCGTGGGAACATAAAGCAACAGATCCCAGGTCATGCCTCGGGGATCTTTTTTCAATTGATAGGAGCGCAACATAGGGATCTCAGGGGGGCTGACAAATGGGTCGGCAGACTCTTTACGGGAGGGAAGCCTGATGAGGGGCGGGTAGAACGGCTCGAATGGCTGCATCCATTTCCTGATAAAGCATGGGGCCTGCCTGTTGATACCGGACGATTCCATGCGTGTCGATCACAAAGGTCCAGGGATCGCCCATCACGCGATAGGTTTTGAATGCTTCGGGGTTTTCATACTGGTCCATATGCAGAAACAGGACATTGGGCTGATATTTGTCAAGCATGGCCTTGGTGATTTGCAGTTGCCGATCGCAGACAGAACAATGACCGGGGGTGGCAAATTCGAGCAGGATGGGTTTTCCTGTGGCCAACGCCTGATCCAGCGAATACTGATACATGCGCGGGTCAGGCTGGCGATAGGTGGTCATGCGGCTGAGGTCTCCGCCGACATCGGCCAAGGTCTTGGTGGCCAGTCGAGGGGCCTGGGTCCCCAGGGCCAGTCCCAGGTCCTGCCGATTGCAGCCTCCCAGGGCGACGACCAGAACGATCAGGGAATACCTCAATTTGGATGTCATGGGAGGTCAGGCTCCGTGCTTGCCAGTCTTGAAGATATTATAGCCCCAGATGATGTTGGCCAGCAGAACCAACGTTCCGAAGAAGCCCACCCCACCCATCAGATGGGTGACGGTTTTTTCTATTTCCGGACCGGGGTCATAGCCTCCGATGCTGCCTGCAATGGAGAACAGAACCACCATGCCCATCAGACCGATGTTGTGCATCCAGAAATGGATCTTGACCAGTTTGAGGCTGTAAATCGGGCGATTGACCAGACGCGGGACAAAGTAGTAAATGGCGCCGAAAATGGCCATTTCCACCCAGCCAAGCAAATTGATATGCCCGTGCGCCAGCAGGATGAGGTGACCATGGGGGGCCGAATCCACGAACATGCGAAAGGCAGGAATTCCCCCCATCAGAGCCCCCCAGGAAAAACCAATGATGGCGTAGGTAATACAGGCATACACGAATAACAGGGTGAAGGTCGTGTATTCCGGGTCATCGATGCGTTGGTCAAAAGAGGCGGGCGAAGACATGCTCAGGGTTTCTCCTTCTGATTTTGACCTGCATCCTCGCGCAGATCGTGATATTCGGTTTTCCAGGAACTGGGAGCCCAGACCTTGACCATTTCATCCACGAATCCGGAGCGTTCCGGCATGGGCAGACGGGCATCCGCGGATCCTTGCGTGGCTTTCAACTCTGACAGAAACACGGCGATGGAATGGATTTCGTTAGCCGGCAAGGCCGCCACATAGGCTGCTTCCTTGTTCAGACCATGGTCGACGGTTTTGGTTTCATAGGTGGACTCGGGTTTTTTCAGGAATGATTCGATGTAGTCCAGGGTATGTCGAGAGCCGATACCGTCCAGGCCAACGCCGTGATTGGTCCCGTTACGCACGGCTCGATGGCAGTCAGTACAGCCCCTTTCACGAAACAGACGGGAGCCTACCTTCCCTTCCGCAGTGAAGTCAAACTGGGTGGTATTGGGGTACATGGGGTGGTTGAGGTGAGAACGGTAGATTTCCAGCATCACAAAACTGGACACGGCAAAAACGACCAGCAGTCCAAAGATGCCGAACAATATCTTTTCGCCCAGTTTCAAGGAGTTGAATTTCATTAGTCAGTTTCCTGTCAGGTAAATAGAAAACCCGCGCGCTAAGCACGCGGGTTTCAAGCATACTTCCCCGCTTCGCTGACTTAAGCCGACGATGTTTACCGGGTAGTATTCGGGACGCGTGTGTTCCCTTCCGTGGTGCGAGGGGCCGTGGCCAGATAGGTTGCGGCGTCGAGAATATCCTCGTCGCTCAACTTCTTGGCAATGGCACGCATCATGCCGTAAGGATCGTTGGCGCGGCTCTCATCCCGCCAGTTGTGCAACTGGTTGACCAGATAAGTGAACTTTTGTTCCCCGATGACCGGAAAAACTGGAGCTGCACCGCGACCGTTGTACCCGTGGCAAGACATGCAGGCCGAAACCTTGCCGCTGACGCCGTATTTGACCAGGATTTCACCCTTGTAACGGGTTCCGATGGGTTGGCCCCCATCTTTGATGGCCTGCAAATCCGACAATTCCTTGGGGTCAAGAGGAAGGGAATTGACGTAAGCCGAAACATCCCGCCGATCCTGGGGGGTGAGTTGCTGAGCAAACAAAGGCATGACTGCCCCTGCCCCCGATGGGGTTCTCCGGCCTTCGGCCAAGTCCGTCAACTGCTTGACGATATAAGGAAAACCGAGATTGTTGAGACGGGGTGCCCCCATGGCTTCCGTTCCCCATCCTGTGGCTCCATGGCAGGTCATGCACGCCGGAGCGGCGCCTTTCCCTTCCGTGAAGATCTTTTTGCCGTTGGCTGGGTCGCCGTTCATGACCCCTTCTTCTTCAGCCAGAGCCGTCATGCTCACCAGAGCCGCGGCCACAGCCAGCCCGGATGTGATCTTAGTGAATGACTTACGCATTTACCCCCCTCCAGAATGACATTGAATGACAGGACAGTAGACAGGACCTACCGTTCCATGAACCCGTACTGCTTTTTTTAATTGAACGGGCTGCAAAGATTCCCAAACGCGGCACGGTTCGCTGATTTTACCGCAGAATTTTGCGATGTCAGCGTTTCCATGTCGCATCGTAGCGGACTATATCATGGGCAAAACCGGCTTCGCAACAGATTTTTGAGGCATGCCTGTCGAAGCCGCTGACGGGGCCGAAATAAGGGGAAAGATTAGACCCACTTGACAGTCTGTTTCAGGGGCGCTACGCTAGGCATATGGTCAGTCGGAGAAGGAGTTTGTCTTCCGGCCATGAGCGTCGTATCACAATAATAAAATATGTTTTTTGTTGGTTTTAACCTAAAACTATTTAATCGATCTGGAGGGGTTACAACATGGAAAAAGGTATCAAACAATCGCGCCGTCAGTTGCTCAAGATGGGCTCCATCGCTATCGTGGCAGCGCCGATGGCAGGCTTTACCACTTCGGCCTTCGCCAAGAAGAACACCGCCGTGCGGACAGCCTTGCATTTTCAGGACCATCCCAATGGGGAAAAGCAGTGCAATCGTTGCATGAACTTCATTCCCAACAAGGACAAGCCGACCGATCCAGGTGCCGTGCACGGGTGTAAACTCTACCCCGGGGACGATGAAATTTGCCCGACCTGCTATTGCAACGGCTTCGTCGCAAAACCCAAATAACTCAATAGTTCCAAGTCGTATTCGAAAAGGTGCCAAGGGCACCTTTTCGTTTCTGTTTCCGATCCGAATTTGGGGATGAAGAGCATGTTTTCTCAGTCCTTTCATTCTGGCTCGGGATGCGTGTGCGTACCGACTTTTTGACAGTGCTTGCCATTCCTCCACGGTCCTTGACAGTGGAGGGGCGGTCATGTTCGGGTTTCGGGTGGGTGCGTGGATGTCAATAAGGGATTGACCGTCAAGACCTTCGTCAGTTGGGGCGAAGTCGCGGGTGAGTTTTTTCTGGGCAGGATTATTGAATGAATTACGGAAAAAGAATTTTTCTCTGGATCGTGCTGTTCTGGATCGGGAGTGCGCAGGTCTTTGCGGAGCCCTTTGTTCAGGGTGGCCCCATTGGTTCGCAAACCAGTGATGGGTACGATGCGCTGGGCCCGGTGGTGGAGCAACCCATCGAGTTTCCACATAACACCCACGCCGGACGCATGCAGATCAACTGCATGTACTGTCATACCTACGCGCGGCGCAGCAATGTGTCTGGAATTCCTCGTCTCGACAAATGTATGGGGTGTCACAATTTGATCGAAGGCGTCAAGGATCGTCCGCGGATCAAGAAATTGTTTGAATATTGGGAAAACAAACAGCCGATTCCCTGGAAAAAAGTGCATGACTTGCCTGATTTCGTTCGTTTCAACCACGAGCGCCATATCCAGCGTTTTTATTTCCAGGAAAAACGACCCGTTCGTGAAGTCTGTGGGTACTGTCATGGCGATATTGCTTCCATGACGACGGCGCGGCGTGTCAAAGCCTTGTCCATGGGTTGGTGTGTCAGTTGTCACCAAAAGGATCATCTGGAGAAGGCGGGGAGCACGGTGACCAGTCACGGTCCCAACGATTGCTGGCTCTGTCATAAATAAAACGGCGACCAAACAGGAGACGATGAAATGACAATGAGTAATTTGGATCGCCGAGATTTCCTCAAGGTGTTGGGGATCAGTGGGGCCGCTGCCACACTGGCAGGATGTGGTCATACTTCCATCGAGTCAGGGGTGGAAGAGGTCATGTCTTACGTCCATCCTCAGGACTTCGTGGTGCCCGGCATCGGAGTTTTTTATGCCTCGACCTGCGCCCAGTGTGGTTCCGGCTGTGGAATCATGGGCAAGGTGCGCGAAGGGCGGGTTCTCAAACTGGAGGGAAATCCCGAGTCCGGAATCAGCGGTGGAAAGATTTGCGGGCTGGGACAGGCGGGCGTGCAAGCCCACTACAACCCGGATCGGTTGCGTACGCCCATGTATAAGGGTGAAGGGGGCTTGACCCCCGTATCCTGGGAGACGGCCCATCAGATCCTGGAACAACGTCTGGGACCAAACAGTCCGCTAAAAGGCGAAGAGATCGCTTTTCTGACCGGTGGGGTCAGTGGACACCAGCGGGTACTTCTGGAAAATTTCCTGGAAACCTTTGATTCCACTCATCATGTGACCTACGATGCGCTCTCCACTGCCACGGGGAGAGCCGCCAGCAAGGCCATTCTGGGCGCGGAGCAGCCCCTCTGGAATATCCACAAGGCACGCCTGATCCTGTCCTTTGGTAACGATTTCCTGGGCAGCGGCGTCTCGCCGGTTTACATGGCACGCCAGTACGCGCTGTTTCGAAAGGCACCACGCGGTACCTTGATCCAGATCGAGCCGCGCATGACCCTGACGGGAGGAAATGCGGATCGCTGGTATCCCATCAAGCCAGGGACCGAAGGAATTCTGGCCTTGGGCATCGCGCATGACTTGCTGCAACACGAAGAGTTCTCCAGGGGCGTTCCGCAGGAAATTCTCGATCTGGTCAAAAATTACGATCGGGATGCCGTGAGCGACATCACAGGGATCGGTTCCGATGCGGTACGCCTGATTGCGGCTCAACTGTGGAACAATACGCCTTCTCTGGTGATTGCCGGACCTTCGGTTGAAGGACATTCCTATGGGTTCAGCAATGCGGCGGCCGTACAACTGCTCAACGTGATTCTGGGGAATCGGGGACAGACGATGGAGGGTCAGGCCGAACATCCCTTCCCTCAATTGACGCCTACCTTGGGAAGTTACCATGCGCTGGCTGACCTGAACCAGAAAATGGCCGCTGGAAAGACCCAGGCCCTGCTGGTTTATGGTACCAATCCGGTGTTCACGGCGCCATCGCATCTGCCCTTTGCAGAATCCTTGAGCAATGTTCCTTTCAAGGTGGCTTTTGTCACGCACATGGATGAAACGGCGGGACATTGTGATCTGGTTCTACCCCTGCTGTCCGCACTGGAAGACTTTGGCACCCATGTGGCCGAATACCAGCCGGATGGCGTGGAGGTGATGCTGCAGCAACCCCTGATGGAAAAACTCTATCCCGAGTCCAAGGGGTACGGCGACATCCTTCTGGAAATATTGAAAAAACGCAAGCCGGAGGCCTACGCTGCATTTCCTGACTATTACAGTTATCTCAAAACCGCGATGGTCAAGGCCAAGCCGGTTTTCAAGGTCAGCGACAGCGATGATCATTTCTGGGAAGACGCCCTGCGCAATGGTCTCGTCAAGTGGGATGGAAAACCGACCTCTCTGGAGGCCAGGTTACCGGCCCTGACCATGCCGAAGCCCGCAGAACTGACGACGGACTACCCCTTCTACTTCGTCCCCTCCATCCGACCGGACATGCGCGACGGGCGTCATGCCTACCTGCCCTGGCTGCAGGAATCGCCTGAAACCATGACCACGGTGGTCTGGGACAGTTGGGTCGAGATCCATCCCAAAACGGCAGAGGCGATGCAGATCAAGGAAGGGGACATTCTGCAAATTCAGTCTGCCACCGGATCCGTGCGCGCCAAGGCCTATCTGTTTCCCGGCATTCAACCCGATACGGTATCCATGCCGCTGGGGCAAGGGCATACCCAGCTCGGACGGTTTGCCACGGGGGTCGGGGTGAATCCCTACAAGATTCTCGACCCGATTTTTGACGATCATACCGGGGAACTGGCCATGCATGCCACGCGTGTGGCCTTGAGAAAAACAGGCGAACATCAGGTGGTCGTGAAGGACGAGGGCCCCACCACCTTCCAGAACGGGCAAAAACTTGTCGCCACCTTGTCCGCTGACCAAGCCAAATTGTCCAAGGAGATCTAGCATGTCACTGAGCAATCTGATTCAGAACTGGAACTCGTTTCGGACGCGTCGTCCCTATGAGGGGCAGTACGACGATGCCCCCTACAAGTGGGCCATGGTCATCGACCTGGACTCCTGTATCGGCTGTAACGCGTGCACCGTTGCCTGTTATGCAGAAAACAATCTGCCTGTGGTGGGCAAGGAACGCTTTGGCAAGGGGCAGGCCATGCACTGGATCCGCATCGAACGTTACTGGGGGGAGGGGGATACCATGACCTCCGAATTCCCCGATCATGGCGCGCAATACCTGCCCATGCTCTGCCAGCAGTGCGAGGCGGCTCCCTGTGAACCGGTCTGTCCCGTCGGTGCCACGCACCACTCGCCGGATGGTCTCAATACCCAGGTGTATAACCGGTGCGTGGGGTCGCGTTATTGTTCGGCCAACTGTCCTTACAAGGTTCGTTACTTCAACTGGTGGAATTACCCTGATCGGGCCTGGCCCAATCCGCTGGAATTGCAATTGAATCCGGACGTGACGGTGCGGAGCAAGGGGGTCATGGAAAAGTGTACGTTCTGCATGCAACGGTTGCGCGCGGGGATGGACAAGGCCAAGACCGAAGGGCGTATCCTGGCCGATGGCGAAGTGCTCACGGCCTGTGCGCAGGCCTGCCCCACCTCCGCCATCACCTTTGGAAACCTGGCGGATAAAAAGTCCAAGGTGGCCAGAATGTGGAAAAATCAGCAGGTCGATCTGGCCAAGGACAGTCAGGAAAAATCCGAGGAGGGGATTCGCGGTTACCGGATTCTGGAAGAGTTGAATACCTATCCGTCCATCGTGTATCTCGAACGCGTTCGCAATCTCGAGGCTTGAGTTGACCCGCGCGTTCACGAATACCACCATTCAGGGAAAAAACCATGAGTCATAGTGTTCATAGCCATCCTCAGCTGGATGTGCAAGTTGAAAGAAAGTTCATCCCCAAGCAGAAGGATCTGGGGGCGGACGTTACCTGGGCCAAGATCAACAAGGATGTGCTGAAAAGTCTGGAAAAGCCGCGCCCCGTTTTCTGGGTGATTTTCTTTTCTGCCCTGGCCTTGTTTTCCTTTGGCGTTTACTGTGAGGTTTATCAGTATCAGAACGGAATGGGGGTGGCAGATTTGAACAACCCGCAGGTCTGGGGTTTATATATTGCCACCTTCATTTTCTGGATCGGGATGGGTCACTCCGGTACCCTGCTGTCCGCTCTGCTTCATATCATCCATGCGGACTGGCGAAAACCGATCTATCGGTATTCGGAAGCCATGACCACCTTTACCTTGCTTACGGCTGCCCTGTTCGTGCTGGTGCATATGGGACGGCTCTGGCAGTTTTACTATGTGGTGGCCTATCCCAACGAACGCTGGACCTGGCCTAATTTCACCTCGCCCCTGGTGTGGGATGCCACGGCCATCGGAACCTATCTGACCTCGTCACTTCTGTTCCTCTACATGGGGATGATTCCCGATCTGGCGATCTGTCGTGACAATGCCAGGGGAGCACGGCGGGCACTCTACCGCTTTCTTTCCATGGGCTGGCAGGGAACCGATCGGCAGTGGGCCAATTTCAAGGTGGCCTACATGACCATGGCCTGCTTTCTGATGCCGCTGGCAGTTTCGGTTCACTCCATCGTGTCCACCGACTTTGCCGTGTCCCAGAACCCCGGCTGGCACGTGACGTCCTTCCCGCCTTATTTTGTGTTGGGTGCACTGTATTCAGGATGCTCGGGCATCATTACCCTGTTCATCGTGCTGCGTTATGTCTTCCGTTTCGAAGCCTACATGACCCAGCCCATCCTGAACAAACTGATCAAGATGACCTTCGCCATTGCCATGGTATGGACCTATCTGGATCTGATCGAGTATGCCACCACCTGGTACGGCAGCGATGAAGTGGCCAAGGCCGACCTGATTTACCGGGCGACGGGGGATTATGCCCTGCAGTTCTGGGGAATGATTTTCTGCGCCATGGTGATGCCCTTCACCTTGTTGATCCGTTTCGTGCGTCACAACTATGTGGTCTTGCTGATCATTTCACTGATCCTCAATGTGGGGATGTGGCTGGAACGTTTCCAGATCATTACGCCCACCTTTGCGAAATCGCACTACCCATGGACATGGACGGCGGGCTGGTGGCCGAGTTGGGTCCAGTGGGGCATCGTGGCCGGGAGTTTTGGCTGGTTCACCATGCTCTTCATGCTGTACTGCAAAATCTTCCCCAGCGTGTCCATGTATGAAGTCAAGGAAATGGTGCACGAACAGAACATGGAAGAAAAGGCGCTTGCGGCACAGACAGATGTCCATGAAGCAGGCTTGGTGCCAGAAATGAAGGGAGGACAGGCATAATGAAAAAATCTCATACTCTGGCACTGTATGCGGATATGGATGAAGCGGCCAATGCCCTCAGGGAACTCAAGTCCTCCGGCATGTCGGGTTTCAGGATGGAGGACGTGGTGGTCAAATCCCCCATCGACCATCCTGAACTGAGCGAGTTGCTGGGCCCTCGTCCCGTCTATATCCAGTGGTTTACCTTGCTGGGGGTCCTGTTGGGCCCCACTACCGGGTTGGTGTTGATTGCGTCTGCCCAGGCCAGTTTCATCTATCAGGTGCGGGGCGGGCGACCGGTGGTTCCGCTTCCACCGGATATGGTGCTGACCTATGAGCTGTTCATCCTGTCCGGGGTGCTCATGACGGTTCTGGCGACTTTTGTGGCCATGAAGTTGCCGGGTAACCGGAGCCCGCTTTATAACGCCAGCGTGTCCGAAGACAAGATCGGTATCCTGGTGAAGGCAGACCCGCAAAGCATTCCTCAGATCAACGAAATTTTGGGGCGTCACAAGCCTCTCGAAATCATGGGAGACCAAGCACGATGAAATCCTTTACTCGCTGGATACCCATTCTGGCTCTGGTTCCCTCGGTCGCCCTGGCATGGCCGTGGAGCAAGGATATGGCCAATCAGATCAGCGTCAAACCCCAGGAGGGGCCGGATGCGGTGCGACCTTTTCCGGAAAATTCCGTGCCGATGTCCGGAACGCCGACCACCCCTTATGTGCACGATGGGGATGCGGCCATGAATCTGCCCAACCCCAATCCGCCTACTGAAAAGTCGGTGGCTTATGGGCGTGAGATGTTCAAGATCTACTGTGTTCCCTGTCACGGAGACTCGGGTACCGGAGATGGCCTGGTAGGCGAGAAACTGATCGTACGCCCCTTTGACCTGACGGCCCCCCGGGTTCAGAAGGAAGTTCCCGAAGGCTATATCTGGGGACATATCACCTTTGGCGGGGCGCTCATGCCCTCCTACGGGAATGACATGTCGCCTTCCGAGCGCTGGGATGTGGTGAATTATGTGCGACATGGTCTGTTGACAGATCCTACCGCCAAAAAACGCGACATGACCACCACCGAAAACAAATAAACCACAAGGAGCCGCGCCGTGATTCCATTTGCAAGTTGGTCAGTATTGACCGTGGACTTTCTGATCGTGCTGCACCTATGCCTGGCAGGCGTTGCCCTGCCTTGCCTGCTGCATCTGGTCAATGCCAAGTGGCGTTATGAAGTTCGCCACATTTCCGTTGCATTCTTTGCCCTGTATCCGCTGGCCGTGATACTTCTGCTGATCCTGCTGTTTGGGGGGGAAATGACCTTTCCCTGGGCGGGCACCTTCGAGCATCTGCCCAAGTGGAACAACCTGAAGTTTTTGCGGGTACGGGAGATCGCCGGCATCATCATCGTGGGGCTGGCTTATGGCGCATTCGTCCGCTTGCAGCGCACCTCTGAAGATTCTCCGGAAAATCTTTCCCGCTTCAAGGCGCTCGCCGCGGCCATTCCCTTCATCCACGTCCTGTATTGCACCATGGTGGCGTGGGATTTCGAGATGACCCTCTTGCCTCATTGGGAAAGTTCCATGTTTTCCGTGAACTACATTGTCAGTGTCTCGGGCATGTTCCTGGCTTCCTTCGTGATCCTGCTCACCATTCTCCAGAACACCGGGGTGATCCGGCAAAAGATCCGCTTCCAGATTTTCAATTATCTGGCGCAGATGATGCTGGGCTTCACCATTTTATGGATCTATACCTTCTTCGGTCAGTACCTCATCATCTGGTACGGCAACATTACGGAGGAAACGACCCGCATCTACCAGATGCAGTATGGGGATTACAGTCCGCTGTTCTGGCTGTTCTTTGTGATGAAGTTCATCATTCCCTTCGTGACCCTGGTTTTCCCCTTCAGTCGGCATAACCCCAGGGTGATTTTCTTCATTGCCTGCGACATCGTCCTGGGCAGCTGGATCGAGCGTTATACCTGGATTTCCGGTACTTACCCTACGCCGCACTTTCCGATGACCGGCAGTTTTGACATCGGCGTGACGGTGGTGGTGATGGTCACAGCATTCCTGATCGTACGCAGCCGGTTGAAAAACACCCAGGTGATCAAGTAAGAAAGAAGAATTTCCAGTGCGGATGTTGAAAACCGCACGGGATGCTGGTATAAAGTGGCATGAGAGGTTGAAACCGCAAGGAAACGACCCACAGGTAAGACAAGAGAGATAATCAGCAAAATAAAAAGTTTTGTAAGTTGCTGAATATCATTAATTTCAGTAAAAACGAAAGAGAGGGGGGAGGAATGCAAAAAAAATCCATCATGTCGCGCGGCTTTTGGTGCATGATCGTCGGCGGAATGCTGACGGGTATGGGCAATGGCAGCGTGTTCGGTGCAGCCTTGATGTGTTTCCTGGGGCGCGGTGACTTCAATAATTGGGGAGGATGGAACGGTCAGGCCTATGACCCTCACACCTTCACGGGATTCATCGACTGGTGTATGCTCGTTTTCGGTTTCGCCTACATCGGTATTCTTGCCATCGCCTTTCAACGGCATGATGCCATTGAAAACGCTGCCTGATCCTCATCCAACCATTTGCGCGCCATTCGCGTCAAGGAGACATTGAAATGATCGGTACCATCGCCGCAGTTTTGGGGATTGCCCTTGCCTTCTCCAGCATGCTTCTTTCCTGGTATGTCCTGATGCCCCGCAAGCGTCAGGGTCACCATTAATTCATTCCAATAACACATTCATTTACTCACGTAATCTGATATAGAAAACAACAGGGGGGGTTCAAGATGTTCAAGTACCTATTTGCGCGTAGCGAGGATATTCCGGAGGGATCGGCAGCGGTTTACTTCGGTTTCTCCGCGATTACCTGGTTTGTGATTGGAACCGGGCTGGGTGCCTTCAATGCAGCCAAGTTGGCATTTCCTGATTTTGTCACGGGTCTCGAGTTCGTTTCCTTCGGTCACATGCGTCAGGTGCACGTTCACGCCGTGATTTTCGGCTGGATTTCCATGGCGTTTGCCATGGCCATGATGTACATGACCCCGGCCCTGGGTAACACCAAGTTGTGGTCGGAAAAGTTGGGCGTCTGGAATGCGTTTCTCTGGAATGTCGGGCTGTCACTGGGACTGACGCTGTTGTGGTCCGGGATGACCTCGGGGCGGGAGTATTCCGACTTCCCCTGGTTCATCGATCTGTACATTGCGACCTTCATGACCATTCCTTTGGGGATCAATGTCTGGATGACCGTCATTCACCGCAAGACGCAGGGGATCTACACCACCAACTGGTTCTTTGCTTCTGCCGTGTTCATGGTCAGCATCGTGTTCATCGTGGGTAACCTGCCCGAGTGGTTCCATCTGACCGGGTTGACTGAAGCCTACCTGACCTGGTGGTTTGCGCACAATGTGCTGGGTCTGTGGATTACTCCGGTTGCAGCGGCCATTGCCTACTACACCATTCCCAAGGTGACCGGCAATCCGCTCTATTCACACCGGATCGGCCACCTGCACTTCTGGTCTGTGGTCGTGTTCTACTCCACCCCTGCTGCCCACCACCTGATGTCCGCTCCCCTGCCTGAATGGCTCAAGTCCTTCGCTTCGGTGGAAGGGGTGTTGATTCTGGTGCCAGCCGTTGCCTTCGTGTCCAACATTCTGTTGACCATGCAAGGGAAATGGAACATGTTCGTGGAAAACCTGGAAATCCGCTTCACGGTGACCGGCTGTCTGATGGCCATTCCGCTGAACATGCAAGGGGGCTTCCAGCAAACCCGTGCCATCAACTGGTACATTCACGGGACGGGCTGGATCGTGGCCCATGCCCACCTGGCTCTCCTGGGTTTCTCGACCTTCCTGGAAGCTGCCGCAGTCTACCTGGGTTTGCAAACCCTGATGAAGCGTAAACTGTACTCTCTGACCCTGGGGAATCTGCATTTCTGGTTCCTGCTGATCGGATTCACCACCTACTGGGTGTCCATGACCATTGCCGGATTGATTCAGGGGGCTGGAAAGATTTACGAAGTCCCGTACATCGATGTGGTCATGGCTGAGCATCCCTACATGATTGCGCGCTGGATCGGTGGTTCCCTGGTGTTCACAGGAAACTGCTTCTGGCTCTACAACATGTGGATGACCGCACGCGCTGGGACGGTGATTCCAGAGGGACGCATGGCCCACGAACTGGCCTACGAACGTTAATCGGCCACTGATCGCAGAACTGGAGGAGAATATCAAATGGTCAATTTTAGAGAGTACAAGATCGGAGCGCGGTTTTTCGGTCTTGCCCTGGGTGGTTCGATGACGATCACCTTGTTTATGCCAAGTTTCGACTTGCGTAATGTGAATGCCACGGAGATGGCGCTGGACAAGCAACTGTGGGCCGGTCACGAGTCCGGTTTCAGTCTGGATGATCCTTTCCTGACAGGAGAACATCGACCAGTCCGCGTGACCTTGAAGGTGGACCCGAAAACGGGGCAACCCATGGCGCCCACGGTCGCCTATGTTTATCCCGCAGGAACGCCCCTTCCCAATGGCGTGGACCACCCCGATAACCTCGGGAACATCGTGGAGCAATTGAGCCGGGACAAGGGTCGGATCGGTGAGGCGACCAAATCGCAAGGTGCCGTGTTCTTGCTGAGTTCCGAGCCTCAAGGAGATGGTTCCAAGCAGTTTTACATCGAAAATGCTTCGGCCACCAAGGGCTGGAATCCCGAAGAAGTCATGAAAGCGGCTGGAGATGAAAATACTTACCATGCTTCTTATGGAAAGAGCATTTTCGTGCGTGAAGGCTGCTGGTGGTGTCATACCCTGCTGCCGGAAGAAACCCAGGATTGGCAAGTGTTTGGTGCCCCTCCCATGTTAGGCGACTTCAATGGAGAATCCCCCACCGCCTTTGGTTCTGACCGCAAGGCACCGGATATTCTGCATGTCGGGTCACGCAATTCGTCACGGGAATGGATGATGCTGCACTTCTTCAATCCCCGTCTGGTCCAGCCTCATTCCATCATGCCCCGTTTCGATTATCTGTGGGGACCGGTTGATGACAAGGGTCAGAAGATTGATTTTGACAAGTGGCGTGCCGAATACAACGAGTATGTGGACGGAAAGCGGGTCACTCCGCCGGAAGTTCCCATGTATGCCAGCAATTCCGATGCCCGCGCGTTGATCGACTTCGTTCTGTCGCTCAAGTAATTATCTGATACCAAACAGACTGCCCTTTTATCTTTGACGGGTATGGGGCAGTCGATAATAAGTGGAGGTCTCTATGAGTAATTGGTCCTTTGATTCACCCCTGCGCACCCTTTCTGATGAGGAAAAAGTCCGCAGAGATGAGAAACTGTGGGAGGATGACAACCTGGGTGGCGTGCATGAAGACAACAACCCGGTTCCCGCGCCTGTGGTCTGGTTGGTTGCTTTGACGGTGGTGACTGCGTTTGCCATTACCTTCCCACTCTGGGGACAACGTCCGACGGCGGCTTTGTATGAGCCTTACGTCAATTCCATGGACAAGCCCGAAGTTCTGGCTGCCAAGGATGACAAGGAAGCCATGGCCAAGATCGTGGAAATGAACAAGGGGACGCCGAATGATGCCTTGCTGGAACGGCATCCCCTGACCATGGATGATCTGCGCATGATTGCCCCACAAATCAAGGCCCTGGAAGCCAAGGGTGCACACATGCATGATTTTGAAGTGGTGGGCGATCAGGTGGTCACGGCCAACTTCGAAGGGAATTATCGTCCGGATGGATCCCGTATTCGCCAGCAACCCTGGTGGGACAAGGGGTACACCATCGATATTTTCTATCTGAGTTACTTCTTTTTGTCAGTATTTACCATGATCAAGCGGTTGCCCCCCACCACGTGGCAACCCAAGCATGATCACTGAACCAGCCTATATTGAGGAGATGAGATCATGATCGATCTGGATTACGGCCCCCTGGCCATTGCTCTGCCCATCAGTATCGCCTTTATTTGTCCGTTTCTCTATAGTTTCTTTGTAGATAACTTCGACAAGAAATAATGGGTTTTGATGGCAAGATGAAACCATAAGCGTTTAAATGACTCCTGGTGCCATACCTGACGGTATGGCACTTTTTTTTGATTCCTTCTTGACGATATTCTCCCCCTCATGATCAATGAAATCCTTCTTCTCGTGACCGCAACGACCTCTGGCAAAATCGATATGAGTATCGAAGGAATGAGAAGTCAACGGTTCAGCGTGTATATTTTTGTTTTTCTGATGATCGGAATTGCGGTTTTTTCCGGAATCATTTATTCCCTGTTGAAAGGAAAATATGCGCCTACCAAAATGCGCCTGGGGGAGCGTCTGATGTTCATCGCCATCATTCTGGGCGTGGTGGTGGCCACCGGATTTGGCGCCACACAATTGTTGACCGGTTATCTGTTTTAATGGGGCTGAACGGCCCGAGTATTTTGAACCTTTGCAGGAAGGACAACTCCAATTCTGGCAAGAGAGTGTTAGAATGACCAATGACCTTTATACAGGAGTCTGGCATGGGCAATTACCTTGATACCTTACCCGATGGGTGGACGATCTACCTGTGGCTCGTGGCGGGAGGGCTCATCATCGCCGTGAGTATTTATGGCATACGCTGGGGTTCCAAAAACGAACAATTCGACGAAGACATCAAGTATCTGGTGTTCAAGGAAAGCGACAAGGACAAGATGAGTCCGGAGGAATATGCCAAAAGTCGCGAGGTGCTGGCAAAACAGGAAGCCCGGCGGGCTGAAGTATTGGCAGAACATGCAGCAGCCAGGACAACCAAGACGACATGAAACGGGGTGAATGGGTCGTGCTGGGCCTGATTGGGGCGCTGGCGCTGGCGGGTGTCGTGCAAAATATCATCCATCATGAAAAAGGTGCCCAGGACGTCGATCGTGGCCTGCCTTTTTATACGACGGCCACACCGGAACTGGCACGGGAAGGGTCGGATTTGATCCGGCAGAATGACTGCCGTCAGTGCCATTCGCTTTGGTCCGTTCGCAATGTCATGCAGTCGGTTCCTTCCCCTTCACTGGATGGCATGGGCGATTTACGGAGTGAGGCCTGGCTTTACCAGTATCTCTCCTCCCCACACCCCCAGGCTATTTTACCCAGCCGCCTCAAGCCCGAGTATCGGATGCCCTCCTTTGCCTCGCTGCCCGAACAGGAAAGAAGGACACTGGCCCATTATCTGGCCAGCCTGCATGTCAAGGACTGGTATCTGGATGACATCAAAAAGAGTGAATATGAAAAACTCACGGGGAAGGATGACTACAAAAAATGACGGAAGCAGTCCCACAGGAAAAAGATACGGGTAAGTGGGGGCGGGCGCTGATCGGGTTGGGCGTCGCCTCTGCCATCAATCACTTTGGGGACCGTCTGCTGGGTGTCACCATCGAAGTTTTTACAAGCGCGCTGGATTATTTTTCTTTTCGGTGGATGCTGGATGTTTTTCTGGTCCCCATGGTGGCGAACTTTTTCCTGGCGTTGATTTTTGGCAAGGGAAGTAAATGGTTGTGCTATGCCACTCCCTTGATCGTCCGGGGCATCAGTTATTTCAATGTGGCGGAAATTACCGGAGTACCGGAGTATGGCCATCTGATTCCTTTGGGGTGGTGGGGATTCTTCATCATTCTGGCCATGGAAACCGGCATGGTGGGAGCGGTGCTTGGTGAAGCCATGATCAAACGTTATTACGGACGCAAGACCGTCGAGATGGTCTATCAGGAGCGTCTGGCCCGAGAAGAACGTCAACGCCAGCGTCGGCGCGCGCAAGAACCCAAGGAGTAAACGGTGGCACTTTCCCCTAAAATACCGTCCACTCCGGAAGAACGGCTCAAACGTAAAAAAATCCTGTCCGCCACCCTGGTGACCTGTATTGGTATCGTCATGATCGGCAGTTCGTTGCATGTCATCAAGTTGGGGCAAGGGCGCATGGAGGATATGCGTCATCTGGTGTCCTACAACATCAAGGACTCCGACAGCCATATTCGTGCAGCGGGTGAGGACATTCAGTTACATGCGCAGCACGAGAGTGGACAGGTCAAGGGCAGTTATACGGTGGAAGAGGCCGACCGCCTGTTGAATCGCGAGCAATGGGAAAATCTGAACACGATGGTGACCATTCCGGCGGGACCTTTTTTGATGGGGACCAATCTTGATCGTGGCGATCCACCCGACAAGCCGGAACATAAGGTGGATCTTCCGGCTTACGCCATCGATAAATATCCTGTCACCAACGCGCAATATGCCCGTTTTGTGGCGGCCACCGGACATCGTCCTCCGCTCAACTGGAAGGATGGGCGGATTCCGCCGGGGGCGGCGCTGCTGCCCGTGACCCTGGTGACCTGGTACGACGCCAATGCCTATGCCAAATGGGCCCATAAGCGACTGCCCACGGAAGCCGAGTTTGAAAAGGCCGGGCGAGGTACGGATGGGCGCCGTTGGCCCTGGGGGAATACCATGGATCCGACCAGATTGAACACTTATTACAACCGCAATTCCCCGTCGCCTGTGACCGATTATCCCCAGGGGGCCAGTTCTTACGGGGTTTTTGATTTGTCCGGTAACGTGGACGAATGGACAAGCAGCGATTTTGCACCTTATCCCGGATCCATTGCACCGACCATCGTGTTCCAGGGCAAGGTGGCGGTCCAGGAATCTTCCCAGGATCGTAACCTGGGGATTTCCGATCAAAAACTGATCAAGCGCAGTTACAAGGTGCTTCGTGGGGGGTCCTGGAAAAGCGATCCCTTTTCCACCTCTCTTTTTCACCGCGATAATGCTTTTGCCAACATGACTTCCGATTTCTATGGATTTCGCTGTGCCAGTTCCCTTCCTTCCTCTCACTGAGTATTGACCCATGTTGCGTCAACTTCGTATTCCAGCCTTGCTGGCGCAGTGCCTATGGATTTCCAGCGCCCATGCCGTGGACAGTTATCGTTACTTGCATGTGACCGTGGATACCCCCTGGAACATTTTTCTCTTCCTGCTGATAGGTATATTCGCCCCGTTCATCCTGATGGGCGTGCTGGCCTGGTATTTTTCCTTCAAAAAGAAACCGGCGCCGCCCCATCCGCCCGCTTCTCCAGAGGATCATCCATGAACTTTCCTGGTCTTTTGGGATATCGTTGGACGGGACATCTATTGGCCGGGGTGATGCTCATCCTGGGACTGGCGTTCTTTCGACCGGCACTGGCCGCGTCGGATGCCCCGCAAAACCCCAATGCCGTCCAGATGATGGAGGCATTTCAGAAACAGCAAGGGGACAAGGACGATGGGGTGACGCCGGTGGATGACCACAAGAAAAAAATCATCATGTTCATCATGGGGGTCCCGCTCATCCTGATGGTTCTGGTGACGGGGGTTCTGGGCATCGGCATGGGCATCTATGGCAAACCCTGGTTCGTTCCCCACATGATCATGGCGGGATTGACCATGACCCTGGCCCTGGTCCACGCCATCGTGGGGGTGGCCTGGTTCTTTCCCTTTTGAACACCTTCCTGATTCCGGCCCTGTACGGTTTGTCGGGCCTGGTGGGACTGGCCTATGAAGTTCTGTGGGTCCGCATGGTGACCCTCCAGTTTGGTCTGAGTGTCTTTGGCGTGGTCATTACGGTGGCCGCATTCATGGCGGGACTGGGGTTGGGCGCCTTGGCATTGTCCGGCCGCATCGTTCGACGCCCTTTGTGCCTGCTCGCCCTCCTGGAGGCGAGCGTGGCCCTCTTCTCCGCCCTTTTGCCTTTCTTGGCCCCCCTTGAAGAACATGCGCTTTGGGCGGGGTTTTCTCATCAAGGTGCGCTGGGTTGGCATTTGGGACTGGCCCTGATCTCTTTTCTCCTGCTGACCCTGCCCGCCGTGGCCCTGGGGGCCGGTTTTCCTCTGGTCCTGTCGCTCGGCCAACAGGTCTCCGGACGCCTGGGACTGCTGTACGGGGTCAATACGCTGGGCGCCGTGCTGGGCGCCTTGCTTCCCCTGGTTCTGCTGCCGATGTTTGGCTGGGTCCAGGCGTTGCGTGGAATCGCTCTGCTGGGTGCTTTGCTGGGAGTCGGGTGGTGGGTGCTGGATCGTCTCGAAGGGGGCTCCTCTGCGTTCGTTCAGGACCGGGGGGCGTGGGTGACCACGGATCGATCCGAAAGAACCGGTTCGATGCTTCTGTTTTTTTATGGAATCCTGGGGATGGCCAGCCTTTCCCTGGAAGTGGCCTGGACCCGGCTCTTCGGACTGTTGTTTCTGCGTACCGAGTAT
>JAJZDE010000062.1 GCA_021828745.1 Pseudomonadota bacterium
GACCCATACCCAGGGAAGGCGCATCGAAGCGGCCCAACGTCTCGGATGGGGAAGAAATACCCTTACCCGTAAAATTCATGCCCTGGGACTGGACAAACTCTGGGGTTCGGCTCCGGATTAATCTTCAAACACTGCCCACACGGGCGCGTGATCGGAAGGACGTTCCCATCCGCGCGGCTCCCGATCGATGGTACAGGAACACAAGGTGGCTCCCAGTCCCTGGCTGGCCAGCAAATGATCGATGCGCAAGCCCAGATTGCGCCTGAAGGCATTGACCCGGTAATGCCACCAACTGAAGGACCGCTCTTCCTGGGGAAATTGCCGAAAACAATCCACCAGCCCCAGGGCCTCCAGGGCCTGGAATTTCTCCCGCTCGGGAGGACTGCACAACACTTCCCCGGCCCAGGCCGCCGGATCATGGACGTCCCGGTCTTCCGGCGCAATGTTGTAGTCTCCTGCCACCACCAGGCGGGGATGTCGCACCAGACTGTCCTGCAAATAGTCATGCAGCGCATCGAACCAGGCAAGTTTGTAAAGGTACTTTTCCGAACCGAGCGATTCGCCATTGGGACAGTACACACTGATCACCCGAATATCGCCAAACGTGGCGGCGATGACCCGTTGCTGGGGATCTTCCCATTTGGGCAGTCCGACCACTTCCTCCACACCGGGTTGCAAGGAGATCAACGCCACCCCGTTATAGGTTTTCTGTCCCGCCACATGAGCGTGATAGCCCGCCGCCTGAAATTCTTCCCAGGGGAAACGGGCAGTCTCGCACTTGAGTTCCTGCAGGCAAAGCACATCCGGTTTTTCTTTCTCCAGCCAGTCCAGAACTTGGGATAACCGAACCCGGATGGAATTGACATTCCACGTCGCGATTTTCAAGAAAACTCCTCCATATCAGTAGATTGTAACGATTCACCCGCGCCTGCAGAAGACCATGAACACCCCACAGGACAGGGTGGTTTTACCCCCAGCCTTCAACCGCATGTTGTAAATATGATACATATTTCCCAATTATGGAGAATTTGTGTCATAATTGTTACAGTTTGACCCCTTTCGTTGACTGTAGAATTCGTAAACCTTAACCACCCAGGAGCACTCAAATGTTCAAAAAAGCACTTCTCGTTACTTCCCTGGTATCCGTTTCCTTGTCGGCCATGGCCGATGGGAGCAGCTGGATCAATGACTATGCCGGTGTTTCCCTTGGCTCCGCCACTTCACCCAACCCCGGTGTGGGCAACAACGCCAACGCCAACGTAGGTGAAACCGGTTCCGCGTACCGCGTGTTCGCCGGTCACGAATTTACCCAGAATTTCGGTATTGAAACACAGTACAACCATTACCATGGGTTCGGTGGAAACGCGGCGGATGGGTCAGCCCACTCCTTCGATCTGTTGGGAACGGGGACCTACTACTTCGACCGTGCCAACACCATCGGCCTGGTGGGCAAAGCCGGTTTCAATTACGCGACAGTCGGCTCCTACGGTCTGACCAACGGCGGGTTTGGCTGGGTTTATGGCGCAGGACTGCGTTATAACGTCTCCCGTCAGTTCGACATTCGCGCCGACTATCAGCGCGACCAGTTGGGCTACACCAACAACTATTTCAGCAACGCAGAAAACACCTACACCATCGGTGCTGCTTACCACTTCTAAATCGTAGCACCCCGATTCGGGCCAGGTCAGCGATGACCTGGCCCGAATTTTTTACCAGGGCATGCCAATGTCAGGACCCATCCATGGGGTCATCGGTCCATCCATGACAGGATCTCCGAAGGGACTCATCCCATAGTACATGCCGGAATTATCCATGGGCACATCCTTCGGCCACAGATAGACGACATCCGCAGCCACACGCGGGAAGATGTAGCGCATGTCACCCACTTTTCCGATGGTCGGCACCTGGAGCGTGCCCGTTACGGTAATCTGTCTCTTCACGGAATAAATGGACGGATCGAAGAAGCCATGGGCACAGGCGATGAATCGCCCGTCCGAATGATCATCATCCATGGGGCGACCCGAATCATCCAGGGTGTGACTCACGACATGAAAACACGTATCGGTCTTTCCTGGCCTGACCCCTTCGATCACCCCACCCCAGCGCACTTTTTCACCCACGACACCGGGGTCGTCCTGAGCCGTGCGGGGCAGGATGGGAACGAAGTCATTTCCCGCCAGAGGCGCCGGAGGCGTACTGGCACAGGAGGCCAGGCCAACCGTCAGGCCCGTCAATAATAAAAGTTTGAACCGCATGATCTCCGCTTCCCCCTCATAAACTTGATTGAAATGGGTCAATCCACTCATCAGGGAGGTTCGGCAGCACCGATCGCCCAGGCCGACATCCACCCTGTGCCGGACATTCTACCGTCTTGCCCGTTTCACGAGTTGTTACAAATAGGCCCTTCCCATTCTCCCTGACTGGGCAAACAGGGGTGCGCGGAGCCGTAGACTGAACGCCGTCTTCAAATCAGGTCCGGACACAGGAATGTGCGATAATCGCCCCATGGAAACGATCAACTTCACCCATCATTTTCTCATCGCCATGCCTTCGTTGCAGGATGCCAACTTTTCCGGCACCCTGACCTACATCTGTCGGCACGATGAGCAGGGCGCCATGGGCCTGATCATCAACCGTCCGATGGACATGAACCTGAAAAATCTGTTTGGCCAGATCGCGCTCACTGCCAGCAACGAAGATGTGTCCACCCAACCGGTCTATCTGGGCGGACCGGTCCAGACCGACCGTGGGTTCGTTCTCCATACCCCCATGGGCACATGGCGTTCCACCTTGCGCATCAACGACGAATTTGGACTCACCACTTCCCGCGACATTCTGGAACAACTGGCCCTCGGCCATGGTCCTGAATACATGCTCATCGCCCTGGGCTATGCAGGATGGGAAGCCGGGCAACTGGAAAACGAAATCAAGCGGAACAATTGGCTGTCCGTCCCTGCAGACCCTCATATTCTCTTCACGCTCCCTGCAGAACAACGTTTCAATGCAGCACTGGCGTTACTGGGTGTCAATCTGACCTATCTCTCCGAGGAAGCCGGGCATGCCTGATCCGGAAGGCGCCGTTCTGGCCTTCGACTATGGCACGCGTTTTATCGGAGTGGCTTGGGGAGAGCGCCGCAGTCGGGTCTGCCGTCCGCTCGCTTCCCTGGAATGCCGCACCCGCGCCCAGCGCTGGGAATCCATTCATGCCCTCATTCGGGAATGGACACCGGGTTTGCTGCTGGTGGGACTGGCCCTGAATTCGGAAGGTCAGGAACAAACCACGACCCGTCAGTGTCGTAATTTCGCTCGCGACCTGTACCGTCACACCCATTTGCCCGTGACCCTCATCGATGAGCGCTATACCTCGCTGGAAGCCGACCAGCAGTTGCGGGCTGCCGGGGTTCCGAGCACACAACGTCGCAGCAGGGAGCATGCGCTGGCCGCCACCTTGCTCCTGGAAGATTATTTTGGTCTGTCCGTCGAGCAGCAAAACGCTTTATGCTCTTCTGAACGCACTGATTTTTTTATTACTCTTGATGCCGAGGTTACCGATGTTTAATCCTCAACTCACCCCCGAAGGTCACCTCAAGCATCTTCTGACCATAGAAGGCCTGCCACCCGCCATTCTCTTCCAGATTCTCGACCGCGCCACAGAGTTCGAGGCCGTGGCCCGCCAGGAAGTCAAGAAGGTCCCCCATCTTCAGGGGAAATCCGTCTTCAATCTATTTTTTGAGGCATCCACACGTACCCGCACCACTTTTGAAATTGCAGCCAAGCGGTTGTCCGCCGACGTCATCAATCTGAATGTCAGTTCCTCCAGTCAAAGCAAGGGAGAAACCCTGCTCGATACGGTGGACAATCTGTCCGCCATGCAGGCAGACATGTTCGTGGTACGCCATGCCGAAAGTGGCGCTGCACACCTGATCGCCAGTCATGTCGGACCCGATATCCATGTCATCAACGCTGGGGACGGACGCCATGCCCATCCTACCCAGGCGCTTTTGGACATGTATACCATCCGCCACTTCAAGAAGCGCTTTGAAAATCTGCGGGTGGCCATCGTCGGGGATGTCCTGCATTCGCGGGTGGCCCGCTCCCAGATTCACGCCCTGACGACCCTGCAGGTTCCGGAAGTACGTGTCATCGGTCCGAAAACCCTGATACCGCGCAATGTGGAGCGTCTGGGGGTACGGGTCTACCACGATATGGTCCAGGGCCTCAAGGGCGTGGACGTGGTCATCATGTTGCGCCTCCAGAATGAACGGATGAATGGCGCACTCCTGCCCAGCCGGGATGAATACTTCAAATACTATGGGCTGACCCCCGCCAAATTGGCTCATGCCCGGCCGGATGCCATCGTCATGCACCCGGGCCCCATGAACCGGGGCGTGGAGATTCATTCGGATGTCGCCGACGGAGTCCAGTCCGTGATCCTGAAACAGGTCACCTTTGGCATTGCCGTACGCATGGCCGTCATGTCCCTGCTGGCCGCCCCTGCGCCACACTCTGCCGCTTGAACGAGGATTTTTCATGAAAATTCATATCACCCAAGGCCGCGTCATCGATCCCGTCACGCAGCGGGACTCCCAGAGTGACCTGTTCATTGCTGCGGGCAAAATCGTCGCTCTCGAACGTTGCCCTGCCGGATTTACCCCCAATCGGGTGATCGATGCCCGTGGCAAGATCGTCATGCCCGGACTGGTGGATCTGGCCGCCCGTTTGCGCGAACCGGGCTATGAATATCTGGCCACTTTGGAAAGCGAGATGGTTGCCGCCACGGTAGGGGGAGTCACCAGTCTCTCGTGCCCCCCGGACACCGACCCGCCCCTGGATGAGCCCGGTTTGGTTGAAATGCTCAAACACCGTGCCCATGGCCGGGAGCAAACCAACGTCTATCCCCTGGGCGCCCTGACCCAGCAACTCCAGGGCCTTCGCCTGACCGAGATGGGGGAATTATATGATGCAGGCTGCATTGCCTTCTCCCAGGCCAATGCCCCTCTGCTGGATACCCAGGTCCTGTTGCGCGCCCTGGATTACGCCACCACTTTTGGATTCACCGTCTGGTTACAACCCCAGGATGCCTATCTGGCGCGCGATGGGGTGGCTCACGACGGCGAAGTGGCCAGTCGCCTGGGATTGCCCGCCATACCCACCTGCGCCGAAACCATTGCTGTGAACACGATCCTGCAACTGGTCCGAGAAACCGGCGCGCGCGTCCATTTGTGCCGCCTTTCCAGTGCCAGCGGTGTGGATCTGGTCCGTGCGGCCAAGAAAGAGGGGTTGCCGGTCACCTGCGACATCTCCATCAACCACCTGCACCTCACAGAACATGACATTGGTTATTTCAATGCCCATTGCCGGCTGATCCCCCCCCTCCGCAGCGTGCGCGATCGAGCCGCCCTGTGCGCCGGTCTGGTGGATGGAACCATCGACGCATTGGTCTCCGATCACGCGCCCGTGGATGTAGACGCCAAGCAACTCCCCTTCGAAGCCGCCGAACCCGGGGCCACGGGCCTGGAACTGCTGCTGCCGCTCACCCTGGCCTGGGCGCGATCCCAGGCCCTGCCGCTGGTCACGGCCCTGGCACGAATCACCTCAGCACCCGCCAAAATCCTGGGCATCCCTGCGGGACAACTGAGCCCCGGCCAACCCGCCGACCTGTGTATCTTCGATCCGGAACGGGAATGGGCCGTCACCCCAAAAAACCTTAAAAGTCAGGGCAAAAATACGCCGTTCCTCAATCACCTCATGCAAGGTAAAGTCAGTCACACCCTGGTGGGCGGCTTCATCATCCATGAGGATGCCCGCGCCTGACCCACGATTTCTTCTTTATTTTCCGGACTCCCTTATCATGACTTCCAAAAGTTCCAACCCGTTGCTGGATTTTTCCGGGCTTCCCCATTTTGATGCCATCCGGCCCGAGCACATCGAACCTGCTATCCACTCCCTGATTCAGGACTGCGAGGCCTTGCTCGACCGTTTGACCCACCAGACCGAAAGCCCGACCTGGGACACCTTCATCACGCCTCTGGAAGATGTCAATGAACGCCTGGCGCGTGCCTGGGGTCAGGTTTCCCACCTGAATGCCGTGGTCAACACCCCGGAATTGCGCGCGGCCTACAACGCGGTATTGCCCCAGGTCGCCCAGTACTGGGCGCGTCTGGGTCAGGACGAAGCCCTGCTCGAGGGCTACCGAACCCTCCATCATTCCCCGGAGTTCGAAAAACTGCCTGCATCCCGCCAACGCATCATCACTCAGGCATTGCGCGATTTTCGTCTGGGTGGGGCCGAGTTGCCCCCTGCCGAAAAGGCCCGTTTTCTTGAAGTTCAGGAAACCCTGGCGGCCACCGGCGCGCGTTTTGAACAGAATTTGCTGGATGCCACCAACAGTTTCACCTATGACACCCAGGATCCCGATGAACTCGCGGGCCTCCCCCCGGAAGTGCTCTCCATGGCCGCCGAAACGGCCAGGCAGGCAGGGCGCTCCGGTTGGCGGCTCACCCTGCACGCCCCCTGTTACCTTCCGATCATGCAGTATGCCGAACGACGCAGTCTGCGCGAACATTTTTATCGCTGCTATACCACCCGTGCTTCGGAGTTTGGTCCGGAACCCTGGAACAACGGCCCCTTGATCCAGACTTTGCTGGCCTTGCGTGCCGAGGAGGCCCGCCTGCTCGGATTCGACCATTTTGCGCAACTGTCCGTGGAACCCAAGATGGCTGAGTCTCCCGAGGCCGTGCTGGCTTTCCTGCGCGATCTGGCTCAGCGCGCCAAACCCTTTGCCGAACAGGACTGGAAAATGCTGACGGCCTTTGCACAGGCGCGCCTTGGCCTGGATGTGGTGCAACCCTGGGATCTGGCCTACGCCTCAGAAAAATTACGCACAGCCCAGTATGATTATTCCGAACAGGAAGTGAAGGCTTACTTCCCGGAACATTCCGTGCTGAAGGGATTGTTTCAGGTCATCCAGAAACTGTATGGCCTCGTGGTTCATCCCGCCCAAGCCGAGGTCTGGCATGAAACCGTTCGCTTTTACGAATTGAAAACCCCCACCGGGACTCTGATCGGCCAGTTCTATCTCGACCTCTATGCCCGCAATGGCAAACGGGGGGGGGCATGGATGGACGACGCCATCACCCGGCGCCGCAGGGGAGATACCCTCCAGATACCGGTCGCTTATCTGACCTGCAATTTCTCGGCACCGAGCGGGGGAAAACCTGCGACCTTCACCCACGACGAAGTCATTACCCTGTTCCATGAGTGCGGGCATGGTCTGCACCACCTGCTCACCCAGATGGAGGATCTCCCCCTGTCCGGCATACACGGCGTGGAGTGGGATGCGGTGGAACTCCCCAGCCAGTTCATGGAAAACTTCTGCTGGGAATGGGAAGTGCTTCAGGACATGACCCACCACGTGGACACCGGAACTCCTCTCCCCCGAAGTCTCT
>JAJZDE010000063.1 GCA_021828745.1 Pseudomonadota bacterium
GGGTCATTTTCGAATTCTAAGCACGGATCACCGCTTCATGGCTGTCTTTACCACGGTTTCTCCAGAGGAACTCTCACTTTGGCTCGAACACTATCCGGTGGGGACACTGCAGGATCTTGTTCCCATTGCTGCGGGCATTGAAAACACCAATTATTTCGTCCACACCAGCACGGGACGTTATGTCCTGACGCTGTTCGAAAAACTCCAGCCGCAGGAGTTACCCTACTATCTGGGTCTGATGAATCATCTGGCGGCCCAGGGTCTGCCTTGCCCCGCCCCCCTTCTCAACCAGCAACGTCAGTTCCATTCCCTGCTCAAAGGCAAACCCACCAGTTTGGTGACGCGTTTGAACGGACAATCCCAGACCCACCCCACCGTCGACCACTGCGTTGCCCTGGGGCACATGGTTGCCCGCTTGCATCAGGCTGCCATCACTTTTGAAGAGGTACAGGGCAATCCCAGGGGGCAGGACTGGCGCATCCAGACGTCCCGGGAAATCCGCCCTTTTCTGACGGCCTCCCAGCAGACCCTGCTGGACCATGCCCTGGCACAGGCTGCCCCTTTCGACTCCGCGCTCCCGCAGGGTCCCGTTCACGCCGACCTATTCCGGGACAATGTCCTGTTCGAGGGAGAGCGTATCAGCGGCCTCATCGATTTCTACTTTGCCGGAACGGATAACTGGGTCTACGATCTGGCCATCGTCGCCAATGACTGGTGCGTGACCCCGCAAGCGCGCCTCGACCCCCTCCGGCTTTCCGCCCTGCTGGGCGCTTATCATGAAAAGCGTCCTCTCGCCGCGGAGGAAATCAAACACTGGCCACGGATGCTGGTGACGGCCGCTTTGCGCTTTTGGCTTTCACGCCTGCACGATCAACATCAGCCTCGTATCGGCTCGCTCCTCAACCCCCATGACCCCGCCTGGTTTGAACGCATCCTCAGCCATCACCTCGAGCAGCCCTGCCCATGCCCCCTCTGACCCCTCGTCAGGTACCGCCATGGCACGGTGCGTTATGGATTCGCCAGGGGGCCTACGCAGTCCTGCAAAGCCCCATCGGCTGGATGACCAGTCTGGCGCTGTGGTTTGCCTTCATTCTGGTATGCAGTCTGTTCCCGATGCTGGGTCCTGTCTTTTTTTCCCTGTCACTTCCCGCTCTGTTTGCCGGCATGATGGCCGGCTGTGCCGCCATCGAAAAAGGACGCTCACTCAGGATCCCGCATCTGCTCAGTGGGTTCAAAAGCAGTTCCAGACGATTATTCCAGTTGGGGATGGTCAATATTGCCGGCGAAACCCTGCTGACTCTGGTATTGGTCCTGTGGGGGGGGCAACAAATGATCGACCTGCAGAATTTGTCCCTGGATGGTGCAGAGAACCTGGAACAATTACGTGCGGCCTTATTCTCTCTGACACCCCTGTTCATCACTCTTGTGCTGCTTCAGGTGGCCCTGCTCATGATGGGCTGGTTTGCCCCGGCCCTTCTACGTTTTACCGATTTGTCCACGCTGGAAGCCCTGACCCTCAGTACCCGGGGCTGTCTTGTCAATCTCCCTGCTTTTCTTCTGTTCACCCTGATCATGGGAATCCTGCTGACCGTCGCCACTTTCCTCAGTTTCGCCCTCCCCTGGATCAGTGGTTTGATCGGGTTTTTCATCGTAGCCCTCATCATCGCCAGCGTCTATGCTTCCTATCGTGATGTCTTTCATGAAGCACCGCTTCCCCCCGTCACCCCGTGATTTGCGGCCAGTCGCCCTTTAACATGGCCTTCCCCTTTTCATCCATACGGGAGTGGGATAAACTGAAACCTTCCACAGAACAGATTCATGCGTTGGGTTCTTTTTTGGAGAGGTCCTATGGTCAGTCTGAGTTCCAAAGCATTGGGCGGACTAATGCTCGTCTTTGCCCTCGCCAGCGCGGCCTCACCTTCTGGCCCCAGAGTTCAGGATTGTCCTGAATGCCCGGAAATGGCCCCGATTCCGACGGGAAGTTTTGTCCTCAGTGAGGGTGGGAAGGTAACCTTTTCCAAACCCTTCATGATGAGCACCACCCTGGTCACCCAGGGACAATGGCGCGCACTCATGCATCGCAATCCCAGTGCCTTTCCCCGATGTGGCGACAACTGTCCGGTGGACCGTGTCAGTTGGGAAGATGCCCAGGTCTATATCCTGCGCCTCAATGCCAGGACCGGTCGGCATTATCGTTTGCCCTCCGAAAGCGAATGGGGATATGCCTGTCGAGCCGGCCTCACCAGCCCCTACTGCGGGGGCGATACGCTCGATCCCATCGCATGGTACGGCGAGAACAGCGCCAATCATCCTCATCCCGTGGCCACCAAGGCCCCCAATGCCTGGGGACTGTATGACATGAGCGGCAATCTGTGGGAGTGGATGGAAGATTGCTACCAGAACACCCGTCGGATCAATCAGGGTGATCGGCGCAATGTTCCGGATAACGGAGCTGCCTGGGAAGGCGATGCTGCCGAACAGGATGGGGAATGCCTGTCGCGGGTCGTGCGGGGGGGGTCATGGAACAATAACGCCCACGATCTCGCCTTGAGTAGGCGCACCGCCGATGACCCCACCGTACGCGTCAATACCATCGGATTCCGTCTGGTTCGAGATCAATGAGGCCGGTGACCCGATCCTCCTCATCCGTCGTTTTTCTGTTCTGCACGGCTCTCCTCATTCTGGGGGGCCTGGGGCTTTTCTTTTGGTACCAGCCCGCGCCTCCTCGAGGGCTTGGGGATCGAACACAGTGGCTGGCTCAAGGTCCTTCCTTGCCTCCTTTCTCCTTGCCTTCCACCCAGGGCACCCTGACCCGTGAGTCCTTGTCAGGGCACTGGACTTTCCTGCTCTTTGGCTATACCCACTGTCCCGACGTCTGCCCCACCGACCTTGCCCTATTGGCCTCGGTATCCCGATCCTTCAAAAGAGCGGGTCACACCGCCCCTCAGGTCATATTCGTTTCCGTGGACCCTGGGCGCGATTCCCTGTCCGTTCTGGGACGTTACACCCCCGCCTTCGACCCCTCTTTCATCGGGGCTCAGGCCACAACTGCCCAACTCGCCCCCTTCACCCAGAGTTTAGGGATCTATGCCGTCCTTCATGAGCATGAAAAGGATGGACGGGGAAACTATCCGGTGGATCACAGCAGCACGATCTTCCTGTTCAACCCCTCGGGTCGCCTGCAGGCATCCTTTCAGGTGCCCCAGGTTCCCGACCAGTTGTTCCATGATGCCCAGGCCATCCTGGCCAATTAAAAATGTTTGCCAAGAACCCAAGTCTTTTGTTACCATCCCAGTGTCATGTCTGATGGATCTTGACGTCGTCCACTTAAAACTTTAACAGGGGAGAGAAATATGGAAATTATGGATAAAGGGTACATGATCATTCCCGTGATCCTGTTCGTTGGCGGTATTCTGGTGTCCCTGTCCCTCGCTGGCCTGGGCGTCGACATTCTGGCCAATGACCAAAAGAAAGGCAAATAACCCGGATTTATCCCTGGGTCCCTGCTGACCAGAGGGAATTTATTCAAACACCCGGTGTCTATTCACCGGGTGCTTTGTTTTAGGCCTCCCTTCTTACGGACTCTATTTATACAGGTTGGCGCATGCACTCGCTCTCAGACCTTCGCCGTTTAGTCAAATTTTTTATCGTTTCTGCCACCTCTCTCTTCATCGGAGCCATGCACGGAATGTTGCAGGTGTTCCCCCCCATTCGGGCCTGGCTCGATTCCATTGGAAGCCCCTACGGTGGGCCGGGGCACATGATCGACCCCCTGGCCCATGCCCACATGAACCTGGTGGGCGGCGTGGTCACCCTGGCCATGGGCACCACCTATTACCTGCTCCCGCGTTTGAGCGGCAAACGCATCTACTCCCAGCGCCTGGTTCAGCATTCTTTCTGGTGGCTGTTCATTGGAGTCTACGGGTTCTATACGACCCAAATGGTCTTTGGCATCTGGGAGGGGTACCTGATGCTCCATGACCGATCGGCCATGACTCATGCCCACCATTTCTACGGACCCATCGTAGCCGTGGCCGGCACCTGTATGGCCGTGGGGTTCATGGTCTACTTCTCGAATATCGTCCTGACCTTGATGGGTCCGGTGGAAAGTACCCGCGCCGAAGATTGAATTTCGGCCTCAGCAAACCCTAGTCGGGAACATGCAGCGGGAAAAACAAAACGCTGTCCCGCTGCGCCTCGTCCGCGCAGTTCAGGCGAACCTGCACCGTACGCCGTTCCCCCGGTTCGACCAGAGCAGCGCGCCGGTAGACCCCCACCCGTCCATCCTGAATGGCCTGTTTCCAGGGATCATTCTGGGCCGTCCGAATATCCACCAGACAGCGGGAACCGGGACGGTCATGGGCACCGGTGACCATGACCAGAAACTCATTCATGCCATCCCGAGGGGGGCTGGGGCGGGATTCCACGCGCACGGTCCAGTCGTTCCAGGTTTGGGATGTCGTATCGGGCAGAGTCGATTCTATTTTGCCGCAGGCGGCCAGAAAGAACAGTGGCCCCCATCCGAGGAGGCCCCAAAAGGGCTTGTCAACGAACTTCATCGGTAGTCTTATGTAGTTGAGGATCGGCAGAATCCAGGGAATTTTGAGCATCGGTCTCTGACCGCCCCGGATGAGCAATCCCATACATCCGGACCATGTAGTACACAAAGGTTCCAGCGCCCGCGATGTATACCAACGCCAACAAAAATCCCCAGTCCAGCCAGTGCTTCTGGTGGCCAGAGCGAACGCCCCAAAATGGAAAGGCGAGCCCAACCGCGACCAGCAGAACCACCAAGATCACGGCAAAAAACCAGTAAGGCACGGGCTTCTGGGATAAAGGAACGCTCTCTACCAATTCCCAGTCCTCCAGTCCCCGTTTGTCCTTGCGTTCTTCATCCGATGCATAGCCAAAATGCTCTTTGTCTTTTTTCCCCCATTCCGGCTGGATCTCGCTCAGGGGTGGCTCGGGTTCACGGGTTTGATTCATGGGTTTCCTCCCTTGGGGGCTTCTGAGAAATGCTGGATGGCAAACTGGTCCTTCCAGTCCTCCTGAACGGCATGAGCCAGAATTCTGAAGGAATGCACGCCATGGGGCAGGGTCGGCGAGATGGACAGGATCGCGGACAGTCGTCCTGCTGCAGGAATCGTCAGTTGGGTCCGAGACAAATGATACTCTCCCGGCTTCAATCCCTGCACCAACAATTCCACTCTTTCAGGACGGTAACGTTTATTGGCGATTTCGATACGGTAATCCAGATCGTTCGCGGCATCTTGCACCTCGGCCCGGTAGGCTGCCAGATGAAGAGGTTCCCAGGTCCACAGTCCCCAGGAAAAAAAACTCAGTCCCAGGACCATGACGACAGTCATCCACCCCGCGCGTGAGTTCAGGCCGATGGCATTGTTGCGAAAGTGAATACGCGCTTCCCGTTTGGTTTTGCGTTCGCCAAATTCAAAACTCAGCAACCCCGGATTCCCTTTCTTTGCCTGAAGACGGTTGCAGGCATCGATACACTCGCCGCAATTGATGCAACTGTCGTAGACATCCGTCTTGCGTGGATCGATGTCTATGAAGCAGGATGTCACGCAATAGTTACACTTTTCGCAGGCACTGGCGCGGTTCGCGTCATAACGCACATGAAGGGTTTCACGGGTCCGGAAACTGTGCTGCCAAACCCGGTATACGCAGGCAAAACGGCACCAGAAGTGGCGGATCACGGCAATATCCACCAGAATGATCAAAACAAAAACCGCATAAATCCAATGCAGGGAACTGGCCAATGCAGGATCCGAACGCCAGAGAAGAAAAGCCAGGATCGTCGAGGGGTCGTAAAAATAGAACAGGGGAATCACCCCCAGGAACATGGAAGCCAACAGGAAGGAAAGGCCCAGCAACACCCAGTTCCACACACGATTTTTGGCTGGGGCGATGACCGGTGCCTGACCATCCAGGCTGACTTCAGCCCGTTTTCCCAACAGGAGATGGGTCATGTAATTGGCCCATTCGGAAAATATGTTCTGTGGGCACACCCACCCGCAAAATACGGTGCCAGCCACGGAATAGAGCATCACCAGAAGGCTGAGCAGGGTGATCCACAATCCGGCGATCAAAAAGAAGTCGGCGAACCAGATCTGACGATCCAGCACGACCAATGCGCCGGCACGGGGATCGATACGAAACAGTCCCAGGGCTGGCACCAGAATGACCAACAAAAGGGTGACCCCCTGCACCACGCGACGGTGCAGATGAAAGCGCGAGACCTGTATCGATGCCCCATTCATTTAACTCTGCGCTCCCTGAAATTTACTGAAAGTTTTCATTTTTCGCTATCCCGGCTTCGCGGTCAAGAGGGGCTTCGCGCAGCAGGTTCAGGCGGGTTTTTTCTGCTTCGGCAAATTCATGGCGCTCCCCCTGTATTTTCCAGAGGGCCCTTTGCACCTCTACATGCCACGGAAAACGGAGTGCCAGTTTATCCAGCACGGCTTCTTTTTGGGCGGCAGGCAATGGCGCGCGCATCAACTGGGCCAATACCTCATCGGCCAGCGCATAACCCACCCAGCGGTCCCGTGGATTGGCCTCGAACGCAAGGCGAACCAGACGTTCGGCTTCGCCGTCACGCCCGGTCATACGATCCTGCCAACTTTGCACCAGATACTGGGTGGCATGCCAGGCAGCGGCAAATTCCGGACTCCGGGATTCGGGCAGATTCAGATCCTGCGCTGCCTGCTCCAGGGAAGGCCTTTGATGCCACAGAGCCGCCAGCGTCATCTCCAGGGCGCCGCCGGTATATTTCAGTCGGGGCAGGGAAAAATCGATGACGGGGGCCCATTCCTTCTGAACCGGTCCCGGCGTATCAGGAATTTTTCCCCAGTAACGTCCCATCCAGGTCATCACCCCCTCACCACCCGTGGCTTCAACTCGTTGATCCGAACTGAGACGTTCCTGACCCGCTTCCACCGTGGACCAGCCTGCCCAGGATTGGCGAAACCCCACCAGAGCCAGATGCATGCCGTCCAGAAACAGATACGCATCGGGAAAAACCCGCCGAAAGGTTCTCAACTCCACCTGGAGCGCGGCAGGATCAAATTGGTTCAGGGCCAACCATTGGACGAATACCCCATGGGCCGACAAATGATCCCGCACCCGCCCAAACTGTTCCAGGGAAAGTAAAGCCCCCACCCCAGCCAGGTCAGGATGGTAGAGATCGCCCACGATGACGTCATAATGGTTTTCCGTG
>JAJZDE010000064.1 GCA_021828745.1 Pseudomonadota bacterium
ACCGCCTTACTCGCCCGGACGACACCCGCACCCGTTTTGTACTGTTTACCGCAGACGTAACCCTGAGCGCGCGCCAGGCTGCCCAGGAAGCCGGATTCGACGCCTTCCTGGGCAAGCCCGTGGACGCTTCCATCCTGTTTGGTACCATCGCAAACCTGCTGGGCAAGCCCGCCACCACTGCCGAGCACTGGCTGACTGCCGTTCTGGGCGGCTCCGGGGCTGGCCTGTCCGCCGCAGCCTCTGAGGAAACTGGTGCCGTTCTGGAAGCCACCACCCTGAAGGAACTGGAAATTCTGGGTGCGGGCGATGCCCTGTTTGTGCACCGTCTGCTGTGCAACTACCTGCGCGACTCGGAGGAACTGCTGGACCAGATCGATCACGCCATCAAATACAAGCATTACGGCGCTCTGCGCGACCATTGTCACGCACTCAAGGGCAACAGCCTGGGCGTCGGCGCCCGCGAAGTATTCGCCCGCGCCGAAACCATGGATCGGGCCGAGATGGGTGAATTGCGTCTTCACGGCGCAGCCATGGCCGCGTCCCTGCGCAGGGACTATGCGGCTGCGCGTGCGGCCATCGAGGATTATCTTGTCCGCCGTCAGGCGGCCTCGCGTTAAAACGCCCGGGCGATTGTCTGTGCCGTTCTGAATTCCTGCTGCGCAACTTTGCGATCCTGCGCCCGCACCAGACGCTCCATGACCCTGAGGTCGCGTTCCTTCAAACGCAATGCCGCGTCCACCCAGATCTCGGCGATCTCGCACAGCTCTTCCATGGTAAGGGGGTTCACGCGCTGTTTGGCGCGCTGAATGGCCTGGAATGAATTGAGGGAACGGTGATTCTGGCGTATCCAGTCATAGAGAGCCCTTTCGCCCTGACCGTCCTCAGCCAGCACGTCTACCACGCCCATTTCGTGCAACTCCACGGCGGTATAAATTTTGCCCGAGCGCACCATGGCTTCGGCCGCCTGCATACCGATCCTGCGCGATAAGAGGCTCAGTGCCCCCATGCCTGGAAAGAGGTTGAACAGCACTTCCGGGAATCCCATCTGGGCACTTTTTTCTGCAATCATCACGTGAGAGGAAAGCGCTCCTTCGAACCCGCCTCCCATCGCCTGGCCCTGAACCAGGGAGATGGTCGTGATGGGCGCTTGCATGTTGTGGAGGACCCACAAGTTATCAGTGCACAATCTGGCGTAGGACAACAGTTTGTTTCGTGCCTGAGCCCGGATCGCTTCCTGAAATTCGGTCAAGTCTCCCCCGAGATTGAATACTCCTTGGACACTCGAGGCGGAAACCAGATAATTTGCCTGATAAAAATTTCCGTTTGAATAAACGTGCCCTTGAATGCTTTCAAGATGAGTATGGTGCCGTAACGACTCTTGCAACACCGCCCGGGTAAAACAGGGTCTCGGCTCGGAGTGCATGAATGACCACATGACACCGTATTCTTCGTCGAAACGGGTGTGAATTTGCTCAAAGCCGACATGGTCGTACTGTTGAAATTCCACAACTGCGTTCATGATGTTCTCCCGGTGGGTTGTTTGGGCCGCCAGCGCGCTTGCGCGCCATCAGTCGTCTCACAAAACCATTCCAGATGGTCACGCCCACTATAATTCGCCTTTACCCTGACTCAATTCGGGTATAAAGGCGGTAAATTGCCTTCAATTCAGTGGATTGTGCGCCTGCTCCGGTCCGGGTTCCCATCCCACGGGCGGTCAGAGGTGGCTCAGCAGCGTCCTGGCTTCGTTTTTCTGGGGGAATTCCTTGGGGCTGTTGACCAGACTTTCGAGGATTCGACGTCCCTGGTCCTTGTTTCCCGTTTGAACGAGCGCCTCGGCATAGTGATATTGAATATCCAATGCCTCGGGCATCCGGGTGGCCACCGGTTTCAACAGTTCCAGTCCCTTCTGGGGGTTTCCCTGGCGGGTGTAGATCCATCCCAGCGTGTCTTCGATATTGGGGTTATCCGGGGCCAGTTGGTACGCTTTCTGGGCGGTTTCCAGGGCAAGGGCGTTATGGGTGTCCAGATACAGATACGCCAGGTTGTTCAGGATGAGCGGATTGTTGGGGGTTTTTTGCAGAATGTACTGGTATTGTTCGATGGCGGATTTTTGATTGTTCTCGGCCAAATCCCGTGCGGCAAGATAGTTGCGTCCCACCAGATCGTTGGGGTGCGCGACCAGCCAGCGCTGGATATGCTGGTCTGCCTCCCGGGGTTTCCCGCTCTGGACCAGGGCGTTATCCAGTTTGAGTTCTCCCACGGTGGTGGCGAACACCTTCTGGGCCTGGGCGTAGGCAGCCATGGCGAGGTCATAGCGTTGCTGCTGGAAAGCGATGTCTCCTTCCAGGATCGCTCCCTCGGGGGATTTTGGGTGGGATCGCTGGTAATTTTCGGCCAGACTCTGGGCTTCCGCGTACTTCCCGGTCGTCAACTCCAGTCCCACCAGGCGGTTCAGGGCATCCAGGTCATCGGGTTGCAATTGAAGCGCTTTTTTCAGGGAAGTGATGGCCCCTTCGTTCTCCTTGTCCAGGGTCTGTGCCACCGCCAGGCGCAGGTAGGCCATGGCGGACTGGGGATTCAGTTCGGCAATTTTGGTGTAGGTGGCAATGGCTTCCTTGTTTTTTCCCGAATTCAGTTGCGTCTCGGCCAGCAGTTCCAGCGCCGCGGCATTGTTCGGGTTGGCCGTGACGGCAGCCTGGGCTAGATCGAGGGCTTCCGCTGTCTGTTTCTTTTTCAGGTAGAAGGTGATCAGTTCGATGTCCGGGGCCAGTACCGTGGGATTGGCCACCGAGGCTTTTTTCAGCCAGTCCACATAGGTCTGCTCCTGTCCCTGGAGGGCGGCCAGGCCAGCCAGGCCTTCCATGGCCTGAAGGTTTTTCTGGTCATGGCTCAGCACGGATTCGAGGATTTTCTGCGCACCGGGGAAATCATGCTTTTTGACGGACAATTGGGCCAGATTCAGAGCGGCAGGGCTGTAGGCCGGATCCAGGGCCAGCGCCTGGGTGAAACTTTTTTGAGCAGCCGTCAGGTCGTTCAGGCCAATGTAGGCCGCTCCCTGGAGGTTGTAAAAGTTGGGGTCCTTGGGGTTTTTGCTGATCAGTAACTGGGTGTGTTTGAGCGCCTTGTCGTAACTCTTGCTGCCCAGGTAGGTCAGGACCAGGGCGTTGTCGGCCTGAAGATAGTTGGGGTCCAGTTTGCTGGCGGCCTCGAGGTCCGAAATGGCCCGGCCTTCCTGTCCCGTGGCCAACAGGCTCAGGGCGAGTTGGGTGCGCAGGACTGCATTCTGGGGGTTTTCCTGGGCCGAAAGGGCAAGGATTTTGGAGGCTTTTTCAAAATCGCCCAGTTCGGTGTAGATCTGGGCGGCCAGGGCCGAGGTTTCCGCGTCGGTTGGTTCGGCGCCCAGAAGGGGGGTCAGTGTTTTCAGGGCTTCCTGGGGCTGGTGCTCCTTGAGTTCGACGCGGGCCAGCATTTTCCGGGCATAAGAGTTCTTTGGGGAGGCGCTGACAAACTGACTCAAATCCTTTTGGGCTTCCTCATAGTGGTTGAGTTGCAGGGCGGTCAATCCACGCAGGAGAATGCCGGGCATGAAATCCGGGGCGGACTTCATCACGGCATCGAGGTCGTCTCGCGCCACCGGGTACCGTTTGTTCCCGTAATCGATGAGCGCCTGCAGGTATTTGCCCATGAGGGTGTTGGGCAGCACCTTGTTGTAGGTGTTCACTTCGGCTTCGGCCTGATCCAGTTTCCCCATGGCCAGATACAGGGAGGCCAGACTGGCCAGCGCCGGGCCGTTTTTCGGGTCGGCGACCAAAGCCTGCCGATAGGCGGCGAGGATCTCTTCGGGCGGCGCATCATGGCCGCGCAACAGGTCCCCCTTCATGATCCAGGCCGTGGCATCCTGGGGGTTGGTCCGGGTGATCTTGTCGATGAGCTGGGTGGCTTCGTCGGTTTTCCCCTGGACCAGCAGGAAACGGGCCTGACTCCGCTGTACCCGGGCATCCGTGGGGGCCAGTCGAAGCGCGCTGTCGAAGGACGCCTGCGCATGGGGCAGATCGTTCAACCCCAGGTAACCATCCCCGCGCAGGACCAGAAGTCCCGCGGCCTGGGTGGGGGGCAGGGTGGCATCGGGTTGGACTTCATCGATGATTTTCTGAAATTCCCCCCGGGAGAGATACGCCTGTCCCAGGGTTTCCTCAACCTCGCTACTGTGGTTCCCGGACTGGAGAACCCGGTGCAGTTCATCTTCGGCGGCGGCCAGGTTGCCGGTGTTCAGGTAAATGGTCCCCAGCAATGTGCGGGCCTGGAGGTTATTGGGCTCTTTCTGAAGCGCATTTTTGAGTTGGATGATGGCAGCCTGTTCTTTCCCCTGGGCCTGATAACTCTGGGCTTCCTTGATCATATCCGGTACCGAGGCGCTTTTTCCGCAACCGGAGAGGGTGAAAACAGAAAGAAGAAGCGTCGAACAAAGGGCAGCAAGTGGGGTTGTCCTAACTTTGAGGGAATGAGACATGGTCGTTGATTCCTGATGGGTTAAGAGGCAGATGTCCTGATTATAGCGAGTGTGGGGGCCTCAAGAGAATTCTTTTGGGCTCAGGGAGTTGACCCATCCCGCGCTGTGCTGAATGACCTGTTCGTTCGATTGGCGTCGTGAAAAGGTATGATCCGCTTCGGGCAGGTCATGACGGGTGACGGCCGGGGATGAAAGCCAGGATTTCCAGGGATCGGAAGCCTTGACGGTCTCCTCGAATTCCCGGGCTGTCAGGTCCTGGCCGCTGAGAATGAGCAGGGTCGGTCCCGCATAGTCGGTCAAGGCGCGCTGCATTCTTTCCGGCAGGGGGGGGAGGGGGTCCAGAGGGGGGGATGGCCGGGCCATTTTCAGGGCGGCCGTGCAGAGTTCCCGGAGTGACTGGGTCAACCTGAACCGTCCGGAGAGGATTTTCTTCCACAACTGTCGATCCGTGAGGCGGTTTCGATAGTAGTGCTTGATCTGTGCCTTGGCCAAACCTTGCTCGGTGCGGGTCCACGGGTTGCAAAGAATCAGGCCGGCAACCTCCGGATTGAGGCGGGTATGAAAGATGGCGGCAGAGGCAGCATCGCAGAGTCCCCATAATACGATGCGTCGGGTGGCCGGTGAGTGGGTCCGGAACGCCTGGAAGGCTGCGCTGATGTCTTCCTGGATTTCTTCGAAATTCCGTAGGGCGCCTGTGCTGTCGCCCATTCCCCGGTAATCGAAGCGCAGGCTGGGGATATTGTGTCGGGCCAGGCCCCGGGCCAGCAAGGTGAATTGGCGATGACTGCCCGTACGGCACTGGGGGCCGCCCACAATGATCAGTACCCCGAGCGTGGCGGGGTTTTCCGGTTGAGTCAGAATGCCCACCAGAGCGTCGCCCCGGCATTCGAACGTGAGCGGCGTTTCAGTGTAGGGCATGAAGCATCTGCCCGGTGGATCGGGTGATGAGGTCCGGACAATCCGTGATTTCCTGGGTCTGCCAGAAAGGTTCCCCGGCAAAGGAATGGAACGTGACGCGCCCCCCCCTGGTCTGCCAGGATTCGAGAAGGCGCTGGGTGGCCGGTGTCGGCAGACCATTGGGCCCCTGCAACTCGAACCATTGGATTGGCAGGTGCAGCGGGAGCGTCTCTGAAAGGTTGACGTGATCCAGCGCATGGGCCAATTCCGGGGTGAGGTCGTACCCTCCGATTTCCAGAATTTCCCCCTGGTGAAGTTTTTCCCGAAGCGCCTGGGTCGTGATCCTGGACGAGTCGCCGGAAGCCATGGATGCCGCCACCCGCAGGCGCAGAAACTGGGTCAGGAACGTCGGACCGTTGAACACGGGTTGCCACAGGATGCAGGGCAGCGTGGTTTCGTTTCGTTCAAGAAAATCCAGGGCCAGCAAGGCGCCCAGCCTCAATCCCCAGAGGCCCACCGGACAGGAGAAACGGGCCGAGAGCCAGGCCAGTCCCAGACGCAGGTCAGCATGCCATGTTTCCCAGCGTGCATCGCGCAGTTCGCCTTCGCTGTCTCCGCAGCCATGAAGGTCCATCACCAGGACGGCCACGCCCGAGGCGGCCAGAGCCTGGGCCTGCAGGGAGACCATCCGGCGCGATTTGTTCATTTCCTCGCCAAAAGGCGGCACAAACAACCAGGCGCCGGAAGGAGTCCGGGGGGGAGCATGAAGAACGCAGAACCGTTTTCCCTCGTCGGCCTGAAGATAAAAAGGCAAGGGAAACGATGGGTCGCTCATGGGTGCAACTTGTGATCCACGAAGGCGGTCAGCGAGCCCAGGGTCCCGAATACGTCCGCGTTGATTTCATCGTCCTCGATGGTAAACCCGAAATGCTCTTCCAGCGTGGTGATCAGGTTGACGACGGCCATGGAATCCAGTTCGGGGATACTGCCCAGCAAAGGCGTTTCGGCATGAAACGAAGAAACTCGGGGACCGAGTTGCAGCACCTGATCCAATAGCTCCCGAAGGGCGTTTTCAGTACTCATGACGGGAATTTCTCCAAAATCGGTCTGCCGCATTATAGTACAAGGCCGCCTCAGGCGGCGCTTGATGCAGCGTTGGCCGATGGGTTACGCCGAAATGCCCGACCGGTGCGGCAAGACGCCGCCGGTGGAAGTGCCCTACCTAAGCAATTTTTCTTTTGGTGAGGTACGCGATACCGAACAGGCCGAGGCAGATCAACACCAGTGGCATGGGTTCGGGAACGGCGCGCGGCGGAGTGTCTCTCATCCCGGCATTGGTGAAGGGGGTGGAATACGCTTTCCCGTCAGAGGTTCCGTAGGCGACGGCAAAGGTACCTTCGGGCAAGAGGTTGGTGTGGATGTTGAGGTAATCGTTCCCGGCAAAACCGCTGGTGTTGAGGGAGAATACATAGATGCCAAAGTTCGTGGCCTGGATGCCGTCAACCGCCAGAGCTGCAGCACTCCAGTTGGTAAAACTGTTGGATTTGTTGGCCCCCGACAATTCCAGAAAACTGTAGACATTGGAAGAGGTCATGGTCCCTTGGTATTTGTCAAATGCCGTGGAAACGGCGGTGGAATGTCCCGAGGTGTCGATGAGCGAAGCGTTCAGCACG
>JAJZDE010000065.1 GCA_021828745.1 Pseudomonadota bacterium
CCCAGGGGAACGAACTGCTTCTCGCCATCCTTCAGGTAGGACAGCATGGCATAACGCGCATCCGTCAATTGCATCGCCAGTTCACCGATCTTCCTGAGCACCACCTCGTCGACCAGTTCGCGGGACAAACCGATGATGGCTTCGTAAATGATCGCCTGCTGAATCGCCTTCTGCTGCAGATGGCTCACCAGTTCGTTGAACATGTGCGCGAGACTTCCCAGTTCGTCAGTGCGATCCAGCGTCACGCGGTAGGAGTGATCCCCCTCCAGTTCGATCTTTTTCGCGCCGGCCTGCAGCAGGCCGATGGGCCGGATCACCTCGCGGTTCAACAACCACATCAGCAACGCTCCCGTCAACAGGACGACCGCAGTAGCCGACCAGAAGATTTTTCCGCGTTGATCGGCAAAGGCCTGGGTCAAGGCGCTTGTCGGCACGGACAATTCGAGCACGCCGCGCACGGGATTCGCGGGGGTTCCGTCATAGCCATGACACTGCAGGCAAGCATACTCGATGCGGATGGGAAGCAGCAGGGTCAGGCGACCGTCTTCGATGACCCTCGTCTCGGTTCCGGCAGCGGCCGCAATGAACGATTTCCCGAGGGACGGCGGCAAGACTTCCGGTTTGGTCTCCCGATCGTGGTGTGCGAAACGTTTCTTGCCCAGCCAATCGTCAACCCGATCGATGGTGGCGTTGTCCACGAAGGCCTCGGTGCCGTCGCGGCGGTAGATGCGTACATCAGTGAAGTCGGTCGTCTTTCTGACACGCTTCAACCAGTCGTGCGCAATCGGCCCCTCGCCAGCCAGCATGATGGATTTCAGGCTGGCTTCCAGCGCCAGCGCCGACTGGTCGGTGGATCGTTCTGCCTGCTCCATCATGTACTGGCGCTCGCTGTGGTCGAGCCAGGTCAGTCCGCCGACCAGCAGCAGGGTCAGGACTGCGCCCAGAATGGCGCTCAACCGCAGACCCAGCCGTGATCTGAACATACCCCCCTCACCTCCCATTGATGCGGTCTTCCTGCGCTCCGTCAGGGCAGACGACCGGCGCAGCCAGGCACGCGCCGACGATGTCCAGAAGCCGGCGTGCTTCCAAGGGTTTGGGCAATAGGGCAGCCGCCCCGGCGGATCGTGCGGCCTGCACGACATCAGAGCGATCAAAGAGCGCAGTGACCACCACGATGGCCATGTCATCGAGATCGGGATCCGCCCTGATGCGGTTTAGCACTTCCAAACCATCGATGCCGGGCATGAGGATATCCAGCACCAACATGTCCGGTCGCCACGCGCCAATCCGCATCAACCCCGTGTAACCATCGTGGACACATTGGATGTTCAAAGGAAAGTCGGCCTGTTCCAGTACGGCTTTGAGCAGCGTGCACTCGGCCGGGTCGTCATCGACGACGAGCACACGCGCCGGTGCCGTCTTGCGCCTGCCCGGGATCGGCAGACCCTTCGTCCGCATGAAGGCGTTAAGATCGTCTTTCGAAATACGCCAGTGGCCGCCAGGGGTGCGCCCCCCCCGCAAGTCACCACTGTTTATCCAGCGTTTGACCGTATTCAGACCTACGCCGAGCATGCGCGCCGCTTCCCCTGTTGTCATATCCTCGATCCGTGTTCACGAAATTTACAAAAATTTACACCTGAATGCCTCTTGAAAATGCATCTTGAAGATGCATCTTGAAGATGAGTATAGCGAATAATACAGATGTTATGGACATTTTGGACAGATCGTGGGTAAAATGTTTCCGCTCAATCGTGATGTTCGATCAGCGTGAACAAAACGTCCAACGGTTTCCTAAAACGAGATCCCATGAAACACGCCATCGCATTCAAAATCCAACTGGCTGTTCAATCCATCCTGATGTTGGTCGGCATTGCCGTCGCGGTGTCTTTCTACAGTGTCGAAAAGGATTCGATGCGTCTGGGTGAGCAAAGCAAGATCGAGGTATTGGCCGATGGCGTGATCAACGGGGCCAACATGCTTATGCTCAACGGGATCATCAGCGATGTGGCGCAGAGGAAACTCTTCATCCGGAAGATGGGTTCGAGCGAGAATGTCAAATCCTTGCGGCTGATCAGGAACAAACTGGTACAAGCGCAATTCGGCACGGGATTGCCGGAAGAACAACCCGTCGGAGACGAAGAAAGACAGTCCCTGGATGACGGAAAGGCGCGCTTCAGGGTCAACGGCAATCTGCTGCACGGGATCGTCCCTTACACCGAGAGCCACAATTTCAGGGGGACCGACTGCCTGATGTGCCACGTCGTACCGGTTGGCTATCATAACGGCGCTTCGGTCATCGACCTGGATATCTCGGATGACCAGACCAAACTGAAGCGTCTTGCCTGGATCTCCGTTGCCGTCGTGGTCATCGTTCAGGGACTCCTATGGCTGCTGATCCGCTTCATTCTCACCGTGCTCGTGTCGGCACCCGCGCACAGAATGCAGACGACGATCCAGGAAATCGCACAGACCGGCGATTTCACGATGCGCGCCGAGGTGCATTCCGAAGACGAGATCGGGCAGACAAGTCGGGCGTTCAACGATCTCATGGCGAACCTGCAGCAATCTTTCCGCCAGGTGCATGAAGGGATCGAGAAACTGGCCGAATCGTCCCATGGACTTTCGCTGTCCTCACATCAGGTTGCGACCGGTTCATCGCATCAAAGCGAAGCCACTGCCGCGATGGCGGCGACCGTAGAGCAGATCGTGGTCAGCATCAACCACATTTCCGAAGGGAGCCAGGAGGCAATGAAGCTTTCACGGCACTCCGGCGCACTTTCCGAACAGGGAAGCAAGATCATTCACCGCGCTTCGGAAGAAATGAAACGGATCGCCGACGTTGCGAAAGCCACTGCCCAGTCCATAGAAAACCTCGGAAAACAGTCGACCAAGATTTCATCCATCGTCGAGGTCATCAAGGAAATCGCGGACCAAACCAACCTGCTCGCCTTGAACGCCGCCATCGAAGCAGCGCGAGCCGGAGAGTTGGGAAGAGGTTTTGCCGTAGTGGCGGATGAGGTTCGTAAACTGTCTGAAAGAACCAGTTTGGCGACTGCCGAAGTGGCACAGATGATCGACACCATGCAACAGGCTTCCAAAATATCCGTAGACAGCATGGCCACCATGGTCAATCAGGTTCACGAAGGCGTGAAATTGGCCGAACAAGGAGGAGAAGCCATCAACCAGATCAAGACGGGGTCCGGGCAGACGGCCGACACGGTCGGTGAGATATCCACTGCCCTGAACGAGCAAACCGCCGCAAGCAATGACATCGCCACACATATCGAAAAAATTTCGCAATTGACGGAGAGAAACAGCATCGCAGCAGAAACCGCCGCCGACGCCGCAGGACACCTGGAACGTCTGGCCGATGATATGCAGACCACAATCAACCGGTTCAAAATTTGAGCCCGACAGAGACAATGGGGATGACCTCCTTGGTGGGAACCCGGGCGGACGATACCCGAAGCCGGGTACTCGTTGTGGATGATGATGCGCAGACCCGTCACCTGCTCGAGGTCCTGCTTCAGAGCGAAGGGCTCGAAACAGTTCTGGCCGAAAATGGGCAGCAGGCCCTGGAAGTCGTGAAGACCTTCAAACCCCACCTGATCCTTCTGGATCTGATGATGCCTGGCATGACAGGATTCGAGGTGGTCAAAAAACTCAAAAGAGATCCAGAGACCCGATCGATCCCGGTCATCCTGGTCAGCGCCCTGGAAGACAGGGCTTCGCGTTTGCAAGGACTGAAGGCTGGGGCCGAGGAATTCCTCACCAAACCCATCGACCACACGGATCTGCAGATTCGTGTACGCAATCTGTTGCAACTGAAGAAATTCAACGATTTTTTGGAAAGTCACAACCAGATACTGGAAACCAAGGTACAGGAGCGCACCAATGCGTTGCGTGAGTCTTTCGTCGAATCGATATTCACCCTTATCCGCGCAGCGGAATTTCGTGACGACGAGACGGGCGAGCATGTAAAGAGAATCAGCCATTACAGCCATGAACTGGCGAAACAAATGGGACTGGACAAGGAATTCTGTGACCTCATTTTTTACGCCAGCCCCATGCACGATATCGGGAAAATCGGCATTCCCGACCATATCCTGCTGAAAACCGGAAGTCTGGAGCGCGCCGAATGGACGATCATGAAAAGTCACACCACCATTGGAGCCAAGATCCTGGCGAACAATTCTTCCCCTTACCTGAAGATGGGGTACGACATCGCCTTGGGTCACCACGAACGCTGGGATGGCAGCGGTTATCCCGGTTGCCTCAGGGAAGAGGCGATTCCCTTGCCGGCGCGGATCATGCAACTCGCGGATGTCTACGATGCCCTGCGCAGCAAACGTCCCTACAAGCCTGCATTCGAGCATGCAAAGGCCATTGACATCATTCTCAAGGGGGATGGGCGCACCCTGCCCGCCCATTTCGACCCGGCAGTACTGGAGGCATTCCGCCTCCGGGCAGACACCATGGAAGAAATATTCGCCGGCAGCGGTGAACCTGTACCGTAAAACAGGGCAGGAGCACCAGGCCTGTTTACATCAACCTCACGATGCAACGAGAAAGGGCGCGTGCCGTATGTTCGTGGTGTGTCAACAGAACGGCAAATGCCATCACACCAGTCAGTGGTTCTGTCAACAAGGTTTGCCATTGCTCGCGCCACCGTCAGCAAGTCCGCGTATTTCGTGAGGATGCAGTAACCTGTTTCTGGTTATGTCATCGGCAAAAGCATTGCATGCTGCCATCTGTTTCCATGTGGTCTGGAAGTCGGAATAGTCAAATGCAGCCGACCATGCCTGGGCGCGAGTCATTGAGCGGAGAAATGGAACCGGATCGGCATTCCTGGATAGTGCCTTAAGGGGGAGTAAATAATCTTCGCGGTAGGCTGTCGGAATAATGATGCGACAGGCGGATGCCTGAGTCAGATAGGTATTCATGGCCAGTCTGGCGGTTCGGCCATTACCATCCTCAAAGGGATGTACCTCAGTCACGACAAACATTGCCATCAATGCTCGGGCAAACGGGTCTTCCAGCAGCGCAACACGTTTGAATCCTTCACGCAGGGTGCCTTGTACCAGTTCAGGATGAACAAACAAGGTTGAGCCGGCCTGATTGAGTTTTTCTTTCCACTGACCCGGAGATTTGTCCGGACGGCTGGACAGCACCATATGATTGGTGAGCTTCAGCCATTCCAAAAACTCATCTTCATTGCCCGGAGGACTTGACCGGAAAGGTTGCCGGGTGATGGCCTGATAAGTGCCGAGTACGTCATGCGAGTCCTCGGGGCGTTTCTCGATCATCTTGCCTTCAAAAATAATCTCGCTGGCTTCCTCTACGGTGAAGGTCGTTCCCTCAATGTAGTTGGAGAAATAGGATTCAAAGAATGCAAAATTGATGCTGCTCAACCCCGGTGTAGTTGGATCGGGTACCTGTGGAAACGATTGCCGCAGTGCTGTAAACAGAGCATCAAAAATAAACAGACGATCAGGATCGTAGGGTTTTCCTGCGGCACGCGCGAGCGCATCAACGGCACTTAAACGTCTGGCTTCGCCGGTCTGCATCAATGCCGAGACGATGCCGCTCAGGATTTTAAACTGGGTATCCAGCCCCAGTATCTCTGACAGTTGTCGGGCAATGTCGCGCAGGTCGTTGACCTTGTATTCGCCGCGCAGCGTGCAAAGTCGGCTCAGGTGGGATTCCACCCAAGCTCGCCCCATCGTCCGTATGGCGGCATCCCGGCCGGAATAAAGATTTTCCAAAAGACGGCGAACTTCGGACGAAACAAACAGTTTGCCGTAAGGGGTGTCATTCAGCGCAGGCCCCAGCCCCAAGACAGGACCGGGGCCGGGAATGGTGATCAGCGTGAGGCCGGGTAATTCAGTGCGTCGTGCCCGGTTTCCCTGAACCAGAAAAACTCGCCCCTCCGGATCCGGCTTCCCCTCCTGTGCAGAGCGATAGCCGAGAACCGCACCGGGATAGAGATACTCGGCAATCTGCCGCCAGTTTGGCCGCACGATTTGTTCAAGCGGTGTTTCCAGATCACTGGTGTAAATGCCGCGATGAATTGGACGTAATTTTCCGGCGCGAGCCAACCTGGAAACGCGCTGCGCGTTCGCCTGATCTTCGGCGGAGCTGAAGACCAAAAGCGGGAAAATGTCATTATTTGTGCGCATCAAGTAGCCAGATCGGGAAATATTGTCAATAATAATGCGTTAGTATTAAATAAATGTCAATATATCCGCGTATTTTATAGCGACTGAGGTTGGCAAATAACTGTCGTTGCGTCTCCATGGAACTGCCCCGTGTTTGGTGGAGGCCAAATTCCGAGAGAGCAAGGATATCGCGAAGCGACACCTCGCAAGACATTCAACGGGTTTGGGAGGAAAAATCGACGGGATTTTTGGCGGGAATGACACAGACAAAACAAAAGTTGCTGTAACCATTTTTTGTTTTGACTGGTCGGGGCGAGAGGATTCGAACCTCCGACCACCTGCACCCCATGCAGGTACGCTACCAGGCTGCGCTACGCCCCGAAACCGCTATTATGACACAGTCAGCGCGAAAGGAGAAGCAGGATTTCCTTCAATTCCGCCCGAACTGTTTCGCCCATGAGGCTTGTACGGGTGGATGAGGAGTCACAAAGGTTCGGTTCGGCGGGAAGGTCCCGAACCAATGTCAGTGAAGTGTTCATCTCTTCAGAAAGGGCGGTTTGTTCCTCGGGGATGCGGGAAACCGATTGCCGGTCATCTTTCCTCAGATGAGACAATTCATGACGCGCACCCGTGATGGTAAAGCCTCGTTCATAGAGCAACGAACGGATATGCCGGATCAGTTCCACTTCACGGGGCTGATAATAACGACGGTTCCCGCGCCGCTTGACCTGGCGAAGTTGCAGAAATTCCTGCTCCCAGTAACGCAGGACATGAGGTTTGATGTCGCATAACTGGCTCACCTCCCCAATCGTAAAGTAATGCTTGGGAGGAATGGGCGGAAGATCGCGCTCAGCGCGCTGAAGCCTTGCCACGGCGTTCCTCTACC
>JAJZDE010000066.1 GCA_021828745.1 Pseudomonadota bacterium
GCGATAAATGTCCAGGGGGTCATCCGGTATGCCGACGATGATCAGGAAAGGACATTTTTCTTCCGCCAGAGGTTCGACATGCACCAGATCGGTCATTTCCCCCAGGTATCCTTCTTCCCGCAGCAGGGAAGATACTGCGGCGGCGCGGGCCTTGTCATCATCGACGATCAGAATGACCGGCAACTCCGCCAACCCGGGAAGGTCCTCCTCGACCACTTCCATGAGCGCCCGGGTTTCGGCATTTTCCGCCTGCCCCCCCTCTACGGGGACCATCATCACCTCACCTTCAGCCGCCACCATCCGCACCGGCAGCGTAAAGACAAACAGGCTGCCCTTGCCTGGCCTGCTCTCGACCCGGATGGAACCGCCCTGCATCTCCAGCAGGCGTCGCACCAACGTCAACCCAAGTCCCGTGCCCCCGAACTCGCGCGTCAATCCCCCCTCGACCTGGACAAAGGGCTGAAAAATACGCTCGACGTCTGCAGGTTCGATGCCAATCCCGCTGTCCCGCACCCAACCCTCGAACAGGGCATGGGCATCGTCGCCCTTGATGGAAAAGCCTGCCTCGATGCGCCCTCCATCGGGCGTGAACTTGATCGCGTTTCCGATCAGGTTGACCCACACCTGTTGCAATTTACCGGCATCGAGATAGGCGGTGCGATCCTCTTCGGGCAAGACGAGATTGACTTCCAGCCGCTTCTTGTCCAGTAGCGGCCTGAGATGATTGATCATGAATTTGAGGACAGTGCCCGGAATCGTGGGCTCCTGATAGATATCCAGCATGCCCGCCTCGATCTTGGACAGGTCCAGCAGGCTGTTGATCAACTCCAGCAACCGCCTGCCGCTGACATTGATATATTCGACATATTCCTTCTGTTTGGCTGGCAGTTCCTTTGCCTTCACGAGGAGCAGGTCGGAAAAGCCGATAATCGCATTCAGGGGCGTGCGCAACTCATGGCTGGTGTTGGCCAGGAACTGGTTTTTTGCCTCGCTGGCATGGCGCAACTCGTCATTCATCAGTTCCAGTTCGATTTCATGACTGCGCAACAGACGGTTGGCGCTGTTGAGTTCGCTGGTGCGCGCGGCCACACGATTTTCCAGTTCGGCATTGGCCTCCTGCAAACGCTCGAACTGTTGCGCGTTGGACAAGGCCACGGCGCAACTGGACGCCAGCATTCGCACTGCCGATTCATCGCTGCCGGAAAATGGCCCCCCCCCTTTCTTGTCCGTCAGATACAACGCCCCGATCATCTGGCCGGCAAACTCGATCGGAACGCCAAGGAATGTGGTCATGTGTGGATGACCTTCCGGGAAGCCGATGGATTTCAGATGGCTGGCGATATTTTCTACGCGCACCACCTGACGCTCGTTCCACAGGAGCCCGAGCAAACCCAGCCCCTGGGGCGGATGAACTTTGAGTTTCTCCAGTTGGGCACCGTCCATCCCCAGGGGAACGAACTGCTTCTCGCCATCCTTCAGGTAGGACAGCATGGCATAACGCGCATCCGTCAACTGCATCGCCAGTTCACCGATCTTCCTGAGCACCACCTCGTCGACCAGTTCGCGGGAAAGACCGATGACGGCTTCGTAAATGGTCGCCTGCTGAATCGCCTGCTGCTGCAGGTGGCTCACCAGTTCGTTGAACATGTTTGCGAGACTGCCCAGTTCGTCGGTGCGATCCAGCGTCACGCGGTAGGAGTGGTCTCCCTCCAGTTCGATCTTTTTCGCCCCGGCCTGCAGCAGGCTGATGGGCCGGATCACTTCGCGGTTCAACAGCCACATCAATAATGCGCCCATCAGCAGAATGATCGCGGCAACCGACCAGAGGATTTTGCTGCGCTGACCGGCAATGGCCTTGGTCAGGACGCTGGTCGGCACGGACAGTTTGAGTACGCCACGCACGGGATTCGCGGGAGCCCCGTCATAGCCGTGGCATTGCAGGCAGGCATCCTCGAGACGGACAGGCAGCAGCAAGGTCAGACGACCGTTTTCGACGATCCTGGTCTCGGTCCCGGCAGCAGCGGTGGCAAACGGTTGCCCGAGAGATGGTGACAGGGTTTCCGGTTTGGCCGCCCGATCATGGTGTGCAAAGCGTTTCCGGCCCAGCCAGGCGTTGACCCGGTCGATGGTGGCGTCGTCCACAAACGCCTCGGTACCGTCGCGCCGGTAGATGCGCACATCATCGAAGTCGGTCGTCCGCCTGACACGTTTCAACCAGTCATGCGCAATCGGCCCTTCGCCAGCCAGCATGATGGATTTCAGACTGGCTTCCAGCGCCAGTGCCGACTGTTCGGTGGATTGCTCCGCCTGCTCCGTCATGGACTGGCGCTCGCTGTGGTCGAGCCAGGTCAGTCCGCCAGCCAGCAGCAGGGCCAGAACCGCCCCCAGAGTAACGCTCAACCGCAGGCCCAACTTCGATCTAAACATGCCCGCCGTCCCTCTTGATGCCGTGTACCCGTTGTTGGTCATGAGAAGCAACCGGCGGCGCGGCCAGACAGGCGCCAATGATGTCCAGAAGCCGCCGTGCTTCCACGGGTTTGGGCAACAGGGCCGCCACCCCGGCGGATCGCGCGGCCTGCACGACCTCGAACCGGTCAAAAATCGCCGTGACCACAATGATGACCATGTCGTCGAGATCTGGATCCGCCCTGATGCGGCTCAATACCTCCAGGCCATCGATACCGGGCATGAGAATGTCCAGCACCAGCACATCCGGTCGCCATGCGCCAATCCGCATCAGCCCCGTGTAGCCATCGTGGACGCATTGAATTTCCGAAGGGAAGTCGGCCTGTTCCAGTACCGCCCTGAGCAAGGTGCATTCGGAAGGATCGTCGTCGACGATGAGCATGCGCGCCGGGGTCGTCCTGTCCCGTCCCGGGATCGACAGACCCCTCGCCCGCATGAATGCATAAAGATCGTCTTTCGAAATGCGCCAGTGACCGCCGGGGGTGCAAACCCCCCGCAAATCGCCGCTGTTTATCCAGCGCTTGACCGTATTCAGACCCACGCCAAGCATGCGCGCTGCTTCTCCAGTTGTCATATACCTGATCCGTTTTCATAACAAGTTACAACTCGCCGACAGGCCATGCCGTACAATTTCCCCGGCCCTGCCTTTGGCCCTGATCTGCGGGTAGTATAACGGATAGTATGGATGGTATGGACATTTTGGATAGATCGTGGGTAAAATCCCCCTCACCCAATCCGACTACTCGAGTGACGTGCGACATGAATAAAACATCAAACGGTTTCATGAAACACGGCCCAGCGAAGCACGCCATCGCATTCAAGATCCAGTTGTCCGTCCAGTCCCTCCTGCTGCTGGTCAGCATTGCCGCCGCCGCATCTTTCTATGGGTTCGAGAAGAATTCCATGCGCCAGGACGAACAAAGCAAGATCGAGGTATTGGCCGATGGTGTGATCAACGGAGCCAACATGCTCATGATCAACGGGATCATCAGCGATGTAGAACAGAGGAAACTCTTCATCCGGAAGATGGGTTCAAGCGAGAATGTCAAATCCCTGCGACTGATCAGGAACAAACTGGTGCAAACACAGTACGGCATGGGACTACCGGAAGAGCAGCCCGTCGGAGACGAGGAAAGGCAGTCCCTGGACGATGGCAAGAAGCGCTTCAGGATCAGCGGCAATCTGCTGCACGGGATCGTCCCCTACACCGAGAGCCACAATTTCAGGGGAACCGACTGCCTGTTGTGCCATGTGGTGCCGGTGGGCTATCACAATGGCGCCTCGGTCATCGACCTGGACATCTCGGCCGATCAGGCCAAACTGGATCGGCTCGTCTGGATCTCGGCGATCGTCGTGATCGTCATTCAGATCCTCCTGTGGCTGCTGATCCGTTTCATTCTGACCAGGTTCGTATCGGTCCCCGCCAGCAGGATGCAGACAACGATCCAGGAGATCGCTAGGACTGGCGATTTCACGATGCGCGTGGACGTGCATTCCGAAGACGAGATCGGGCAAACCAGTCGCGCGTTCAATGGTCTCATGGAGACCCTGCAGCAATCGTTCCGCCAGATCCATGACGGGATCGAGAAACTGGCCGAATCGTCCCATGCGCTTTCAGTCTCGTCGCATCAGGTTGCAACCGGCTCGGCGCATCAAAGCGAAGCCACCACCGCAATGGCGGCAACCGTGGAGCAGATCGTGGTCAGCATCAGCCACATTTCCGAGGGGAGCCAGGAGGCAATGAGGCTTTCACGGCACTCCGGCGAACTTTCCGAACAGGGAAGCAAGGTCATTCACCGCGCTTCGGAAGAAATGAAACGGATTGCCGATGTTGCGAAAGAAACTTCGCAGTCCATAGAAAATCTCGGGAAACAATCGGCCAAGATTTCCTCCATCGTCGAGGTCATCAAGGAAATCGCGGACCAGACCAACCTGCTCGCCCTGAATGCCGCCATCGAGGCAGCACGCGCCGGAGAACTGGGGAGAGGTTTTGCCGTGGTGGCGGATGAAGTCCGCAAACTGTCTGAAAGAACCGGTATGGCAACGGCCGAAGTGGCGCAGACGATCGACACCATACAGCAGGCTTCCCGAATGTCCGTGGACAGCATGACCGCCATGGTCAACCAGGTCCATGAAGGCGTGGAATTGGCCGATCAGGCAGGCGAAGCCATCAATCAGATCAGGCTGGGATCCGGGCAGGCGGCCAATACGGTCGGGGAAATGTCGACCGCCCTGAACGAGCAAACCGCTGCAAGCAATGACATCGCCACCCATATCGAAAAGATCTCCCAACTGACGGAGAAGAACAGCGTCGCTGCAGAAACCACGGCCGATGCCGCCAGCCACCTCGAACACCTGGCCGATGACATGCGCACCACAATCAATCGGTTCAAGATTTGAACCCGACAGAGGCGACGAAAATGGCATCCTTTGCGGGAACCCTGGCAGGTAACTCACGGAGCCGAGTACTCATCGTGGATGACGACATGCAGACACGACGCCTGCTCGATGTCCTGCTCCAAAGCGAAGGGCTTGAAACAACGCTGGCCGAAAATGGTCAGCAAGCTCTGGAAGTTGTAAAAACCTTCAAACCCCATCTGATCCTTCTGGATCTGATCATGCCTGGCATGACCGGATTCGAAGTGGTTTCGAAACTCAAAGAGAATTCAGACACGCGGTCGATACCGATCATTCTGGTCAGCGCTCTGGAAGATCGGACTTCGCGTCTGCAAGGACTGAAGGCTGGAGCCGAAGAGTTCCTCACCAAGCCCATCGACCACATGGATCTTCAAATTCGCGTACGCAATCTGCTGCAACTGAAAAAATTCAACGATTTTCTGGAAAGCCATAACCAGATACTGGAAACCAAGGTTCAGGAGCGCACCAATGCGTTGCGTGAATCGTTCGTTGAATCGATATTCACCCTTATCCGCGCCGCAGAATTTCGTGATGACGAAACGGGCGATCACGTGAAGAGAATCAGTCATTACAGCCGGGAACTGGCGGAACAACTCGGAATGGACGAGGAATTCTGCGACCTCATTTTTTACGCCAGCCCCATGCACGATATCGGAAAAATCGGCATTCCCGACCACATCCTGCTGAAAGCAGGAAGCCTGGACTCCGCCGAATGGGCGATCATGAAAGGTCATACCACCATCGGTGCCCAGATTCTGGCGAACAGTTCTTCCCCTTACCTGAAGATGGGGTATGACATTGCCCTGGGTCACCACGAACGCTGGGACGGCAGCGGTTATCCCGGCGGCCTCCGGGAAGAGGAAATCCCTTTGCCAGCGCGGATCATGCAACTCGCGGATGTCTACGATGCCCTGCGCAGCGAACGTCCGTACAAACCCGCACTCGGGCACGAAAAGGCCCTTGACATCATTCTCAACGGAGATGGGCGCACCCTGCCCGCCCATTTCGACCCGGCAGTACTGGAGGCATTCCAGCACCGGGCAGAGACCATGGAAGAGATATTTGCCGGCAGTGGTGAACACCACCCCTAACACAGACAATGTTCGAAAATTTTACCCGGCATTCCGGGTATCTCGACGTTCATCACCAGGCGATTTCAGTTCAATTTGGCGCTACCCGGTACCGCTCTAACAGACTTTCGCTCACGCATTCTTCCTTGAATCGAGTTCGATATCCTGCAGCCTGCGGGCAGCAGTTGGGTGGCCATCGTGGTAACAACTCCTCACAGCGGTAAATTTATTACCACGGTTTGAACTTGGATGCAACGGGACGCCAGTGGACTATTCTGGACTGTAATTTCAGGTAAATCACTGTAATTACATGGTGTTATGGATGTTACCGGACAACTATGGATGCTAAATTGGCGGGAGGGCGTCTTTCATATTATGGCTGTAAACCGTCTACAGCAATGAGTTTCGTTACTTCAACAATATTTAGTTACCACGATAGTTACCACGGTTTCAACTTCGGTACCCCGAAATTTCAGGGGAATACCCAAGTACTTATCCCCCTGAAGATGACCGCCGATTCCCCTCATCGTGACCGATGGTTGGGACATGGCGTTACGCGCTTATATTGTACTGTGATCGGTCACGATGACTCGATATTTTCCTCCTTTTTCATGTTTTTTCCCCTGGTTTTTTGTCCGTTACTGCGTAACGGCCTTTCGCCTGCCTCCAGATATACATCCAATTCATCTCTGCTACTACCAGTCGTTCAACCGATTCTCGCTTCGTTACGCAGTAACGGAACGCCAATCGCTGGATCGCCAGACTAGCTCTGGTCGATACCCACAGGTTTATGCGGCGTTCACCATTCTCTCCAGCCTCACACCGACGGTGCCTCTCCCAAGGCCCTATCCCCGCAGGCACGGGGGAAACTCCGAGCCAATTCCTCGCATCGTGCGATGACGGGGCCTATCCCCGCAGGCACGGGGGAAACCCGTACACATACCGGGCTGGGATGTTAGGACCCTGATTATCCCACCGGTCAAATCCCACATTAATCCGCGCGGTAATGAGCCTGATTTCCCGGAATGAT
>JAJZDE010000067.1 GCA_021828745.1 Pseudomonadota bacterium
CCCATCAAACTTTCGGCCTCAAGGATTTATGTCTGAAAAAATAAAAGTTCTGGTGGTGGACGATCACGCCATCATTCGCAAAGGGATCACCCAACTCCTCCGGGACACTGAAGACATGGAAGTGGTGGCCGAAGCACAAAACGGTGCAGAAGCCCTGCAACTGATCCGTGACAACCCCTATAGCGTCGTCCTGCTGGACATCAGCATGCCCGGCGAACATGGCATCGACGTGCTGATCAAGATCAAGGACCTCAAACCCAACCTGCCTGTCCTGATGCTCAGCATGTATCCCGAGGATCAGTACGCCATCCGTTCGCTCAAGGCTGGCGCCTCCGGGTACATCAACAAGCAGGATGCCCTGAGCCAGATGGTGATCGCCATTCGCCAGGTCTCCACCGGACGCAAGTACATCAGCAGCGAACTGGCCGTCCAACTGGCGGAGAATCTGACCCAACAAAACCATGACCTCCCCCACCAGACCCTGTCTCACCGGGAATATCAGACCCTGTGCCTGATCGCTTCCGGGAAAAAACTGAGTGAGATTGCCGAAACCATGATCCTGAGCGCCAAAACGGTGAGCGTCTACCGTGCCCGCCTCCTGGAAAAAATGAAAATGCGCACCAACGCCGAGTTGATCCATTACGCCATCACGCACCACCTGGTGCTCTGATCACGTCCTCAGTGCAGGATGAAGTAGGCCACGGCCAGCCAGTGGGCATATTCCGCAGTCGGCTAGGTGGAGGCCGGCGTCACGGGCGGGTCTGGTTGGGCCCTGAACCGGGCGTCTTGAGCCATTTCCCCAGCTGGGAAAAAGGCGATTCCACCGCCTTTTCCAGGGCCTGGACCAGGGTGCGCGCCAGGACCCCCCCCACTGAAAACTGGGGATCATCCAGCGATCCGGCAATGGGCAGGTTCATCGTGATCCTGCCCTGGGGATCCTGCAGCAAAGCAACGGCCAAGGCCACGGGAAAGCGGGTAATCCCCGGACTGGTCACCGGTTTCCCGAAAGTCAGTTCGTTCAGGACCAGGTGATTGGTGGCTTGCAGGTCGTGGTTGCGGACCGAATAATGCGCGTCGAAGGACAGTTTTCCCCGCTCGATGTCATACCCCACATATTTGCCCGAATAGGGACTGAACTGCGTCAGATCCATTCCGGTCACCTGGGCGGTCATGTCCAGAAACAGGTTCTGCGCCAGCGGATTGATCTGTCCCTCGATCAGCAGCGGAGCCTCGTGAACGCGTCCCCGCAGTTCCAGGCGGGCCGTGGTATTTTCCGCCGAGGACAGACCTTCGATCTCCCCGCCCAGACGGGTCAGGTTGGCTTCATAGGGGGGATGCACATAGTCGTCCCGATAGTGGATCGTCCCCCCCTGCAAGGTGATCTTGCGGATCACCACCGCCGCCCGGGCCGCCCCCGGCGCGCCCCCGGACAAGACCGGAAGCGCCTTCCGGGGGGGTGAAGCGCCCCTGGATTCCGGCGCAGAGACGGGCGGGGAATTCAGCAAATTCACCCAGTTCAGGGTTGCGTCCGGCAACAGGTGGAGCCGGGCATAAAAGTCGCTGAGCGCCACCTGGTCCAGGCGCAGACGCAGGGGGTTCAGGTTGGCCTCTCCCTGCACGAACAGGGTCTTGCTGCGCCACAGCAGTTGACCGTGTCGCCCCTCGCGCAGCGCCAGGTCATCGGCCTGAGCCCGCCCTCGATAGCGCCCCTGCCAGGTCTGTGGCGAAGCGAAAGTCCCGTCCAGCACCCCCGCCAGGGATAACTGGCCGCGTTCCAGCCGGACCTGGGCATAGCGGGTCAGCCAGGGCTGGATGACCCGTAAATCCAGGTGTCGGGCAGTTACGGCCAGATACACCGCATGCGCCGCCAGATCCACGGGGCCGGTCATTTGAAGATGACCCTGCGCCCCCACCTGCAACGCCAGGGACAGGGCCAGCGGAGTCTGCGCCGAGACAGGCCAGGCCAGTTTTTCCACGGTTCCCTCGATTCCGCTCAGCAACAAGGGAGGGAACGCCGCTTCAGACAGCCCCACCGGGTGGATCTGCCCGTCATGCCCCGTCAGGCGAACCGTCCCGAAATTCACCTGTCCTCCGGCATAATCCACCCGCCGGGCGCTCAGTTGCACCCCCTGCCACCGGGTCTCCAGGCCAGCAACCGTCCCCCCGACCTGGGGAACGCTCAACCGGAGACCGCTCAATTCACCCTGCAGCGCGCCCCAGTTGGGGCCCCGGAAGGCAAAGCGCGTGGACAGGGCGCTGGGGGAAACCAACCAGGGTGATAACCAGTAGGTCAGATCGAGGCCCTGTACGGACAACTCCCCTTCCCCCCTCAATTCGGCGGCAAAGGGACGAATCCGTGCCTTCAGGGCCAGCGAGGCCCCATCCACCTCGGCGCGAAGGGAGGGAGACAGCCAGGCGTCCTCATCCCGAAGCCGGGAAGACAGTTGAGGCAGGTCGAATTGAAGATGGCGGATGTCGTGATGGGTATTGCTCCCCTGGTCCCAGACCGTTCCCTCGCCGCGCACGATCCGGAAGTTTTCCACGAGGAGGGGGAACCCGCCGCCGCCCGTAGCGGGTCCGGCCAGACTGGCCAGGTTCCAGGCACCCGCAGGGTTGCGCACCAGGTGAACGACCGGGTGGGTGAGAGTCAGTTCGTCGATGACGGGGAAGGGATGCAGGCCCGAATGGAGCGCCAGATGTCCCTCCAGCTCTTCGAACCCCAGGACGGGCGTCTGTCCGTCGGCTTCGTAGAGCCGAACCTCACGGATCCGGACCCGAACAGGAAAAATCCCCACCTGTATCGAGCCGATCACCAGTCGGTGACGGGTCCCCTCGGCCCAGTGCTGCGCTTCCCGGTGGATCAACCCGGGCAACCACTCAGGCGCGGTCAGCATCCCCCCCAGCAGGCCGCCCAGGAGAATTCCGACCCCCCACCCCAGTTTGCGCACGGTTCAAACAGCCTTCAGGACGGCTCCCGCAGCATCCACCACGGTCATCCGCACCGGAATCCCCTGGGCCACACTGCGCCCCACCGTACAGAATTCCTCAAACTGACCCAGGGTGCGGTCGAGATGGGCGTATCTCGCCGCCGCCTGAGGCAGGTGCAACGCCACCCGGATCTCCAGCACGCGCAAGCGCCCGGCCAGGTTGCGCCCGATCCCTGCCTGGCCCTCCGCCCTCAATGCCCCTTCCAGATCCGGATTGAACTTGTGCAGGGCAAAATACAGGGCATCCGCCAGACAACTGGACACGGCAGCCACCAATAATTGCGCTGGCGTGGGGCCCTTGCCCTGCCCCAGGGGAGGGGACTCGTCGCCCAGCCAGACGGGGCCTCCCGTGCCGAATCGAATTTCGAAACAGAAGCGCTCCTGCTGAACCAGCGTCACGCCCTGCACCGCATCCTCCGGACTCACTGGGGTTTTCCACCCATATCCAGAGGCTTGCCCTGCGCCAGACTGGTTACGTACACGGTCAGGGCCGTCAACTCATCGCTGCCATAGGCGGGCGCCTTGCCCTCGAGCGCCATGCCCACACAGCCCCGGATCTGGTCCTGCAACGTGAACACCCGCCCCGCCTTCGCCTTGTAACGGGGGAAGATGACCGCCGCATTGGTCAGACTGGGAATGGCCTGCCCGTCGGGACGACGTCCCGGTCCCACCCCGCCATTGCGATGGCAGGATTCGCACACCGCGCCATTCCCGTCAAAGGTCGCATGACTGAACAGGTCTTTCCCCTGTTGCACCACCTTGTCCAGTTCGGGATCCAGCCCCGCCCCCTGTGCCACCACCATCCAACTTCCCAGCACCAGCCCCAGCATTCCCCTGAGATTCACTTTTCCCGTCATGATCTTCCCTCCGCAATTGAACCCGATGATCTTCCCCCGTCTGGCAATAATACCCCAGAAATTCTGCCGGTTCCGCCTCGAAGCCCCCGGATGGTATCCGAGGGGTCACCCGCAGTCCGGATTTCCCTGAAACAGCGGGATGAAAGCGCCTGGAATCAAGAGGATTTGCTCATACGTTGACACACCCATCAAACAAGAGCATATTTATTGACAGAACAAGTTGGAAACCTGCCTGATGCGCAAACCTATGGACACTCTTGCGACCCTGATTTTCAGTTCTGCAGAAGATCAGGCGAATGCACAACGCGTTTCCAGACTGGCACGCGCCGGGCGGCTGCGCGCCATTCATCGGGGCATTTACACCAGCGATCTGGAAACGCCTCTGGAACAGATCGTGCGCCCCCACTGGCGACAGATCGCCGAGTATCTTTATCCAGGAGCGGTCCTCGGCTATCGATCGGCACAGGAGGGGAAACCCGATCCGGAGGGGCGGGTTTTTCTGGTTCAGGGAAACCGGGCACGACGCATTGAATTACCCGGCCTCACCCTGATGACGATCCCCGGCCCCGGTCCTGTCCTGGGCCTGGAACCGGCACTGAACGACACCCCTTACGGCAAACTGTATGTCTCGTCCGAAGCTCGCCGCCTTCTGGAAAATCTTTATACCGGTCGGAATGCTGCCATCCGGACGATGGGGCGCGCCTGGGTGGAATCCCACCTGAGTCGGCTGTGCACACTGCGCGGCGAATACAAGGTCAACGACCTGCGCGACACCGCCCGGAAACTGGCCGAGATCCTGGGACTGGATGCCCAGTTCAAAATCCTGAACCGCATCGTCTCGGCATTGATGCAGACCGGCGGAGCCAGACGTTTGAGCGCCGTTGATGCGCTCGCGCGTGCCGCAGGAAAACCCTACGATCCCGATCGCCTGGTTATTTTTGATACGCTGTTTGCAGCGCTTCGGCAGTCGTTTCCGCATATACCCGATCCAACAACCCCCGGGTTGAGCAGCATCAACTTTGCATTCTTCGAGTCCTATTTCTCCAACTACATCGAGGGCACGACCTTCACTGTAGAGGAAGCCAGCGAGATCATTTTTGAAGGCAGGATGATCGAGAAACGTCCCGAGGACTCGCATGACGTGCTCGGCACTTATCAGGCCATCACCCAGCAACCTTTCCGATCAACCCCTCCGGGCAACGAGGATGAATTTCTGGATTGGCTGAAACGCGCCAACCATAGGGTACTGTCCAGTCGACCCGAGAGAAATCCCGGACAATGGAAAGAAAAACTCAATCAGGCTGGCTCAACCTTGTTCGTTCATCCCGAACTGGTGCAAGGCACCCTGCGTGAAGGATTCAAACGTATTGCGCTTCTGGAAGACCCCTTTGCGCGCGCTTTGATGGCCATGTTCGTCGTGACCGAGGCACACCCCTTCGAGGATGGTAATGGCCGAACTGCCCGTCTGGCCATGAATGCCTATCTGACTCAGGCAACTGCCTGTCGCATCCTCATCCCGACAGCATACCGCGAGGATTATCTACTCCCCCTCAAAGCACTATCCAGGAATGCCGACCCGGTCCCATTTCTCCGTTCAATGACTCGCGCTCAGGCATGGTCGGCGGCATTCGACTATTCCGAATTTCGGAATACATGGAAACAGATGGCTGCCTGCAATGCTTTTGCCGACGACATAACCCGAAACAGATTACTGCACCCTCACGAAATACGCAGCCTTGTTGACAAAATCGATCCAAATAACAAACTTTATTGACAGAACAGTGGGCCGGTGTGCGCACATTTTCCGTTCCGTTGACGACCGCGAATGATTTGCGACATAGGTATCAGAATTATTGATAAACATCAATGTTGACAAATATCAAAAATTCTGGCAAACTGAACATACCGAGCAACGGTCTGCTCGAAAAACCCTTAAAATAGGGGGCTATCATGGGATACATCGGACATGAGACGCTGGTTTGGGTAGAAATTCTTTCGGTTTTTGGCTTCGCAGTGCTGGTCACCATACTGGACACTCTGGAATGGGACAGTTGTATCGAAGAAGACAAAGCCGACCTGGTCCATCATTGACTCACCGGCGAATGACACAAACCCTCCCTTGCCTGACCGCGTGGGAACCGGGGGTCGGAAAGATCCCCACCGTGACGCCCGACGATACCAACCGTCGGGCGTTGGTACTTCCGGGCCCCGATCATGCAGCGGGCTTGATCGGTAGGAACTCGTCGATGCGCCCCTGATCCCCTCCGCCGCCTGAAAAAAACTCCAGGTTGTTGCTTCTCGGGTCATGACCGGGCGCTTCCGTCTTATAGCGCCGATTGACGAACAAGGCGTTTCCCTGAATCAGTTTGGCCTGCTTTTTGGCTTCTGAAGCAATCTTGGAGACTTCCATGTAGGACGTAAAGTGGCCTGGAGGCACCACCACGGCGCCGATGGACAGGGAGACCAGGGGGTGAAACTCCCGTTCGAAGCGGCGGTTCTCGGTGCAATACCCGCCCTGTATACGGTCTTCCTCGGTAAAATGCCGGACCACGGTATCCGCGAACCGCCCGAGAATGCGTTGACAGCGACTCTCCCAGTCGAAGCTGCGAAACAGGATGATGAAGTCATCTCCGCCGATATGCCCCAGAAAATCCAGATCACAGTCGCAAAACTGGGCCAGGACGTTGGCCGTCATCTGGATCACCCCGTCCCCGGCACTGAAACCATACACGTCATTGAAGGGTTTGAAATGATCCAGGTCGCAGTAACAGGCATAAAACGGGACCCGCAACCGCAGCAGGTTGTCGAGATGTTCATGAACCGGCACGTTTCCCGGCAGTTGAGTCAGGGGGTTTGCGTATTTGGCGGCCTGAATCTGCATTTCGGTGATCACCCGGATCACATCCTGACCATGGGCGAGCCCAAAGTAGTGACCATTGTCCGTGACGATGAATTCCTGCAAAAAATGACGGCGCTCGGCATTGCCCAGCATTTGGCTGATGTTCTGTACCGAAATCCTTTTGTCGACGATCAGGGGTTTGTCGTCCATGTACTGGGTGCAGGATTTGCGCCCATACAATTCACGGCGGTAGGGCTGGGCAAAACTGCCG
>JAJZDE010000068.1 GCA_021828745.1 Pseudomonadota bacterium
GATATTGCCGAACTGGGGGAAGTCCCGGAACAGTCGGCCATCTGGCGCAAGGTAACCTCCACGCGGGAAAACTGTCTGGGACAGGAATGCGCCCACCTTGCCAACTGTTTTGTGCTGGCTGCGCGCAAGCAGGCGCTTCAGGCGGATCTGGTGGTCATCAATCACCATCTGTTCTTTGCCGATCTGGTATTGCGCGACGAAGGGGCAGGGGAATTGTTGCCCCTGGCCGATGCCGTGATCTTTGATGAGGCCCATCAGTTACCGGCCATCGCCACCCATTTTTTCGGGCAATCCCTGTCCACGTTCAAAGTCGTTGAACTCACGGAAACTCTCCATGCCCTTTTGCCCGGCCTTGGCATCGAGCAGGACGAACTGAGCCAGAGTGCTCGCCATCTGGAAAAAAGCATCCTCCCCTTGCGGCATTCCCTCACGATGCGGGAAGGGCGTCTGACCCTGGATCAGGTCCACCGCGAACCCGCGTTTGCCGCAGCATGGGCAAACTTCATTCAGGCGCTGGAACAGTTCGTGGCGCACCTGACCGCCCACGGCGAGCGCGCCGAAGCCTTGCAGGAACTGGCCAGGGAGGCGCAAGAGTGCCGTGATCTGGCCATGCGCTGGCAAGAAACAGAGTTGCCCGGACAGGTGCGCTGGGTGGAATGTTTCCCCCAAACCCTCCATTTCAATGCCACCCCCCTCGGCCTGGGGGAATTGCTCGGACCTTACTGGCAGGATACCCAGCGGGCCTGGATCTTCACTTCGGCCACCCTGTCGGTGAAGGGAGACTTTGCCCATTATCTGGAGGCCATGGGGTTGCCGCGAGCCCGCGCCCTCAGTTGGGAAAGTCCCTTCGACTATTTTCATCAGGCACTGCTGTACGTGCCGCAGGATCTGCCTCTGCCCCAGGAGCCGACTCATACCCGGACCCTTCTGGAACGGGCTCGCCCCCTGCTGGAGGCCAGTCAGGGACGGGCTTTCCTGCTCTTTACGACTTACCGGGCGCTGCAGGAAGCACAGCGCATCCTGGAGGTCTGGAAGCAGGAAGGGCATTGGTCCTATCCGGTGCTGGTTCAGGGGCAGCGTACGCGAAGTGATCTGCTCAAACGTTTCCGCCGCACGAAACATGCGGTCCTGCTCGGAACGTCCTCCTTCTGGGAGGGTGTGGATATCAAGGGCGAAGCCCTTTCCGTGGTGGTGATCGACAAATTGCCCTTTGCGCCCCCGGACGATCCCGTCGAGGCCGCGCGCATCGAGGAAATCAACCGGGCAGGTCGCAATGGCTTCATGGACTATCAGTTACCCCGCGCCATCCTCCAACTCAAGCAGGGAGCCGGACGGTTGATCCGCGACGAACAGGATCGCGGGGTCTTGATGATCGGGGATCGCCGTATCCTGGAAAAATCCTACGGCACAAAAATCTGGCAGAGTTTGCCCCCCATGGCACGGACGAGGGAATTGGCCGTGGCCTGTCGCTTCTTCCAGCGTCCCGCTCCCCCAGAATCCTGAGTTCGGGATATTGAATCACCGTTCCCCTGGTTTCGTGGAGGCTGCGCTGGTGGATTGCAGCGCGGCGCAAAGGCACTCTGGGCCGTGTAGCCACCGGGACAAGGTTTTCACGCAAACGGCACCATTTGGCAAAATTGAACTGGAAAAGCACACGATCTTGCGCGACAATACACCGATAGTACTGAATTTATCATACTATTGATGCTTTGGAGAACACACCATGGGAACCGTGCGCAAAACCATCACTTTGACCGACAAGCAAGACAGTTGGATTAGGGCACAGATTGACGCTGGCCACTACACCAACGACAGCGAGTATATCCGCGACCTTATCCGCCGCGAACAAGAACGTAACTCCGAGACCGAAGCCGTCCGCGCTGCGCTGATTGAAGGTGAAGCCAGCGGGGAACCAGGACACTTCAATGCTGACGCGTTCAAGCAGAAAATGCTGACCGCTCATGGCTGAATATCGCCTTACCCCCGCCGCCGAACGTGACCTTGAAACGATCTGGAATCATACCCTTCAGAAATGGGGCATAGGGCAGGCCAATCGCTACATCGACGTCTTGACGGCGGCCTTTGCCGAGTTGGCGCAGTCGCCCAAGATAGCCCCGGCATGTGACCACATACGGGCCGGCTATCGTCGCCGAAGTGTTGAGCGGCACACGATTTACTTTCGCATCACAGTTTACGGAATAGCAGTCGTTCGTATCCTGCATGACCGTATGGATGCTCCGCGCCACCTGTGACCGCATCGGCGGTTTCAAGATATCGGACGCGTTCCGGGCAGTCGATCACACGGTCCGGTTGGTGGGGTCGTCAGAGCCGGTTTGCCCGGGGATGGGCAAGCGGACGACGACTTCCAGTCCGCCCTCCGGGGGGCTGCGTAATTCCAGGGTACCGTGGTGCAGGTTTACGATGCGCGCCACGATGGCCAATCCCAGCCCGGATCCCGGCGGGCCTCCCCGCGAACTTTCGCGTCGTGTGAACGGCTGGAGGAGGTGAGGGATCTCATCGGCAGGAATCCCCTCGCCGTGATCGCGTACGGCCAGACAGACGGATTTCCCCTCCTGATACAGACTCAGGTGGAAGGGCGGTTTGCCATAACGAACCGCGTTTTCCAGCAGATTGTTGAGGATCCGTTCCAGAGCCAGTTCATTGAAGCATACCCGGGGCAGATTGGGGCTCATGTCCAGGGTGACGGGAACACCCCGGCTGACAAAGCGCTCCTGACAGGCTACGGCGAGGGGGGCAAGGGCCCGGAGATGCAGGGGATAATGAGGACGATCCCGGGCAAAATCCAGGAACTGGTCGATGATCCGGTCGATTTCTTCCAGATCCTGAATCAGGGGGTCGAGCGGTGGGGGCGCAGGTGACTGGAGCATTTCCAGCGCCAGACGCAGTCGTGACAGGGGGGTGCGCAGGTCGTGAGAAACCCCCGCCAGCATGATGGTTCGATTGGTTTCCAGGGTTTTGAGCGCATGTTGCATGGTGTGGAAGGCTTCACTGACCTCGCGAATTTCACTGGGAATGTCCGGGGTGATTTTCAGGAGGCTGGGTTGCCCCGCTGCAATGCAGTGGGCGGCCTGGGTCAAATCCCGCAGGGGACGGTTGATGCGATAGACCGCCCAGTACACGCTGGAAAATCCGAGCAGGATCACAAGGGCCAGTAACAGGGCCCATTTTTCCGGGAAATCCGCATCGAAGCGCTGGCGCTGGGTGATGTACCAGAAATCTCCGTGGGTGGTATGCAAAGGGATCCAGACGGCAGGCAACTGACCCTGGGTGGTGACCCAGAGGCGGGTCGTGGGATAACGGGAACGGAGTCGCTGCTGCAGCAGGAATACCCGGCTGGACGGTGTGGGGCTGCGAATCTTCAGGGGATCGGGGGCGGTGGATTGAATCACGCCGCCCTCGCTGTCGTCAAATTCCCGGATGAATGCCGATTGAGCGGGAGGAGAGAGATATTCCAGCGCCGTGATCAGGGAAAAAATATGGTTGGCCCGATCCTGGATGGTATGTTCCAGCAGAGGCGCGACATAGAAGCGCTGGAATACGAAGAGCGTGGCGACGTGGGTCACCAGTACCGTCAGCACCGTGACGAGAAGGGTTCGTCCCAGCAGCGATCGGGCAATGATCATTCCGGCGCGGTGATCTCGGGGACAAAGACGTATCCGATGCCCCAGACGGTACGGATGTGGCGGGGATGTCCCGGGTCTTCCTCGAGCAGGCGACGCAGGCGCGAAATCTGGACATCGATGCTGCGGTCGAACACCTCCCGTTCCCGGCCCCGCACCAGATCCGTGAGTTTTTCCCGGGAGAGGGGTTCGTGGGGGTGCGTGACCAGCGCCCGCAGGAGAGAAAATTCACTGCTGGAGAGGGAAACCAGTTCCCCGTTTTTGTGCAGGGTACGCTGAAGCAGGTGGAAACTGAATTCCCCGAACGTCACCAGATCCTGGGCATGATGGTCGTCGGCCATGGGCGTGTCCCAGGACTGGCGCCGCAGGACAGCCTGAATCCGGGCCAGCAACTCCTTGGGGTTGAAGGGCTTGGAGAGATAGTCATCGGCCCCCGTGTTGAGCCCCAGAATCCGATCCGAGTCATTGCCCTTGGCCGTCAGCATGATGATGGGAATGGGGTTGTTCTGGGCGCGCAGCCGGCGGCACAGCGCCAGACCATCCTCGCCGGGGAGCATCAGATCCAGGACCAGCAGATCATGGGGTGATTTTGCCAGGGCCTGATCGAGTGCGAGGGTGTCGGGGACGGCCGTCACACTGAAGCCTTGTTGGGAAAGGTAACGCTGAAGTAATTCGCGTAGTCGAAGATCGTCATCCAGGACGATGATGCGGGGGCGTGGAGTATTCATGAGCGCATGATAGTGTAATAACTGGAAAAAAAATTGTATCGATTTGTAAACTACTCGTCTCCGCGGTTGGAAGGAGGTCTGGATCAGGTGGGTTCCGTGAGCAGATGGCGCGCACGACAGAGGTCTGCCCAGGTTCCCGCCTTTTCTGCCGGGGTGCGCAGGAGGTAGGCAGGGTGCCAGGTGACGACGGTGGGGATGCCTTCGAAGAGATGGGTTCTGGAGCGCAGTTGGGCCATGGGCAGAGAGGTGTCCAGCAGGGTATGGGCAGCAACCTTGCCCAGCAGGACCAGAATGCGCGGTTGGACCTGTGCGATTTGCTGACGGAGGAAGGGCAGGCAGGTGGCACACTCATGGTCGCTGGGGGTGCGGTTATGGGGAGGGCGGCATTTCACCACATTGGCAATGGAGACCTGAGGGCCCCGTTCCAGTCCCAGGGCCGTGAGCATGCCGTCCAGCAGGCGTCCGGCAGGTCCGACGAAGGGCAGCCCGCGCGCATCTTCTTCTGCGCCAGGTCCTTCTCCGATGAACATCCAGGGGCTGCCGGGGTGAATCAGTCCAAAAACCGCCTGCTTGCGTTGTTCGTGTAGCGCGCAGCGGGTGCAGGAAGCGACCTGCCGGCGCAGATCGCCCGTTACCGGCAAGTCGGGAAGCGCTGGCGGGGGCGCGGAAATTTCCTGATTTTTTCCGTCCGCACGGGAGGGGGAAAGCGCTTCGGGGGGGGCAGGTGACGGATTTTCCCGGGGAACCCAGAGGGGCCACAGTCCCAACTCTCTCCAGTAGGCTTCCTGTACATGCATGTCGACGATATCCGGTTTCAGGACATCAGGCTGCGCTGCAGCACGAGGGCGTCTTCACGATCCCCCGTCGGGGTCGCGTAATAACCCCGGCGGGTTCCGATGAGCTGGAAGTTGGCCGAGCGGTACAAATGCAGGGCGGCCTCGTTGGAGGGGCGCACTTCGAGCAGCAGGCATTCCGCGCCCTGTGCGCTGGCCTGGGTGATGACTTCATCGAGCAGCACGCGCCCCCAGCCCTGGCGTTGCCAGGGCTGGTCGATGACCAGGTTGAGCAGATGGGTTTCCTGAAAAACAACCATGAAAAAAGTATACCCGAACAGCGTTCCCGAGGGCGCCACCAGGCCCAAGCCCTGGTGCTGGGACAAGGATTCCAGAAGTTGACGTCCGGTCCAGGGCGCGGAAAAATTCCGCTTTTCGATGGCACAAAGCGCATCCACATCCTGAAGGGTGAGCGGACGCAGGGAAACGGTGTTCATAGCCCACGTTCTGCGCGGGTCAGGGCAACCCGCTGGCGCAGATAGATGGGTTGGGCGGCGGCAGGACTGACCCCGGTCGTGCGTTTCCTGGCCTGGCCTGCCAGGGCAGCGATATGCGTGGCGTGCGGAGAGAGTCCCGGGATCGTGCCCTGCCACTGGGATGCCCAGCGTAAGGTGAGCAGGGTATTCCAGGCGACCGCTCCGGAACCCGCTCCCCACCAGTCTCCGGCAGGCAGGTCGGGTAGGCCGGACAGATCGCCCGGACTGCACAACCGGGGCGGCAAGCACTCCTGCCATCCTGAGTCCTGACGCTCATAGGCGGCGAGGTAGACCTGATTCATGCGCGCATCCAGCGCCACGACGATGCGGGGATGGGGGGCGACTTCAGTCAGGCATTCGAGCGTAGAGACGGGGAAAAGGGGAATCCCCAGGCCCAATCCCAGACCTTGCGCGATGCCGCAGGCCAGCCGGACCCCGGTGAAACCGCCCGGCCCTGCCCCGTAGGCGATTCCTCCCAGATCGTCCCAGGTTCGTTGGGCCTCGGCCAGGACAGAGTCCAGCAGGGACCAGACGCGCCCGGAAGGGGCGGCTCCCTCATCCTCCCGAGAGGCCAGGATCCGTCCCTCCTGCCACAGGGCGACGGACGCACGCTCGGTGGAAAATTCCAGGGCGAGGAGAGGGCCGGTGTTCAATCCACGTACTCCACATGACGATAACGGCGATAAAGCCAGAACATCAGGCTGCTGATGAAAATGGCCAGCAGCAGGACACTCACGTAAAAGGCCGCTTCCGTCGGCCTCAGGGCCTGTCCGCGCAGGGTTTCGAAGCCCAGGTCCTGAAAGAGGTGACGCAGGGGCAGGTCGGCCCGGATGACCCCGGCATAAATTCCGAGCAGGGCCAGAATACTGATGTTTTCATTGAAATTCTGGACCGCGATGCTGTGCCCTGCGCCCATGATCTGATGACCGCGATGTTGCAGGAGGGCATTCATCGGGACCACGAAAAAACCGGCCATGGCGCCTGCCGCCACCAGCAGGACCACGGCCACGGCCCAGTCCCGCACCACCAGCATGCCCAGGATGGCGAATCCCATGGCCACGCCCACCGGCAGCACCTTGATGGCGCTTTCCAGGCGTACCCACCGGGCTGCCGCGATGGAACCCAGGGCGATTCCCACGGCCGAAACGGCGGTGAGTTGGGTGGCCTGCTCCAGGTTGAAATGCAACTGGAGGGTGGCCCAGACCAG
>JAJZDE010000069.1 GCA_021828745.1 Pseudomonadota bacterium
ACGCAGGTGGCAAACCCCGCCAAAATCCCGTGCCAACCCGAAGTTGAGGCAAATGGACTTGGCGTGACCGATATGCAGGTACCCATTGGGTTCAGGTGGAAAACGGGTCACCACTCGCCCGCCGGTACGCCCGGCGGACAGATCCTCAGTGACCAGGTGACGAATGAAATTCGTGGGAGTAACAGTGGATTCGCTCATCCGGTGATGATAACCGGGTCCCTCCCCAAGATCAACCCACTCACCACGCGTCGGCAAACAGGTTTCTGTGCGCATTTCTATCGCGCATTTTTAAGCGATCGCCGAAATCAATAAAACCTTTAATGTATTCAATGTCGGTTTTTGTGACCCCTTCGGTTTCAAATACTTTTTTCCATTGAGACACCTGATCGGCCACCGAAAACCACTCTTCTATCGCATCTTTCCGAGACAACCCAAATCTTTCGCACTGCGATAATGCGTTTTGTACAGATGCCTCACTGCCGCGCGCACCAACGCCCATTTGTTGTCTGCCTGAGTTTGACATTAACGGCAAAATATCAAATGCAGGCGCAATCTCCCAATAACCATCCTTGAACATGAATGCGTGATTTTTTTCATGATCGTCTGTATTTTCAATCAATATATTGAAAACCATTCTCCTGAAGATTTCGCGCCTGGATTTTGTTTGCCCAGAAGGTTTTGATGACTGTCGAACAAAATCAGCCATTGCGGGGTAGCTTAACACCCCCTCTGGATGTGCTGCAGGGTTCACTCCGTTTGTCAAAACGGTTTTCGCTGACAGGCAATGTATGCGTCGTTCATTTTCCCTGTCGAACCTGCGCACCATGACAACATGACCAATAGACGTCTGGACGGCAAACGTCTCCGGGACGGTAATCCCGGATTTTGACGCCAAAACCATAGAAGCGTGTTCGACAAGACCAGTATCGACATTGCTTCCGCGCGGAAATTTCGCGATGTATTCAACCCCGTCAGCCACCACAAGAGCTTTTGGGTGCGCGCCCCCCATGGATTTCGTTGAACTTGCAATCAGCTTTTCTCTTTCGGACAGCGGTTCATTGTTTTCAATTCTGAAAATCATATCCTGGAGCAGTTCAATAGAACCAATCTCAGGAAGCGGACCGGCATCGTGCGGCGCATAGAAATCTTTGTTTTTTGAAAAACCAAGCGCCCCAAAATGACCGTCGCCGGCAAGATACAGAAGATCAAGAACGTTAATCTGCTCCGGGTTATCCAGATATCGTATCGCTCTCTCCCCCCACCTGTCCGGCATTGAATCGCTAATAGCGCCAAGGCCCTCTGATGCGTCAAGGGGGATAATGGGGAGCGATATGAGAGGCATATCACCTGACAACGGATAACCTGATGCCATCCATTCCCTATGATACGAAAAAGAGTACCCGCGCCCATGCGCAACCATTCTGACATCGCCAACCGGGGCCGGTTTTTTTGGGTCTACCAAATTCCAAACGTGCAGAATATCATTCATTTCACCCTCTTTCTGGAAGCCCTCAGAATCTCCATGGACAACGCTTGCTGATCAAGGCTTGGGTCGGCGATGTTTGCGAATTCACGAGTCTTTCCGATCAAAAAGAAAGCCACTGCATAGCAGGAAACCCCGACCGTGGGATCTCCTGCCTCCATACGACGCAATGTTGGCACTGAAACCCCAAGACGGAGCGCCCACACGCGCAAAGACTCGCCACGACGTTCTCTCGCCACCCTCAAATCGGAACCAACTTTGATCAAGGCGTTGCGAGCTTGGCCGGGAATGCTTGAAACCGTTTTTGCAGGTCTGCTCATCGTGAACATAAGTATATACATGACCCGGTTTTATGTCAATCTATATGTTTACATTCTTCGATCACCGACAACAACCAGACGAGGATCTGGCCCACGAACACGACGAACGGGATCAAAGGCAGTTGACAGGCACCCTGCTTCCTGTCCAGACTAGGGCGCATGAACGTACGCCCGACTTCACTTCTGCCTGCCCTCTTTCCGACCATCGTGCCTCCAGAGCCCTTCCTCGACGAAGCCGACCTGCAGCGGGAGTTCGGGACCCTGCCCGCCGCGCCCGTGGTTTGGCAGGTACGGTCCCTCGACTCCACCAACCGCTGCCTGCTCGAATGGGCGCCCCAGGGACTTCCCCGATATTTTTGTCTGGCTGCCCGTCAACAAACGGCCGGACGGGGGCGGCAAGGCCGCGCCTGGGTTTCCGATCCCGAAGGTTCCCTGACTTTTTCCCTATGGTCGGTTTTCGATCGCTCTCTTCAGGAGTTGAGCGGACTGCCTCTGGTGGTCTCGCTGGGGGTGCTGGAAGCGCTCCATTCCCTGGGCATCACCACCGTGGGGGTCAAATGGCCCAACGACCTGTGGCGTGAGGGACGCAAGGTAGCCGGCGTACTGGTGGAAACCACCCGCCTTTCCAGCGGACAGGTGGGGGCAGTCATCGGAATTGGCCTCAACGTCGCCCTTCCTCCTGCCGTTCAGGAGGCCTTCTCCCTTTCCCTGAATGATCTGAGGGATGAAGCGGGCCAGGCCCCCGCGCGCGGTACGGTCCTCGGACGTCTCCTGAACACGCTGATTCCCTTGCTGGAATCCTTCGCCCAATCGGGCTTTTCCCCCTTTGCAGAAACCTGGATGACGCATTGCGTGCACCGCAACCGGCCGGTCACCCTGCGTCATCCCGATCAAACCCTCAGCCAGGGAGAGTGTATCGGACTCAGCCCTCTGGGTGGCCTGATCCTGAGGAATCCGGCGGGCGATTCGCAGACCTACCACGGGGGCGAACTGTCCCTGCGCTGGGAGGGAACCTGACGTGCGGCTGTACCTCGATCTGGGCAACAGCCAGTTGAAATGGGGGCTGCGCCAGGAGGGCACCTGGATTCGGCAGGGCCGTCTGCCGTTGAAGCACCTCGACCAACTGGCAACCGAATGGCGCAACTTGCCGCCCATCCGTGCCGCGCATGGCGTTTCCGTCGCCCACCCGGATCTGCGAGCCCAGGTGGAGCGCGCCTGCCTGGCGTTGGGACAGGCGCCCTGCTGGCATTCCAGCAAACCTTCCGAAGGGGGGATTTGCAATGGATACGACAACCCGGCCCAACTCGGTCCGGATCGCTGGATGGCCCTGCAGGGTGCCTGGCAGCTCCAGCACCGGGCGGCCCTGGTGGTGATGGCGGGAACGGCCACCACGCTGGACAGTCTGGATGAAAAGGGGCATTTTCTAGGGGGGATGATCCTGCCCGGACTGACCCTCATGCGCCACAGCCTCCACCAGAGCACGGCGCACCTTCCGGCCATAGCACAGGGAACCTATACCCTGCAGGCCCGTTCCACCCAGGATGCCATCCAGAGCGGAACCCTGGCGGCCACCCTCGGAGCGCTCAAACTGGCCCGGGAGGCGCTCAGTCAAAAGGATTGCCGGGTGCCCGTCTTTTTGGGCGGGGGACACCATGCCGAACTCAGTCCGTATCTGGAAGCGCCCCTTCACGTCTACCCGGAACTGGTTCTGGAAGGGTTGGCCCTGCTCCTGGAGAAGGATCAGGCGCGGATCTGATGCAGGAGCGCAGTGGTGGAACGCTCATGTTCGAAGGGAATGGACAGCACCCGTCCCCCGTGCGCAAGCACGGACGGTGCCCCCACGATGGCGGACACGGGCCAGTCCCCCCCCTTCACCAGAACCTCGGGCTGACACTCCAGAATGCGGGCCAGGGGGGTATCTTCTTCGAACCAGGTCACCAGACTCACGCATTCCAGAGCGGCCACCAGCGCCAACCGGTCGGCCAGGACATTGATGGGACGATCAGCCCCCTTGCCCAGACGACGCACGGAAGCATCGCTGTTCAATGCCACCACCAGGGCAGCGCCCTGCGCCCGCGCCCGCGCCAGATAAGTCACATGTCCGCGATGCAGGATGTCGAACACCCCGTTGGTAAATACCAGAGGACGAGGGATCTCCACCAGGCGCACCGACCAGCATTCGGGCGCGACGATCTTCCGTTCGAAGGCGGGAGGCGTGTCCTGCACTACCGGCTCAGGGGGATACCGGTTGAGTCGTGGCGGGCAGTCCTTCCTCCACCGGCGCGGGTGCCTGGACCGGCGCGGGCGGTCCACTCTCGGCCTTGACCGCCGGGTTGGCTTCACTGGCCGGGGTGGACGCCGTCGGATATTCAAAGACCTTGACGACTTTCTTGACCCCGCTGGTGGTACTGGCCAGTTTGGCTGCGGCATCTCCTTCGCCCTGAGTCACCAGCCCCATCAGGTAAACAACGTTGCCACTACTGGTCACACTCACCTGCAGAGGCGAGAATTTACCGTTATTGTCGGTAATGAAGCGGGTATTGACCTTGGTGGTCAGATAGGCATCCTCTGCCCGCCGGGCCAGGGAACTGGGCGGTCCGATCCGGATGTCGTCGATGACCTGCCGCACGTTCGTCAACTTGTGCGCCATGGCATCCACATCGCTCCGCGTCGCCTCATCCGGCACCTGACCCGTCAACAGCAGGTTGCGGTTGAAACTGGACGCGTTGACATTGACATCGCTGCCGTATTTTCTTGAAATGGCTTCCGACATATGGACCTGAATGTCTTCATCATCCAGTTGGGCGCCCGTGGTACGCCGGTCCTGCGCCACCAGTCCGGTTCCCACCGCGCCCGTCGCCATCAGGGGCACACACCCTTGTGTCAGAGGCAAGACACCCAGCATCAACCATAGAGACCAGTTTTTTTTCATTCGTCCGCTCCTACCAAAATACAATCGATGGCATCGCACAAACAGTGCAACACCAGAATATGAACCTCCTGAATCCGCGCCGTGTTCTGAGCCTCCACCGAGAGGTGGACATCATTCCCCGTCAGCAACTCAGCCAGTTTTCCCCCGCCCTTGCCCGTCAGTGCCACCACCACCATGTCACGATCATGCGCTGCCCGAACCGCCTCGAGAACATTGGGGGACTGCCCGCTGGTGGAAATGACCAGCAGAATATCCCGCGCCTGTCCCAGAGCCTGCACCTGCTTGGAAAACACCTTGTCGAACTGGTAATCATTGGCGATGGAAGTCAGGGTCGAAGCATCGGTGGTCAGCGCAATCGCCGCCAGAGGGGGGCGCTCCACCTCGAAGCGGTTGAGCAACTCGGCGGAGAAATGCTGCGCATCCGCCGCCGACCCGCCATTCCCGCACACCAGAATCTTGCCTTCTGCCAACAGGCACTGCACCATGCGCTCCGCTGCCATGGCAATGGGGGCGGACAGCACTTGCGCCAGCGTCATCTTCAATTGGGCACTTTCCTGAAAGTGCCGGGTCATGCGAGCGATCAGATCCATCGCCCCATTGTAAACCATATCCCCGGTACAGGTGAACCCTCCTGCTCAGGCCCCCTTGAGACGCAACGCCTCGGCATAGAGCTGGTTACGGGGCAACCCCGTCGCCTCTCCCATCCATTGCACGGCTTCCCGGACCGGCAAATGGGTCAGCAAGACAGACAGCCAGCGTTCCTGGGCCGGTTCCAGCGCCGTAGCGGCCCGGACCACCACGGGAGCTGGCTCGATGGCCAGGACGAATTCTCCGCGCTGCTGGTTGGGATCCGCCTGGACCCACTGTACGGCTTCTTCGAGCGTAGAGCGGTGCAGGGTCTCGAAACGCTTGGTCAACTCGCGCCCCAGGGTCACCCGGCGAGTCCCCCCCCATTCCTGGGCCAACACCGTCAACGTGGCCAGAATACGGTGCGGCGCTTCGTAAAAGACCACCACGGCAGCCAGATCTGCCAGGGACTGGATTTGACGCTGGCGTTCCCCCTTCCTGGCCGGCAAAAAGCCATGAAAATAAAACTGCGGACAGGTCATCCCCGCAACCGACAGCAAGGTCGTCACTGCACTGACCCCGGGAATCGGCACCACCTTCCCGCCGGCATTCAGGACCTCATCCACCACCCGCGCGCCGGGATCGCTGATGGCAGGGGTTCCCGCATCGGAAATCAGGGCCACCGAGTGCCCTTCCTGCAATTTGTGGATCAGAAGTTGCGCTTTTTTACGTTCATTGTGCTGATGCAGGGACATCAGGGGCGCCATAATCCCGAAGTGGTCCAGCAAGGGACGGGAAGTGCGGGTATCCTCGGCCGCGATCAGGTCCACCTTGCGCAACACCTCGAGGGCGCGCAGGGTCAGATCTCCCAGATGACCAATGGGGGTCGCCACCACATAGAGCGTGCCCTCAGGTCCCGGGGATTCAGAAGCGTGCAAGGGAAAATGTGTCAAGGAACTCTCCATGAACCAGAAAGGCAGTACAGCAGAAGAATGGGCCGCCCAGTTTCTGCAACGTCAGGGGCTGACCCTCATCGCCCGAAACTACCACTGCCGATTCGGTGAAATCGACGCCATTGCACGGGATGGAACCACCCTGGTTTTCGTGGAAGTGCGCTGGCGGCGGCGCGCCACTTCCCTTCTACTCGAAAGCATCGACGCCCGCAAACAGCGGTGCTGGTGGCTGACCGCCCGACACTATCTGGCGCATCACAGTCTTCCGGCACGCTGCCGCTTCGATGTCCTGCTCCTGGAAGGCCATCACTGCCACCTGCGGCATTGGCTCCGGAATGTGGCCCTCGACTCCTTCAGTCGCGAAAGTTATTGAACTGCAGGGGGATCTCCAGATCAC
>JAJZDE010000070.1 GCA_021828745.1 Pseudomonadota bacterium
GCGCCTGACTGATGGCATGCACCGCATATTGGGCTTCATCCCGTTTCAGCGTCAAGCGGGCCAGTTCCAGTCCTGCCGCCTGCGTCTGAAGGGCAGCCCGTTCCGCATCATCCACCATTTCCACCAGGGTTTGTCCTGCCTGAACCTCATCCCCGGCCTTGAAGGCGACCTGACGCACCAGGCCCGGAACTTCCACGCTGACCTGCACGCCGCGCGCCGCGCGCAGGGAACCGATGGTGTTGAAAGACGATTGCCAGTTCGTCCGTCGAATGATCTGGGTCGTCACCACCTGGGGGGGGTGGGCCGCGCCGCCCGCCAGATATTTTTGCATCATGGTCCGCTTGAACAGATTGAATCCCACCAGCCCCCCCACCAGCAGAGTCATCAGCGTACCCATGAGGATCAGGCGTTTTTTCAGGGAAGGGGCAGGTTGGACAGTCATGAAATCACCGTGAATCCGGGAGAGTTGGTTGCCCCGGCAAAGAAGAGGAAGAAGGGGGAGGAGAAACAGGCGCTGCCTGCGCCACCGCAGCGGGGTCTACTTCTCCCCCCAGAGCCAGGTAGAAAGCTGCCGTGTCGGCCAATCGGGTTCCCTGGGCCTGGGCGACGCCCACCTGGGCCTGGGCATCCTGAACCCGTGCGGAGAGAAGCGCCGGGTAACTGATGCCCCCCAACCGGTACTGTCGGTCTGCCAGCCCCAAACTCTGCTGCCGTGCTTCCAGGATCGACCGTTCAGCCGTCAGCGTGGCCGCATCATGGGTCAGGGCACGCAAGACATCCGCCACGGAACGAAAGGCCTGGACCACGGTGTTGCGATATTGTGCCGCAGCGCTCTGGACCGCCGCTTCCGCACCCCGTTTGGCCGCGCTCAAGGCTCCCCCATGAAAAATCGGCTGGACCACCCCGCCACCCAACGACCAGACCGATGAAGCGGGGCTGAACAGGGCCCCCGGTGTCAGCGCCATCGCACCCATGGCTCCCGTGAGGGTCAGGTTGGGATAAGCCCCGGCAATGGTCACCCCCAGATTGGCGGTGGCTTGGTGCCACTGTGCCTCACTGGCCCGGATGTCCGGGCGCTGACGCAACAAAGCCGAAGGAACGGCCTGAGGAAGAAATCGAGGCAGATGCAGATCCTCCAGGTGGAATTCGGGCAAAGGATTTTGCGCAGGATATTGCCCCAGATACGCCGCCAGTTGATGGCGGATCTGGTCCAACTGCAAGGCGAGGGCCTCGCGATTGGCACGGCTCTGGGCCAGTTCGGCCTGCGGCTCCGCCACTTCATTGAGAGACAAGGCACCCATCCCCTGTCGTTGCCGCGTCAGGTCCAGCATCTCGCCTTGAGCCTGGAGCAGTGTATCCGTCGCATCGAGTTGGGCACGCAGACTGGCCTCCCGCACCACGGTCGTCACTACATTGGCAATCAGGGTCTCCCGTGCAGCCTGCCACAGATGGGCCTGCATTTCATGTTGGGCTTGCAGGGCCTCGATTTGACGGCGATTGCCCCCAAACACATCCAAAGGATAGGACACGTTGACCGAAGCGTTGGTCAGATTGAACAGGTAAGCCTGCCCACCCGGCAAGCCAAAGGCTGCCGTGGAAAAGCGCTGGCGGGTTTGCGCCAATTGGGCATCGACGGTGGGCAGGGTCAGATTGTCCTGGATCGCAGTGGCATTTTCCCCCGCTTGCACCAAGGTGGCGCGGGCGGCTTCCACGGTGGGGTTTTGATCGAGGGCGATCTGCACCAACCGATCGAGCTCCGAACATCGATAGGATTTCCACCAATCCCAACTTCCGGTTTGTCCCGCCACGAAGTGTTGAGCATCCCCCTCGGTCACCGCCGCCTGGGGGGAAGACGCTGGCAACACGGACACCCCCTCGGTCAAGGTGGGGGACTTGAAATCCGGACCGACCGTCGTACACCCAGCCACCAGCACCAGAATCGAGCCTAAACCACAGAAAAACGGGAGGCCGAAACGGTCACTTTTTTCTTGACGGGAACGACCGATACTCGGCACTGGATTTACTCCAATTCTAAAACAACCCCATTGTACGCACCCGTACCATCGAAAGCAACTCCCCCGCCACCGACAGGGATTTTTTCCTAACTACGGGATGCCCGCTTGCGGTCATTTTCCAGTAGATGGCGTTTACGGATGCGCAGTGTCTGCGGCGTGATCTCCACCAATTCGTCATCGGTAATGAATTCGATGGCCGATTCCAGGGTCAACGCCACCGGCGACATCAAAACCACCGCCTCGTCCTTGCCCGCCGCGCGAATATTGGTCAATTGTTTGGTCTTGACCGGGTTGACCACCAGATCATTGTCCCGACTGTGAATCCCGATTACCATGCCTTCGTAGACACGATCTCCGGGGACCACGAACATACGCCCCCGTTCCTGCAATTTCCACAGGGCATAGGCCACGGCTTCGCCCTGTTCGGCGGAAATCAGGACACCATTGCGGCGCGCCGGAATTTCCGGTTTCATGGGGCCATAGTCATCGAAGACGTGACTCATCAGCCCGGTTCCCCGGGTCAAGGTCAAAAATTCGGATTGAAACCCGATCAGACCACGCGCCGGGATGCGGTAATCGAGGCGCACCCGTCCCTGACTGTCGGACTGCATATCCTGCAAGTCGCCCCGTCGTTCTCCCAGCGCCTGCATGACTGCGCCCTGATGAGCGTCTTCCACATCCAGCGTGAGCGCTTCGAAGGGCTCGCAACGAACCCCATCGATCTCTTTCAACAGGACGCGGGGACGGGACACGGCCAGTTCGTAGCCTTCCCGACGCATGTTCTCGAGCAGGATGGTCAAATGCAGTTCGCCTCGTCCCGATACCAGAAAAACGTCCGTATCATCGGTTTCCTGGACACGCAGGGCCACATTGCTGAGCAATTCCCGCTCTAACCGTTCACGAACCTGACGACTGGTGACGAACTTGCCTTCCTGTCCGGCAAAGGGCGAGGTATTCACCTGAAAATTCATGGTCAGGGTCGGCTCATCCACAGCCAGCATCGGAAGCGCTTCGGGTTTGTCCACCTCGGTCAGGGTCACCCCGATGCCCAACTCTTCGATGCCCGTGATCAGGACGATGTCTCCGGCTTCCGCACTGTCGAAAGGGACCCGTTCCAACCCCTTGAACCCCAATATCTGATTGACGCGCCCACGCTTCAAAAGTGCGTCCGGACCCCGCATTATGGCCACTTCCTGACCCGTCCGGATACGCCCGCGGTGTACCCGTCCAATCCCGATCCGCCCCACGAAACTGGAATAATCCAGGGATACGATCTGCAATTGCAGCGGACCTTCCGCATCCCCCACCCGCTCCGGGACATATTTCAGAACCGCGTCGAACAGGGGGCGCAGATCCGTCCCTGGCTGCTGGGGATCGAGAGTAGCATACCCCTGCAGGGCAGAAGCATACACCACCGGAAAATCCAGTTGCTCTTCCGTGGCCCCCAACTTGTCGAAAAGATCGAAAGTCTGATTGACCACCCAGTCCGGACGAGCCCCCGGACGATCGATCTTGTTCACCACCACCACCGGCTTGAGCCCCTGAGCCAAGGCCTTGCGTGTGACGAAGCGGGTCTGGGGCATGGGGCCTTCCACGGCGTCCACCAGCAACAGCACCCCATCCACCATGGACAGCACGCGCTCCACTTCGCCGCCAAAATCGGCATGTCCAGGGGTATCCACGATATTGATGTGGGTCCCTTCATAATCCACGGCACAATTCTTGGCCAGGATGGTGATGCCCCGTTCCTTTTCCAGATCGTTGCTGTCCATGACTCGTTCCGTCACGTGCTGATGGGCGGCAAAGGTCCCGGACTGTTGGAGCAGTTTATCTACCAGCGTGGTCTTGCCATGGTCCACGTGAGCGATGATGGCGATGTTGCGCAGATGACGAGCCATGAAAATTCAACCAATGATTTTAGAAAGACCACCATTCTACCAGCAAGGGGGGCTTGCCGAGTGACGAAAAAGTGTCCATAGTCTCGCCCATGCGACTCCTGGCCCTGAAAGTAGATGTGGACACCCTGCGCGGAACCCGCGTGGGGGTCCCGGCGCTGGTCGAATTGCTACGCGCCGAACAGGCCCAGGCCACCTTCCTCTTCAGCCTGGGACCGGACCATACGGGACGCGCCCTCAAGCGCGTCTTTCGCCCCGGCTTCCTGGGCAAGGTCAAACGCACCTCCGTGCTGGAACATTACGGTCTGCGCACTCTGCTCCATGGCACCCTGCTCCCCGGCCCCGACATCGGCCTCAAAACCGCCCCCACGTTGCGCGCCGTAGCCGCCGCAGGATTTGAAGTGGGAGTTCATACCTGGGACCATACCGCCTGGCAGGACAATCTGCACCAGCGTCCGCCTGCCTGGGGACGCACTCAGCTTCACTTGGCCTGCGAACGTTTCAAGAAGATTTTCGGGGAGGCGCCCCATGTCCACGGCGCCGCCGGTTGGCAGATGACCGAGGACGCCCTGCGCTGGCTCGATGAACAGCAGTTCAAATGGGCATCGGATGGGCGCGGACGAGGTCCCTTTCGCCCTCTGTTGGGCGATCACCCTGCACGCTGCCTGCAATTGCCCACCACCCTCCCCACCCTGGACGAACTGATCGGACTGGAGGGCGTGGATGTCCCTACGGTCGCTTCGACGCTGCTGGCCCTCACCAAAGACGAACCGCCCCAGGGACATGTCTTCACCCTGCATGCCGAACTGGAAGGTCAGCGTTTGCGCCCGGTTTTCCAGGAATTGCTCCGGGGCTGGAAGGCCCAGGGCTACCGGTTGGTCTCCCTGGCCCAACTGGCCTCGGCCGTGGAATTCGATCCCTTGCCAGCGTGCCCCATGATCCAGGGCTCGCTCCCCGGTCGTTCAGGCACCTTGGCCCTGCAAGGCACAGCGCGCTGAACCATAGGCTATACTTGCACCATCACGGATCTTTTTTGGAGAAACCAATGGAGAAAATGGAGTTGGTGCCGGACTTCCGGCTGGCATCCACCGCCGGACCACACTTTCAGTTGAGTGAACAGCGGGGGGCGCCTCTGGTTTTGTATTTCTACCCCAGGGATGACACCCCGGGATGTACCGATGAGGGGCTCCAGTTCACCCAACTGCTTTCCGAATTCGAGGCCCTGCATTGTTCGATCTGGGGCGTCTCGCGCGACAGCCTGTCCAGTCACGAAAAGTTCCGTGCCAAGATGAATTTCCCCTTTCACCTCCTGAGCGATCCCGACGAACTGGCCTGTACCCTGTTTGGCGTCATGAAAATGAAGAACATGTACGGCAAGCAGGTTCGCGGCATCGAACGCAGTACCTTCCTGATCGATCCGGAAGGCCGTTTGGCTGAAGTCTGGCGCGGGGTCAAAGTCCCCGGTCACGCCCAACACGTTCTGGAAGCCCTCCGCGCACTGCCCTGACCACTTCCCCCCCGGAGCCCACCCCCCATGGTTGCCCATCCAGACCCAAAGTTGTTCGTCCTCGATACCAACGTGTTGCTGCACGATCCCACCAGCCTCTTTCAATTTCAGGAACATGATGTGTTTCTGCCCATGATGACCATCGAGGAACTGGACCACAACAAGAAGGGCATGACCGAAGTGGCACGGAATGCCCGGCAGGTCAGTCGTTTTCTCGACGAAATCATCACCCGTGCGGAAAAAACCGACATCAGGCAGGGCTTTTCCCTCGCACGCACGCAGAATTCCGGTCCTTCGGGCACCCTGTTTTTGCAGACCCTGAAGAACACTCAGCCCACCGCCCTGCTGGCCGAGGAAAAACCCGACAACCAGATCCTGGCCGTCGCCCTCGAACTCCAGCGCAGCCAACCCCAGCGTGCCGTCATCCTGGTCAGCAAGGACATCAACATGCGCATCAAGGCCCGCGCGTTGGGCGTCGATGCGGAAGATTATTTCAATGACAAGGTCCTGGAAGACACCGATCTGCTGTATACCGGCGTCCGTGAATTACCGGACGATTTCTGGGAAACCCACGGCAAGGGCATGCAATCCTGGCAGGAACAGGGACGTACCCTGTACAAGGTGGAAGGTCCCCTGGTCCCCGGTTTCTACCTGAATGAATTCCTCTATCAGGAACAGGGGGAAAAACCCTTCTACGCCCGCGTCAAGGAACGGATCGGAACCAGTGCCGTCCTCGAGATACTGCGCGACTACACGTCCCAGCGCAATAACACCTGGGGAATCGTGGCGGCCAATCGGGAACAGAATTTCGCCCTGAACCTGCTCATGAACCCCGATCTCGATTTCATCACCCTGCTCGGTCAGGCAGGGACGGGAAAAACCTTGCTGACCCTGGCCGCAGGGTTGATGCAAACCATCGAACACAAACAGTACTCGGAGATCATCATGACCCGGGTCACGGTTCCCGTGGGAGAAGACATCGGTTTCCTGCCCGGTACGGAAGAAGAGAAAATGACACCCTGGATGGGCGCGCTGGAGGACAATCTGGATGTTCTCAACAAGGGGGACGAAGAGGCAGGAGACTGGGGACGGGCGGCCACGCGCGACCTGATTCGCTCGCGCATCAAGATCAAGTCCCTGAATTTCATGCGCGGACGAACTTTTCTCAACAAGTATCTGATCATCGATGAAGCCCAGAACCTGA
>JAJZDE010000071.1 GCA_021828745.1 Pseudomonadota bacterium
AGCAGCATTCTGTTGGGCAAATCGGTGAGTCCATCGTGATGGGCTAAATGATCCAGATGCGTTTTAGACATCTGGATTTGTTCGGCCAGTTTATGCGCTTCGATGGTAGCAATTACCAGATTTGCGTTCGCTTGTTGCAATACCTTCAGGTGAGGGTCGGAAGTTTTCTGCGTGGTCTCTGCAGTAATAATTTCCTGCTCGAGCAGGTTGACATCCTGTTCCCGCAACCGCACGGCATCTTCTCGCGCACTGATCGAATCTTCGGGGTGCAGAAGGTCGATTTGGGGGGGAGGGTGAATGACAATGCTTCCCCCTCGCCTTCTGTCGTTTCCGCGGACAGTGAACTGTCTTTCACTCTCAGAATTCGTGCCCGAAGAGACCGAATCACCGGGGTCGGAAATTTGACCTTTGTCATTTTTACTCATTACGATGTCCCTTTCTTCCCTATACCACGAGATCTCCAGTCGGCCGGCCAGTCAGGATTCCAGCGTACGCAGTCAAAGTTTCCCCCAGTACGATGCCTTCATCTGTAATATCGTATAACCGAATGTCCTTGCTATGCCTGCTGCCACGGACTTTGACGACCGAGATGACGCGTTTGAATTGGCCCGCGATTTCAACATAACGCTGCACGATGATTGCATCAGCGAGAAAAGCGCTCCCGAAGGGACTGAAACGCAAATCGGTGTAGCGGTCTTCCAGTTCCGAGGTCATCAATATGGTCACGCCCATGCCGGTCAACTCGGCAATCATCCGGTACAGAGATCCCCGGAAATCTTCATGAAACTCAGGTGCCAGTGCCAGTTCAAATCCGGAAAGGGAGTCGATGACAACGCGTTTTGCCTGCATTTTGGTAATCATTTCGATCAGATCATGCAGAATTTGATCAATCGATAAATCCAGAGAACGCGTGTCGATCACCCCAACCTGCCCAGCCTGAATCAGTGTATTGAGTTTTCTGCTCAGCAGTTGGTTCGGACTCTTTTCAAACGCTGCAATCACACCAGGTTCCCCCCTGGCTGCCCCTTCAGCAAGAAATTCTGTGGCTAATACGGTTTTCCCGGAACCGGATGGTCCGACCAGGAGCAGAGAATAGCCAGCGGGCAAGCCGCCGCCCATCATCTCATCCAGCCCCGGTACTCCCGTAGGAATACGGTGCTCTCCGCCGGAAACTTCGATAGAAGGCGCAACCACTCCGCTCGGTTTGACCATCGCGCGAGGAAAAACCTGGATGCCTTCATCGCTGATACGGAAGGTATGTAAACCGGCAGCCTGAGCTTGACCGCGCATTTTAACCACTTGCATCTTGCGTACCATTGAATTATGGTGCATGTTTTGCGAAAGCCAGAGGATGCCGTCGGCCACGGTAAAAATAGGGCTGGACTCTGCTTCCGGCGCCAAATATTCACCCAATAAAAACGAGGTTGTCTGCCAACTTGTCATTTGCATGCCCAACTGCTGCACGAATCTTTGCAAATCGGACATACCTGTATCCTGATTCTTCGTCGATTGCACGACCGATCGGAAGGAATCGACAAATACCAAACTGGGTGTATAGTTTTTCACCTCTTCGGAGATGCGCGACAATACACGGTCGAAATTCCCTTCCATGAGGTCAGCAGACAGATTGACGAAGCGTATCGAATCATTGATTTTATCAATGTCAAAAAACGAAAACTGCTGCTGATACCTGAGCATCTTCAAGGCAGGCTCGCCAAGTACCGTGAAGAACAGTACCCGATTGTCCGAGTTTGCCTGTGAGAACATGATCTGGTGGGCGAGTGTCGTTTTTCCGCTTCCCGGCATACCCGCAATCAGGTTGAACGAGAATTCCGGCAATCCACCGCCCAGAAGGTTGTCCAAACCAGGAACGCCCGTCGGCAGACGGCGTATGGTAACCTTCTTACTCATCTGAAAACTCCTTGCCGGATCTATCTTGGATATTATTGCCCCAGGCCAATCGTACCATTTGGGTCGTCAATTGCTCGCCGATTAGCGATGCCAGGATGTCGGTAAAAATGATCAGTAGCAATCTGTTCGCCTCTCTGGTTTGCATGCGCGTTTGCCCGTCAAAAGAAATTCTTAATCCCGCAAATCTGTGATCAGTCTGCGGTGAGATTGAAGTGGCGACGAGCCAGGGAAAGGTTGACTGGGCAAGGAACACACTTCTTGCGTAAAGAGAATTGAAACCACTTTCACCGATGATCGAAATAATGTGAGTTGCCAACTGCTCCCACAAGACAATTGCGCCATCCACAACTCCTTCCGTGTGCCGGGCCATGAGATTTTCGATCATCTGGTGCCGCAACAAGCCATTGGTAGCCATAACAAAGATCAGTGATCGATGGATATGACAATGTTCAGAGAAAGTACACCGATATGCCAACGGCGAGTTATTTCCCCGACCTGTCGTTTCACGAACGGAATTAGGGGTGATCTTATGTTTTTTACAAAAATCAACACAATATATCCATTTTTTAATTCTATAAAAATTCTTTCGATAAAAAAACCGGCATCTTCTCTACCGGTCAAGCGAGTTTCGAGAATCAGGGCCGAACGCGTATCCTGCTCAAAAACAAAGGGTCTGTTGAATGTCTACCCGGCGCTCATCCTTACGGCATCTGAATGGGTGACACGAAGTTATTTCATGCGGTCCATGCATCTTATGTGGTTCATGTGCATTTTGTCAAAAACACCCTTTTGCTCCGGCGTGAGGGTCGCATAGAATGTCTTTACAGCATCAGCCATCTTGGCCATGTTCTGTGCAAGGTCTCTCATCACGTCTGCTTTCATCGTCATGCTCTCAGGCGCGGTCATGGACGTGTTCTGCATATCTTCTTTCATCTTGCTGTGCATCGACGCCATATTTTCGGCTTGTGTGGTGAGTTGACTGGAGAACACTTTCCAAGCGGGTTCCTGATCTTTTGTAAGTTTGAGGTTTGCTTGTAATTCGCTCAGGTGGTTGTGAACGGTGGCTACCGGTTCGCTCATCATAGCCCCCTGTTTCATGCCCATTCCATCACAGCCCATTTCATGGGTTTGTTCAGTCGCATTCCCGTTATAGTCGGCGGCTGTTGCCATACCCGAGAACAAGACGAAGGAGAGCAGGCCAATGGCCAGTTTCGCAGGAAATTTCATGTCACACCTCCTTTCAACGGCGATAAAAAATGCCCATCCTGTAATTCCCCGACTTATCGAGTCTGTCACACTCTCCAGACTGTCAGGATGATGCACCATTTATCGTCCGACACGAATCCCGGAAAGGGAATTCACTACCCCGAATACAGTCAATAGCCAGAGGATCACCGCGATGATGACCACCGCATTCAGGATTTTCTTGATTGTGGCTTCCATTGGTATGTAGGTGTTGATCAGCCAGAGAACCACCCCAACAACAATTAATACAATCACCAACTGAATCAGTGGCATACCGCCTCCCTGCGCCGCATTAAGTTGCATTAGTCTGAACCGCTGCGTGAAATATAGGCGTAAAGCCAAACGCAGTCTGTACGGTATCAAACATATCGGAACAATCGCGCTCGCGACACGCAATTAATAAATGCGACCAACGGATGATTCGTTTTGAGGAGAGTTCGGCTGTGACTGTGCCTCGTGCTGATATGAGAGAGCATGTCCAAAAGTTCCAGACCAGCTCGAATTCTGCCTATATAATCAACTGGTACGGGCCAGTGGGTGTAGACAGTTTTTTTCATTCAGAGTATTAGGCAACCTTCACATTTGCGTCGCAAATTCAAGACAGGAGATTCAATCCATTTGCCCGATTTTGAATGGGCGGAGGATCATTTGACAATATCTCACGAGTAAACACGGTGTCCCTTTTCCATGCTCTAAAAAGTCGATCCCTGCTCGTCTTGCTGATACTACTGGTGGCAGCGACAGGCTGGATCGTCATCGATGAACTACGCACTTCCTGGCTTCAAGCCCATTATTTTGTCAGGCTTGCAAGCCGGCTCAACTACAAACTGGAAAAAGGCCCCAGCCCTTCGATCCGTTTTCCAACATCAGGTCCTTATGACGAACGCCTGGGATACAACAAAATACCTGAATACACCAACGCACTGATGTCTCACGGGTTTATCGTCGCCGAACAGGTCCGCATGTCGTCCGCCTTGCTTGAATCGCCGCTGTCGCCGATCTATGCGGAAAAAGATCAGGCTGGGTTGACGCTGTTGGACCACAATCAGCGATTGCTCTATGCATTCCTGTCCCCGACACGGGTCTATACGAATTTCAATGCCATTCCAGAGATATTGGTCGACACCCTGCTGTTCGTTGAGGACAAGGAATTGCTCGACAGCCGCTATCCGACACGCAATCCTGCCGTCAACTGGAGCCGACTGGATCGGGCGCTGTTCGATCAGGTTCTTCACGTCATTCATCGTCAGCATGACACGCCGGGTGCCAGTACCCTGGTCACCCAGATAGAGAAATACCGGCACTCTCCCGAGGGTCGCACGTCGTCCATTCACGAAAAATTTTTGCAGATGGATGCGGCCTCGATCCGGTCCTATCTGCATGGCAGGGACAACATGGCAGACCGCCGCCAGATCGTGGTGGCCTACTTGAACACGGTGCCCCTGACGGCAAGGATGGGCTATGGTGAAGTCAACGGATTGGGCGACGGCATGTGGACGTGGTACGGTCGCAACTTTGACGAATTCAATCACCTATTGCGGAGGCAAGATGACGAATCTTTGCAGCAGCGAGCTGAAGTCTACAAACAGGCTTTGTCCCTCATCATTGCCCAGCGCCGGCCTTCTTACTTTTTACAGAAGGACTCGCCTGCGCTGATGCGCATGACGAACCATTATTTGAGACTATTGGGGTCGGCTCATCTCATCCCGCCCGCTTTGGAAAGGACGGCACTTTCGCAACCGCTTCACTTGAACCAGGGTCCGCTGGTGCCGCAGGTGAATTCCTTTGTATCCCAAAAAGCTGAAAACCTGCTACGCAATGGTCTGCTCTCCCTGCTTCGCATACCTAATCTATATACGCTGGACAGGCTCGATCTGAATGTCCAGACAACCCTTGATGGCGATGCACAGCGCGCTGTCACGGACTTGTTGCGCCAGGTGCAAAGTTCTGACGGCGCCCGAACTGCCGGATTGTATGGCCATAATATGCTGGGGGAAAATGACGATCCCCAGCGATTGTCCTTCAGTTTTACCCTGTTCGAGCGCAGCCCCGGGGCAAATCTGCTGCGGGTGCAAACCGACAATCTGGATCAGCCTTTTGATATCAATAGCGGAGCGCGCCTGAACCTTGGATCGACCTCCAAACTGCGTACCCTGATCACCTACCTGGAAATCATGACCCAACTGCATCAGACCTATGCAGGCATGAGCCGACAGGATTTGATGAGAATTCTGGCAGGATCGCAAGATACGCTGACCCGTTGGGCGCTGACCTATTTTTCCGAAAACCCCAACAGCCGTTTGCAGGATATGCTTGAGGCCGCCATGCGACGAACCTATTCCGGGAACCCATCGGAAGCGTTTTTTACTGGCGGCGGGTTACAGAGATTCGAAAACTTCGAGCCCGAAAAAGACAATGGCATCATGACGGTACAAGAAGGTTTTCAACATTCTGTCAACCTGGTATTTGTGCGCTTGATGCGGGACATCGTACATCATTATGAAACACAGACCTTGAGTGCGAGCCTGGTGGGTCTGATCAAAACCACTCCCTCAACGCACAATGCCACAGCAGAAACCGGTGCGGCCGAAGTTTCAGTGAATGCGTCCCGACAAGCCCAACTGTCACTTTTTGCAGACCATGAAGGGCGCGAATTCCTGTTTCGGTTTTACAAGAAATACAAGGGAAAAACCCCTGACGAGATGATGCAAACCTTGATCGACGGGGTCCGTGCCAAGCCGAAGAGTTTGGCTCTGTTATTTCGAAGTATTGAACCTGAGGCCAGTTTTTTGCAGTTCACGGCCTTCATGCACAAGCAATTACCCGAAGCGGAACTTGGTGAAAACTCCCTGCAGATTCTCTACGACAAGTTTGCCGTTGAAAAATACTCCCTTATGGACCGGGGTTATCTGGCCGGAATCCATCCTCTGGAACTATGGTTGGTCGGCTATCTTTTTCACCACCCCACAGCGACCCAGACGCAACTGGTCGGAGCCAGTACCCAGCAACGCCAGGAAGTCTATCAATGGCTGTTCAAAAGTCATAATAAAAGAGTTCAGGAGTCACGCATCCATCAGATGCTGGAACTGGAAGCTTTCCAGATGATCGCCGCCGATTGGCGTCACCTGGGCTACCCGTTCGCAGCCTTGACCCCTTCCTACGCCACCGCATTGGGCGCCTCCGGTGATCGCCCCGATTCGCTCGCAGAATTGATGGGAATCATTGTCAATCAGGGACTGTTGATGCCGACTGTGGCATTCCAGGATTTGCAGTTTGCAAAGGGAACGCCCTATGAAACTCACTTTGTCAATCGACCTGCCGCCGGAATCCGGGTACTTCCTGAGGAGTTGACCGAAGTTGTGCGGCGCGCCCTGATCGGTGTGGTTCAGGATGGGACGGGCATCCGCCTGAAGGACGCATTGGCG
>JAJZDE010000072.1 GCA_021828745.1 Pseudomonadota bacterium
TGAGGGGGGGGATCGGCGCCACGAACGGGCTGCGTTGTCTTACTGTCGTTCACATCCGCGTTGGCAACTTTCCCTGCAGACCCATAAATGGCTGGGCATCCCCTGATAGAATAGCGCTTTGAGATTTGCCAGTTGGGGGATGTATGATCGATCGGGAAGGTTACCGACCCAATGTCGGAATTATTCTATGCAATGAATACAATCAGGTTTTCTGGGCCAAACGGGTACGTCAGCAAGCCTGGCAATTTCCTCAGGGCGGGATTCAGGCCGGGGAAACGCCCGAACAGGCCATGTATCGGGAGTTGGCAGAAGAAACGGGGCTGTTGCCCCAGCATGTCCGGATTCTGGGGCGTACCCGGGACTGGCTGCGTTATGACGTCCCCACCCAATGGTTGCGGCGAGACTGGCGGAGTCATTACCGGGGCCAGAAACAAATCTGGTTTTTGTTGCGCATGGTGGGCAGCGATTCGGATGTTTCCCTGGCGACCTCGGATCAGCCCGAATTCGATGACTGGTGCTGGAGTACCTACTGGATTCCCATGGAGAACGTGGTGGAGTTCAAGCGCGCAGTGTATCAGGCCGCCCTCGAGGAACTGGCTTCATTGCTCGAATTGACCTGAGAGGATTGACAAGCGTTCTGTACTGTCCTATAGTTTTCGAAGGTTTAGATTAATTCTAATTTTTAATTTTCACCAAAGGAGCAAGACCATGAAGCTGGCAGGCACCCAAACCCATGAAAATCTGAAGGCGGCTTTTTCTGGAGAATCCCAGGCCAATCGGCGCTATCTGTATTTTGCGGCCAAGGCTGACATTGAAGGGCAAAATGATGTCGCGGCCGTTTTTCGTTCCACGGCCGAAGGCGAGACGGGGCATGCCCACGGTCATCTGGAGTATCTGGAAGCAGTGGGGGATCCCGCCACAGGATTGCCCATCGGCTCCAGTCGCCAGAATTTGAAAGCCGCCATCGAAGGGGAAACCCATGAGTACACAGACATGTACCCCGGCATGGCCAAAGTGGCCAGAGAGGAAGGATTCGACGAAATCGCCGACTGGTTTGAAACGCTGGCCAAGGCGGAACGTTCCCATGCCAACCGGTTCGGTCAGGCATTGAAGAATCTGGTGGACTGACCGGCAAGGAAGATCCATGACTGGCGAAGGCAATCTGGAAGCCCCCATTCGACATCCGATCCCCTGGAGGAGTGCGGATTTCTGGGACAGGGCGCAAGCCGAAGGGGAGATGACGCGCATCTTCGACATTTGTCAGGGGTGTCGCCGCTGCTTCAGTTTATGTCAGGCGTTCCCGTTACTGTTCGATGCCGTGGACGCCACGCCTTCGGGGAAGGTCGAGGAGGTTGCCAATAAAGTCTTGTGGGATGTGGTGGATCACTGTTATCTCTGTGACCTGTGCTACATGACCAAGTGTCCCTACACGCCCCCCCACCCCTTCAATCTGGATTTTCCCCATACCATGTTGCGGGCCAAGGCCATTCAGTTCCGCGCAGGCAAAACCAGGTGGCGCGACAAACTGTTGGCCAGTACGGATACCCTGGGCAAACTGGCGACGATCCCCATCGTGGTGGATGTGGTGAATGCGGTCAACCGACCCGGTTTCACCCGGACGGTGATGCATCACACCCTGGGGATTCACCGAGACCGACTTTTGCCTGTCTATGCTTCCCCACCGTTGCGCCGGCGGGTCGTTCCCAACCAAAGTTTCACGCCTCGCCCGGGCGTACACACACCGGGAAAAGTGGCATTGTTCGCCACCTGTTACGCCAATTTCAATGAACCGGGAATTGGTCTGGACCTGCTGAAGGTTCTCGAGCACAACGAAATTCCTGTCCGCTGGGTGGCGCAGGAAAAATGTTGCGGAATGCCTCGTCTCGAGTTGGGCGATCTGGATGGGGTCGAGGCTCTGAAGAATCAGAACATTCCCGCGCTGGATGCGCTGGCACAGGCCGGTTATGCCCTGCTGGCGCCCGTTCCTTCCTGCGTGCTGATGTTCAAGCAGGAATTGCCCCTGCTGTTTCCGGAGGATGAGGCGGTGGCCCGGGTGGCCCGGGCTTTTTTTGATCCCTTCGAATATTTCATGGCCCGTCATGGGGAAGGATTGTGGAAGACGGATTATGCCCGGGAGTTGGGGCGGGTGTCCTACCATGTGCCCTGTCACTTGCGGGTGCAGAATATCGGGCTGCGTACCCGTGACCTCCTGCAGATGATTCCGGGGACTACGGTGACGACGGTGGAACGTTGCTCCGGCCATGATGGGACCTGGGGCGTCAAAGTGGAGTTTTTCGAGGACTCCATGAAAATCGGCAAACCGGTCTTCAACCGCATGAAAGAAGCCGAACCGGATGTGGTGGTTTCGGATTGTCCCATTGCGACCCGTCATATCGTCCAGGGGATGGGCGAGGCGGTGGCACAGGCCCATCCCCTGACATTACTGCGCCGTGCTTACGGATTACCGGAGGAATGACATGTCGCTGACCCGTGCCGATTTATGGTCGCTGGAAGCCTACGCCCAACAGCGTCCGGAGTTTCGGGCAAGGGTCATGGCCCACAAGAAACAGCGGACCGTCCATGTGGGGAAACATTTGACCCTGTTGTTTGAAGATCGTCTGACGGTTCAGTACCAGATACAGGAGATGCTGCGCATCGAAAAGATTTTTGAACCCGGAGCCATCCAGGAGGAACTGGCGTCCTACGTTCCCCTGATTCCTGATGGCGATAACTGGAAGGCTACCCTGCTGATCGAATATGCCGAAGTTCCGGTACGAAAGCGCATGTTGGAACGTCTCAAGGGGATCGAACGTGCCCTTTGGCTGCAGGTGGAGGGGTTCGAACCGGTGTTCCCTGTGGCGGATGAAGACATGGCGCGAGAAACCGCAGAAAAAACTTCGGCGGTTCATTTTCTGCGTTATACCCTTTCCCCTTCCCAGCGCGAGGCGGTACGCCGTGGGGCCGCGTTGACGGTGGGCGTGAATCACCCCGAGTACCCGGTGATTCGTTTTGTCCTGGAGGAATCCGTGCGCCATTCGCTCAGTTCCGACATTACCGCCTGATTTCAGGGAAGGGTGGCAGTTGCCAGCGTGGCGCGATGCACCCATAATGCCCTGGATTCGTTAAAACGGGAGAAGGGTTATGTGTGGCATCGTGGGCGCGCTGGCGCGTCGGGACGTCGTACCGATACTGATCGATGGTCTCAACCGCCTGGAATATCGGGGCTATGATTCAGCGGGCGTGGCGGTGCTGGATTCGGGTCAATTGACGCGCGTGCGCAGTACGGGCCGGGTCAGCGAGTTGGCGCGAGAGGTGGCGGCGACGGGGCTGGCAGGCACTCTGGGCATTGCCCACACCCGCTGGGCCACTCACGGCGTTCCCAGCGTCCGGAATGCCCATCCCCACCAAAGTTGTGACGAGATGGTGGTCGTGCATAACGGCATCATAGAAAACCACGAACGCCTGCGTCAATTTCTGCAGGCACAAGGTTATGTTTTCGAGTCCGATACCGATACGGAAGTGATCGCACACCTGGTGCATTTTCATGCGCGCCAAGAGCCCGACCTTGGCAAGGCTTTCCGTGCCGCCCTCGGGCAACTGGAAGGGGCCTATTCCATTGCCCTGATTTCTCGCAGGCACCCCGATCTCTTGCTGGCTGCGCGCAAGGGCAGCCCCCTTTTGCTCGGTCTTGGCGAGGGAGAAACTTTTCTTGCCTCCGATGCTGCGGCCTTGATCGCTCATACCCGGCGCATGCTCTATCTGGAGGACGGAGATGTGGTGGAGATCACCCCCGCCGGTTATTGCGTGATGACTCTGCAGGGAGAACCGCTGAATCGTCAGGAACGCATCAGCCATCTTTCGCCTGAAACTGCCGAATTGGGTCTTTACGATCACTACATGCAAAAGGAGATTGCGGAACAACCCCGTGCCCTGACGGATACGCTGGAGCCGATTCTGGCTCGGGGCTTCACGCCCGATCTCTTTGGCGCGGATGCTCAGGCCTGTTTTTCCGGTGTCCGGAATGTCCTGTTGCTGGCCTGCGGCACCAGTTACCATGCCGCCCTGGTGACAGGTTACTGGGTGGAGGCCATTGCGCGCATGCCCTGTCGGGCGGAAATCGCCAGCGAGTATCGCTACCGGACCTCAGTGCCCGATCCGGCGACCCTGGTGATCACCATTTCCCAGTCGGGAGAAACGGCGGATACCCTGGCTGCCCTGAAACACGCCCAGTCTCTTGGAATGAACCATTCCCTGGCCATTTGCAACGTGCCGGAAAGTTCGTTGGTACGCCAGTCGACGTTGTCGTTCCTGACCCGTGCCGGGATGGAAATCGGGGTGGCTTCCACCAAAGCCTTCACGACACAACTGGTGGCGCTTTTTGCGCTCGCGGTGACCCTGGCCAAGGTGCGTCAGGTATTGACCGAAGAGGCTGAGGCGGCGTATCTGGACGCCTTGCGACGCTTGCCCAACAAAGTGCAGCATGTGCTGAATCTGGAACCCCAGTTGCGGCTCTGGGCCGAACGCTTCTGTCGCAAACAGCATGCTCTCTTTCTGGGCCGTGGGGCCCATTACCCCATCGCCCTGGAAGGCGCACTCAAACTCAAGGAAATTTCCTATATCCATGCCGAAGCCTACGCGGCGGGAGAACTCAAGCATGGACCGTTGGCCCTGGTGGATGGAGAAATGCCGGTGGTGGCCGTGGCGCCCAACGATGACTTGCTCGAGAAACTCAAGTCCAATCTGCAGGAGGTGCGCGCTCGAGGGGGGGAATTGTACGTTCTGGCAGACAATGACAGTCATTTCCCCCCCTCCGAGGGGATTCATGTAATCCGGCTTCCAGACCATGAAGGGGTCCTGAGTCCGGTGGTCCACGTGGTTCCCCTGCAATTGCTGGCCTACCATACCGCGTGCCTGCGCGGGGCCGATGTGGACAAACCCCGAAATCTGGCCAAGAGCGTGACGGTAGAATGAAGCCGGAAACGTTGACCCTGACCCGGCCCGACGACTGGCATCTGCATCTGCGCGATGGAGCGACATTGCGTGCGGTGGTTCCGCCCTCGGCGCGGGTATTTGGGCGCATCATGGCCATGCCCAACCTCAAGCCTCCAGTGACGACGGTGGGGCAGGCGCGCGCTTACCGCGAACGCATCCTGGCGGCTTTGCCGGAGGGTTCGGGGTGTACCCCGTTGCTTTCCCTGTATCTGACGGAGTCGACCACACCGGATGAAGTGGAAGCTGCGCAGGCCTGCGGGTTCGTGGTGGGTTTCAAGTACTATCCGCAGGGAGCCACCACGCATTCGGACGCGGGTGTGCGCAATCTGATGCGCTGTGAAGGGGTATTGAAGGCGTTGGCAGAGACGGGGATGCCACTGCAGGTCCATGGCGAAGTGACCGACCCCGATGTGGATGTGTTTGATCGTGAGGCCGTATTCATCGAGCGTGAGTTGATCCCCCTGCTGGAACGTTTTCCGGATCTGCGCGTGGTTTTCGAGCACATCACCACGGGAGCTGCCGTGGATTTTGTCCGACAGGCGGGCGAGAGAGTGGCGGCAACGGTGACCCCCCAGCATTTGCTCTATAACCGGAATGCGCTCTTTCAGGGCGGAATTCGGCCCCATTACTACTGCCTGCCGGTACTCAAGCGGGAAGAACACCGCCAGGCATTATGCGCCATCGTGGCCAAGGGACATCCCCGGTTCTTTCTGGGCACCGACAGCGCACCTCATGCCCGACAGAGCAAGGAAACGGCTTGCGGCTGTGCCGGCATTTACAGCGCGCCAGTGGCATTGCCTTTCTATGCGCAGGTGTTCGAGGCTCTGGGGGCATTGGACAAACTGGAAGGCTTCGCCAGTCATTTCGGGGCCGATTTTTACCGTATTTCCCGTAATTCCGAAACAGTGACCCTGATCCGTCAACCCTGGACGGTACCGCTCCTCCAGAATGTTGAAGACCAAACCCTGGTTCCTCTGGGGGCGGGAGAAATTCTGGACTGGCAGGTGCTTCCCTCTGGTAGAATGAAGCGGGGAAGTGGATTGGACAGTCGCCGCGGGATTCATCCCGGGGAGGAAAGTCCGGGCTCCACAGAGCAGGATGCCGGCTAACGGCCGGAGGTCGCGAGGCCATGGAAAGTGATACAGAGACTTAGACCGCCCAAGCATCCGAAAGGATGACGGCAAGGGTGAAAAGGTGCGGTAAGAGCGCACCGCGGAGGCGGTAACGCTGACGGCAGGTCAAACCCCATCCGGAGCAAGACCAAATAGGGAAGCATTGGCGTGGCTCGCGCCGCTTCCGGGTAGGTTGCTGGAGCCGTCAGGTAACTGGCGGCCTAGAGGAATGACTGTCCCAGACAGAACCCGGCTTACAGATCGACTTCCCCACCTTTTTTGAGGGCTATTTGCATAATAGGGTCGGAAACTGGTACTGTTGCCGTGATCAGCGAGTCGATGCCGGAATCCTTGTATTTCAGGTGGCGTGAACAGTTCATGCGATGTCTGAATCTGAAAACGGGTTCAGCAACAGAG
>JAJZDE010000073.1 GCA_021828745.1 Pseudomonadota bacterium
GCGCGGGATCTGGAAGCCCTGATCTGTGCCGTGCTTCATTTGGGACAACGTTTTTCAACAGGGAGAATCCAATCGTCATGAGTCCAGTCACGTATCATGGTTTGGCACAGTTGATGACGCGCACCTATCATGGGGAAGACCTGACCGCGCTGGGGCAGGACCTGATTCAGCGCGCCTCTCGTCCGACTCATGAAGGTGGGCCGGAAGTTTTGCTGGATCTGTCCATTCTCCTGCATCTGCGGGGATTCCACGAAATGGCGCGGGACGTGCAGATGCAGGCGTTGCGCCAGCGGCAGACCTATGTATTGCCCGCTGCCCGGGCCCCTGCCCTGCGTTTATTGGCCTTGATGGTCCCCGGAGAGTTGAATGCCAATACGCCACTGGAATTCCTGGTGGAGGATTCGGACATCGAGTTACATCAGTTATTCATTTCTCCTGAACTGCTTTTCCCTTCGCAGATCCCGGAACACGACGTGGCCATGGTGGCCGTGGGGGAATCCGAACAGACGCTTCCCTTGCTTCACGCCTTGGCGCAGGCCCTGGTGCATTGGCCCCGACCCATACTCAATCATCCGGCGCGGATCGCCGGACTGACGCGGGATGGGGTGGCTCTGACCCTGGCGGGGATGCCGGGGGTTGTGGCGCCCATGGCGCAACGGGTCGAGAGAGGGACGCTGGAGGTTTGGGCGCGGGAAGAGCATGCCTTCGAACGGGAAAGGGCATGGGACTATCCGGTGATCGTGCGCCCCATCGATTCTCACGCGGGCACGGGACTCATGAAGATCGACGGGAGGGAAGGCTGGCAGGATTACCTGGTCCAGAATGAGGCGGACGTATTTTTTGTTTCTCCCTTCGTGGATTACCGAAGTTCGGATGGTCTGTTCCGGAAATACCGGATTGCGTTGGTAAAAGGGGTCCCATTTGCCAGTCATCTGGCCATTTCCGACCATTGGATGATTCATTACCTGAATGGAGGGATGGAGGATTCCGCACAAAAACGGGCAGAAGAGGCGCACTTCATGGAATGCTTTGAATCCGGTTTTGCCCGACGTCAGGCCAACTCCCTGGCTCTGGTGAACCGTGCGCTGGGTCTGGACTACGTGGTACTGGATTGTGCCGAATTGCAGGATGGACGATTGCTGATTTTTGAAGCGGACAGCAGTGCCGTGGTCCACGGCATGGATCCCGTGGAACTCTTTCCCTACAAGCGGCCGGCCATACAGAAAGTATTCCAGGCCTTTCGCCAGATGCTCGAGGACGCCCGGCATGCTGCCCCAGGCTTGTCGAGTGCCGTTTCGGTTTGAGAAATAGGCAGTTCACCGACCAGCGCATTGCGCATTGGTTGGCAGAAGATGCTGATCTGCGTCTGCACCTCGACCCGGAGACGGGCGTCAACGCTTACGGGGTCCCCCCTTTTCCCCAGGAAGAGGTAGGGGAATGGGGTTCGGCCACGGCTTCTGCCGTGTCGCAGGCGAGTTTTCAGGTTTTGAGACAATGGGCGCCCATGGTGGCAGAGAACCCGGATCGGCGCCCGATTCAGGAAAACCTGGCTCGGGAATTGTTACGGGTCATGGGGCTCGATGCGGTTCACTATGGGGCGAACCTGTACTCCTCGGGAAGCAATGCGTTGAGCCGGGGGGGGCAACATGTGCTGGGGCAGATGAAAAATCCCCTTCTGATCCTGTGTCAGGGCAGCGAGACCGGGAGCCGGGTCCCCGAGGCGCTGCGGGATGCACTGGGTTGTACGATGGCCGAGGTCATCTCCCTGCCGGTTCGTACGGAGGTCGGGGACCTGATTCCTGCCGCGCTGCGGGATGACCTGTGCTGGACGCAGGCGGTTCACTGGCTGAAATCGGGCAGGCAGGTCCTGCTGGTGCTGACGGATGGAACCAAGACGGGGCAGGTGGTTCCGGGCGTGGACTGCACCCGGGAGATGGTTGCCCGTTACCCGGAGCAACTTCATGTGTTGGTGGATGCCTGCCAGTTACGCGTTGCCTGGTCGAGGGTGAAGGATTATCTGGACTGGGGTTGGCCGGTGGCCATCACCGGGTCAAAATTTGTCGGAGGCCCCCCCTTCTCGGGGGCATTGTTGTATCCCCGTGCCCGTTATCAGGACGTTGGGTGGGACGGGCCGGTTCTGGGGCTGGGTGCCCTGCTGCGCTGGGTTTCGGCCTTGACGGAAATGAAACGCTGGCATGTCGTTCCAAAGGAGGAACTGGGCAGATATCTGGCACGCTTTCAGGCGGCATTGGAACAACGGGTCGAAGGTTGGCCTGCGCTGACCCTGGAATCCATGCCGGGGCTGGAGCGGGGCAGTGACCCGGATTTGTGGGATGTGCGCCCCACCATCTTTCCCTTCGAACTTCGCGGGCCGACAGGACGTCTCCTGGAACGGGGGGCTCTGGAGGCGCTTTATCGGCGCTTGCCACAGGCCGGAGCCGGCGTGCGGGGGCGTTGGGGTCAACCGGTGCGGCTGGGCGGGGGGGGCGGTCAAGGGCCTGAGCGTTGGGCTCTGCGTCTCTGTCTGGGCGCACGTCTCCTGATCCCCTGGTTGGAAACGCTTTCCGACGATTGTGTGACACAAACCCTGGATCGATGCCTGGAATTGCTCGATCGGACGGTGGTCGAGGCCGCACGTATCGGATAGGCAGGCCCCTGCGTCGATTCTGTGCCCTCCAGTTGCTTGAGTGGTAGGACTGAAAACTGGTTGAGAGATCAAGGAATGTTTTACAATACCAGATACTTCCACGGTGTGCACTCAGGAGTGAACCAGCATGCACGTTCTCCTTGTCGATGATTCGCGCGCGACATCGCTGCCGATTCAGCGATTCATGGAACAGCAGGGTCACGAAGTGACCTATGTCCAGAATGGTCGCCTGGCCGTCGAGGCCTACCAGGCGCGGGTGCCCGATCTGGTGCTGATGGATGTGATCATGCCTGAAATGGATGGGGTGGAGGCCACCCGACGGATCAAGGCCATGACAGGGGCGCGCTGGGTTCCGGTGATGATCATGACCTCCCTGTCGGCCAAGGAAGAAATCGTGTCCACTCTGGATGCCGGCGCCGACGATTATCTCATCAAGCCCGTGGTGTTCGAAGTGCTGGAGGCGCGCATGCGTTGCATGCAGCGTATCGCCACCTTGCAGGACAGTCTTTTTGCCATTCTGGACAATGCCTTCGAAGCCATCATTACCACCGATGAGGCAGGTGTGGTGCAAAGTTATAACAAGTCTGCAGAAAAGATCTTTGGGTATCCTGCGACTCATATGGTGGGGGAAAAGGTGTCTCGTTTGATTCCGGAAGGAGGGGGAAGCATACCCCATCAATGGGGAGGGATCTCCACGGCACAGGGCGTGCAGAACGAACGGGTTCTGGGCTTGCGGATGTCGGGAGAGGTTTTTCCCATGAGGGTGGCTTTGACGGAAGTGAAACGTCAGCAAGGTAACCTGATCATCGGTATGGTTCGGGATGTCTCGGAAGAAGAAGCGGCGCGCCAACGCATCGATTTTCTGGCATTGCACGACTCCCTGACCGGTTTGCCCAACCGTCCCCATTTTCACGATGTTCACGGACGTCTGCACGGGCAGGGCCGGAGGTACAGCCTGTTTTTTCTGGACCTGGATGGGTTCAAGCCGATCAACGATACCCTGCACCACGAGGCGGGAGATCAGGCGCTGGTGATCGTGGCCGGGCGTTTGCGGGAGGTGGTCGGTAAAACAGGATTTGTGGCCCGTCTCGGGGGCGATGAATTTGTGGTTCTCTCCACGGCCGCCCTGGCCGAGGAAGAGTCCTTGAAGTTGGGGGCCCACTTGATCGAAGCGATTTCTCAACCCATGCTTCTGAATCGGCAGATTTGTCGTTTGGGGGCCAGCGTGGGAGCGGCATTGTTCCCGCTGCATGGCACGACCACCAATGAGTTGCTGCTGGTGGCAGACCGGGCCATGTATCAGGCCAAGCGTTCGGGCAAGGGAAAGACCTGTCTGGCCGAAGCGGTGCGGGCGTTCGTCTGATGTCAGAGCGAAACGCCGTCATTCTGTTGAGCGGGGGCCTGGATTCGGCTACTGTACTGGCGATGGCGCGCCAACAGAACTTTGGGGTGTACGCCATGAGTTTTGCCTACGGTCAACGTCACGCGCATGAACTGGCGTGCGCCCGGCGTCTCGCCCTTCAACCAGGGGTGATCGAGCATTCAGTGGTCAATATCGACCTGCGTGCGATCGGGGGGTCGGCCCTGACGAGCACACAGGCGGTCCCCAAGGATCGCGACCTCGATCAGGCGCATGCCATTCCGGTGACCTATGTGCCTGCCCGGAATACCATTTTCCTGTCCTTTGCGCTGGCGTGGGCCGAGGTGCTCGGGGTGTCGGACCTGTTCATCGGAGTCAATGCGCTGGACTACAGTGGTTACCCGGACTGTCGTCCGGAATATCTGAGCGCCTTTGAACGGATGGCCAACCTGGCGACTCGTCGGGCGGTCGAAGGAGCCCCGCTGACACTCCATGCGCCGCTCCTGAATCTGACCAAGGCCGACATCATTCGGCAGGGCCTGGCCCTGGGCGTGGATTATGGTCTGACCACCAGTTGTTATGATCCGGGGCCGGTGGGGCAACCTTGCGGACATTGCGATGCCTGTCTGCTGCGGGCGCGCGGATTTGCCCAGGTGGGGGTGCCGGATCCTCTGGTGGTGCGCTACTCGGGGATCACGGCATGAAGGTTGGGGCGAACGAATCTGCTGGAGAACGCCATGACTGGCAGGCTCGTGGTTTCGAGGCTTCCCGACAGGTGCCCGGGGCGGCGGACGCGCGTTTGCGAGGTCGTCACGGCCATAGTTTCCGGGTGGAGGTATGCCATCCGCTGCGTGATGAGAACCAGACCGGGCGATTGGGTGACCGGCTCGGCAACGTGGTGGAACGGCTGGATTACCAGGACCTCGATTTGCTTTTCTCCCAACGGCATGACGCGGAGATCTGGAATTGGATCGAAAAGCATCTGGATCTGGCTCCGGGCAGTCACGGATGTCTGGCCTCAGGCCCCCGGCAGGGGGTGGTGCGCGATGCGGCAGGACGGTTGCATGGGTGGATGCGTGATCGTTTCGAGTCGGCACATTTTCTGCCCAATGTGCCCGCCGGACATAAATGCGGGCGTCTGCACGGACACGGATTCGAGGTCGTGTTGTTTTTTCCCTGGGAGGAAGGTCAGTCCGCATCGCTGATAACCCAATGGGAGAAGTTGCATGCCCGTTTGCATGGACGGTGTCTGAATGAACTGGGCGGTCTGGATATTCCCACCTCTGAAATTCTGGCCAGCTGGATCTGGTCCCGCTTGCAAGAGGGGGGGCAGGTACTGACCCAGGTCACGGTGTATGAAACCGCTTCCAGTGGAAGTTCTTTTGATGGCACCCGCTACCGCATCTGGAAAGAACAAAGTTTCGACAGCGCCCTGCGTTCCCCCGAGGGGGTGTTGTGGGGGCACACCTATCGCCTGCGCCTGGGGCTTTCTGCCCCTCTGGATGAAATGATGGGCTGGACCCAGGATTTTGGCGAGGTCAAACGTCTGTTCGACCCCCTGTACCGTGAACTGGATCACCAGTCGCTGCATGACAAGGTCCCGGCAGGAACCACCCTGGCTTTGCTCGACTGGATCGTGGCACGCACCCGCCCCCTGCTGCCCGCCCTGGACCGACTGGATCTGTATGATACCCCCGGTTCGGGAAAGATCTGGACTTTACCTGTTTTCGGCCCCCTTCGATAAGCCATGACGTACAGTGTCAAGGAGATCTTTCTGACTCTTCAGGGGGAGGGTTGCCATACCGGGCGTTCGGCCGTTTTTTGCCGTTTTGCCGGTTGTAATTTGTGGAGTGGTCGCAGGGAGGATCGTGCACAGGCACGTTGCCGTTTTTGCGACACGGATTTTTTGGGAACGGATGGCGCAGGCGGGGGCAAGTTTGATTCTGCCCCGGCCTTGGCGGATGCGATCGAAGGCTGCTGGAAGGATGGAGTGGTGGTGGAGGACAGAACCCGGCGCTGGGTGGTATTGACGGGCGGAGAACCTTTGTTGCAGGTGGATGAAGGTTTGATAGGAGCGCTGCATGAACGGGGGTTCGGGGTGGCTGTGGAAACCAACGGAACGGTGCTGCCCCCCTCGGGGATCGACTGGATCTGTGTCAGTCCCAAGGGCAAAGAGCCCTTGCAAGTGCTTGCGGGGGATGAGTTGAAATTGGTGTACCCCCAGACAGATTGCCCGCCGGAACGGTTCGTGATGCTGGATTTCCGTCATTTTCTGCTGCAACCGCTGGATGAAGGGGGGGATCGTCGCCATGAACAGGCTGCGTTGTCTTACTGTCGTTCACATCCGCGTTGGCAACTTTCCCTGCAGACCCATAAATGGCTGGGCATCCCCTGATAGAATAGCGCTTTGAGATTTGCCAGTTGGGGGATGTATGATCGATC